>BNZF01000021.1 GCA_026000865.1 Clostridia bacterium
TTTTTTATTTTGAGCCATAATAATTACCTTTGCAACTTTTTTATTTTGAGCCACAATAATTACCTTTGCAACTTTTTTATTTTGAGCCACAATAATTACCTTTGCAACTTTTTTATTTTGAGCCACAATAATTACCTTTGCAACTTTTTTATTTTGAGCCATAATAATTACCTTTGCAACTTTTTTATTTTGAGCCACAATAATTACCTTTGCAACTTTTTTATTTTGAGCCACAATAATTACCTTTGCAACTTTTTTATTTTGAGCCACAATAATTACCTTTGCAACTTTTTTATTTTGAGCCACAATAATTACCTTTGCAACTTTTAATCATTGCGGCTTCTATAAACCCTTGCAACTTTTTTCTCTTAAATCATTTGCAACCATTGTTCGCAGAGTTAAACATTAATTAAGTTGAATTATGACGCGAAACTATCAACTTTACACTATTAACTTTCAACTATCCGACGCCTCTGCAACTTTTTTCTCCTTACTGATTTGCAATCACTATTCTTTTGTTATATCACAAAATGCGACAATAATTAAATGTTCGCTTAAAATCTCACGCGAAAGTACATCAGGCGTTGCCTGCAACTATTAACTTTTAACTATTAACTGGCATCTGCTACTGCCTTAGCCACATATTCGGGGACACTTCTGTCAAAAGCGTCTGGTAAAATAAAATTAACATTGAGTTTGTCACCGACACTATCTGCGAGAGCTTTTGCGGCAGCAAGTTTCATTTTCTCAGTGATGTCTTTTGCCCGAACAGATAACGCACCTTTGAAAACACCAGGAAATGCAAGAACATTGTTAATTTGATTTGGGAAATCACTCCGACCTGTGCCAATAATAAACGCTCCCGCGTCTTTGGCGATATCTGGCATGATTTCGGGTGTTGGGTTTGCCATTGCAAAAACAATAGATTTTTCGTTCATACTCTGAACCATTTCTTTTGTAACAAGATTTGGCTTTGAAACACCAACAAAAGCGTCCGCACCTTTCAAAGCGTCAGCGAGTTTACCTCTCACGTGACCGTGATTAGTGATTGTCGCTATTTCAGCATGCACAGGCGGTAAATCATCACCCTCACATATTATACCATTAATGTCAACCATAATCAAATTACCGATGCCCATATTTAGCAAAAGTTTGCCTACTGCAATTCCAGCCGCTCCCGCTCCGTTGATTACAACTGTCATATCTTTTAGATTTTTTTCTGCGAGACGTGCGGCGTTAAACATCGCCGCTCCAACGACAATTGCCGTACCATGCTGGTCATCATGAAAAACAGGAATACTCAATTTTTCTTTGAGACGTCTTTCAATTTCAAAACATCTCGGTGCGGAAATATCTTCAAGGTTAATACCGCCAAAACTCTTTGATATTAATTCAACTGTTCGGATAATTTCTTCTGTGTCACGGCTGTCAATGCAAATCGGAAAAGCGTCAACGTCCGCAAATTCTTTGAACAAAGCACACTTACCTTCCATTACGGGCATCGCGGCACTTGCACCGATATCACCCAATCCGAGCACAGCAGAACCGTCCGTAATTACCGCAACAAGATTACTGCGTCTTGTCAGCTCAAAAGACAAATCCTCGTTTTTTTCAATTTCTAAACAAGGTGCGGCAACCCCCGGTGTATACGCCCAAGATAAATCCTCACGAGTATTAATTTTAACTCTCGAAATAACTTCAATCTTTCCCTTTATATCCCTATGATTTTTTAAAGCAATATTATTTATATCCATTTTTTTATTTTGGGCACTCTGAATTTACCTATGCAACCTCTGCCCTTTTACACTTTCTAAAAATTTTTTATTTTAAGCCGCAATAATTACCTTTGCAAGTTGTTTATTTTGAGCCACAACGCTTACCTTTGCAACTTTTAATCATTGCATATTTTATGAACCTTTACGACTTTTTTCCCTAATTAATTTGCAACTATTGTATCTTAATTATGAGAACTGCGACTTTTTTCTCCTAATTAATCACAACTATTGACTGCAGAATTAACAAGTAAAATGCAGAAATAGACTAATTTTATAAATTAACTAATTCGTGTAAACGCAGGCAGATGCTATCTGCATACTTTTAAATACAAACTCATCCGTTGTCAATTGCATATTTGACAACGAACAACAATTCTGATATTATAT
Source organism: Clostridia bacterium (assembly GCA_026000865.1). Lineage (GTDB taxonomy): Bacteria > Bacillota > Clostridia > Oscillospirales > Ruminococcaceae > BNZF01. Next base: position 2,163 of record BNZF01000021.1, read on the forward strand.
CATAAAAATACAAAAGGGTAAATAGAAAACATGTAAACTACATATATATTTTTGTGACAAAGCATCAGATAGCTTATATCTGAAAGTTTATAGTTATGGTTAATGCGGACGTTTACACGATAAGCATAATTTAATCATTGTTTTATCTATGCGTTTAGCTATTAACAAAAAGTACATTGGTTGCAATTCAGTATGAAGGAAAAAGTCGCAGAGGTTTTTCAAAAGTGCAATGATATGTAGTTGCAAAGGGGACTACTGCAGCTCAAAATAAAAAAACTTTTCAAAAGTGTAAATGGGCAAAAGTCGCATAGGTAAATTCAGAGTGCCCAAAATAAAAAAAGGGAAAAAGTCGCAGATTTTTTTTAAAAGTGCAATGATATGTAGTTGCAAAGGGGACTACTGCGGCTCAAAATAAAAAACTTTTCAAAAGTGTAAATGGGCAAAGGTCGCATAGGTAAATTCAGAGTGCCCAAAATAAAAAAAGGAAAAAGTCGCAGAGGTTTTTCAAAAGTGCAATGATATGTAGTTGCAAAGGGGACTACTGCAGCTCAAAATAAAAAAAACTTTTCAAAAGTGTAAATGGGCAAAAGTCGCATAGGAAATTCAGAGTGCCCAAAATAAAAAAAGGAAAAAGTCGCAGATTTTTTTTAAAAGTGCAATGATATGTAGTTGCAAAGGGGACTACTGCAGCTCAAAATAAAAAAAACTTTTCAAAAGTGTAAATGGGCAAAAGTCGCATAGGTAAATTCAGAGTGCCCAAAATAAAAAAAAGGAAAAAGTCGCATAGGTAAATTCAGAGTGCCCAAAATAAAAAAAAGGAAAAAGTCGCAGATTTTTTTTAAAAGTGCAATGATATGTAGTTGCAAAGGGGACTACTGCGGCTCAAAATAAAAAAACTTTTCAAAAGTGTAAATGGGCAAAGGTCGCATAGGTAAATTCAGAGTGCCCAAAATAAAAAAAGGAAAAAGTCGCAGAGGTTTTTCAAAAGTGCAATGATATGTAGTTGCAAAGGGGACTACTGCGGCTCAAAATAAAAAAATAAAAAATGGGAATTTTATACGTTGTTGGTACACCTATTGGAAATCTTGAAGATATTACTTATAGAGCGGTTCGGATTTTAAAAGAAGTGGATTTTATCTGTGCTGAGGATACAAGGGTAAGCATAAAACTGCTTAACCACTTAAACATCAAAAAACAGCTTATAAGTTACCACGACCATTCCACTCGTAAAATCACGGATAGCATTATTGAGAGGATAGTTTGCGGTGAAAATTGTGCTGTAATTACCGACGCAGGTATGCCTTGTATTTCTGACCCAGGTGAAGAACTCGTCAAACTCGCTCACAAAAATAATATCACTATACAAGTTATTCCAGGTGCTAGTGCGGTTATATCCGCGTTAGCAATCAGCGGACAAGATACTGCTTTGTTTTCATTTGAAGGTTTTTTGTCAACTTCAAAAAAGCAACGCATTGACCATTTGCTCAATGCGTCGACTAAACCCAACACGCTAATATTTTATGAAGCACCACATAAATTACTCAGAACTTTACAAGATTTATTAGAATTTTTAGGTGACAGAAGCATATCAGTTTGCCATGAACTTACCAAAATTCATGAAAGTGTCCTGCTCACAACAATTTCAGAAGCAATTAATTACTATGAAAAAAACACCATTAAGGGTGAATTTGTCCTTGTCGTTGAGGGTAAAAAAGAAGAAAAACAACCACAAATAACTCTTGACGAAGCAAAGTTGCTTGTTGAAGAACTAATCCAAGACGGGGCAAAAAGAACTGAGGCTTGTAAAATAATCGCTGAAAAAACAGGTTTTCATAAGGCGGAATTGTATAAATAGTTGACAAAAATTTTCTGGTGGGGATTTAAATATCAATTCTTGCGTTTTTATCACGAAAAACACCGCCCATTTAATGTGGCGATATTTTATCGTTAAGCAATGCCTCTTTAATTCAGCTATCAATCGACTAAATCAAAACAACAAAAAGGTGCAAAATGTTTTTCATATTGCACCTCTTAAATTAAAGTAATATAAAATAGACGTTTTTAACCATTAAACGGCAACTCGCTAATCTGCTTCAACATGTATTTTATCAATGCTTGCAAATCCGCAACATTAACCGCAGGGTCTCTTGTGTCAACATTTGCGTTGATTAGACTTTGTCCTGTGAGTGTGATTTTACCTGCAACGTGTTTGCCGAGCAATACCACATCAGCAATTTTTCCGATTTCGCCGTCTAAATCAATTTCGCCGTAAACTATTGTTGGCTCAGGTTCAGGGTCAACAAATTCAGAAATATCAGCAAATGGTATCTTATTTTTATTAGCATAAGTTTCAGCATAAGAATCTTTATATCCGTAAATCGTTAGATTTTCGCAATAATAAAACGCATCGTCACCAATCGATGTTACGCTATCTGGAATAACTATGCTCGTTAGACTGGTGCAATTTTTAAACGCGCGGTATTCAATCGACGTCACGCTGTCTGGAATAGTTATGCTCGTAAGGCTGGTGCAATATGCAAACGCACATTCACCAATCGATGTTACACTATCTGGAATAGTTATGCTCGTAAGACTGGTGCAAACATAAAACGCATAGCCACCAATCGATGTCACGCTGTTTGGAATAACTATGCTCGTAAGACTGGTGCAATTATAAAACGCACCGTCACCAATCGATGTTACGCTGTTTGGAATTGTTATGCTCGTAAGACTGGTGCAATTTTCAAACGCCCCGTCACCAATCGATGTCACGCTATTTGGAATTATATATTCTGTTTGTTGATTACCACTTGGATATTGAATCAGCCTAGTCGCATTTTTATTTAATAACACACCATTTATATCACAGTAATATTCATTATTTTCATCGACTATGATTGCTGTAAGGCTGGTGCAATATGCAAACGCATAGCCACCAATCGATGTCACGCTGTTTGGAATTGTTATGCTCACAAGACTGGTGCAAACATAAAACGCATAGCCACCAATCGATGTTACACTGTTTGGAATAGTTATGCTCGTAAGACTGGTGCAATTATAAAACGCATAGTTGCCAATCGATGTTACGCTGTTTGGAATTGTTATGCTCACAAGGCTGGTGCAATATAAAAACGCATAGTCACCAATCGATGTCACGCTGTTTGGAATAGTTATGCTCGTAAGACTGGTGCAATCATAAAACGCCCCATCACCAATCGATGTTACACTGTTTGGAATAGTTATGCTCGTAAGACTGGTGCAATCATAAAACGCCCCATCACCAATCGATGTCACACTGTTTGGAATTGTTATGCTCGTAAGGCTGGTGCAATAATAAAACGCATAGTCACCAATCGATGTCACGCTATTTGGAATTGTTATGCTCGTAAGACTGGTGCAATATCTAAACGCCGAGTCACCAATCGATGTCACACTGTTTGGAATAGTTATGCTCATAAGACTGGTGCAATCATAAAACGCATAGTCACCAATCGATGTCACACTGTTTGGAATAGTTATGCTCGTAAGGCTGGTGCAATAATAAAACGCATAGTCACCAATCGATGTCACGCTGTTTGGAATTGTTATGCTCGTAAGACTGGTGCAATATCTAAACGCCGAGTCACCAATCGATGTCACACTGTTTGGAATAGTTATGCTCATAAGACTGGTGCAATCATAAAACGCATAGTCACCAATCGATGTCACACTGTTTGGAATAGTTATGCTCGTAAGGCTGGTGCAATAATAAAACGCATAGTCACCAATCGATGTCACAGGGTAACCACCAAGCATTGACGGAATAACAATTTCACCACCACCGATAAATCCTATGATTTTCGATTCGCCGTCTGAAACCTCGTATGTATATTCATTACTATTTTCGTCAGTATAAGTATCCGCACTAATTGTTAAATTTTGAAACAACCCGCTCCAAAAACTTTTGCCGTTATTTTGAAAAGTACTCGGCAAGCTAAAAATTTGGGTTAGTGTGAGCATTAATGCTGTCGCAACAGCTGTGATTTTCTTCTTTAACATATTTTTTCTCCTCATTCTTCCTTCAACATATAATTTCTTCATATGCACAATGGCACAGAAAGCAAACCTCATTAACACTTAGTATATTCAAACGTTAAAAAATTGTCAAGCATTAATGAAAATTTTACATTTAAAAAAATACAATGTTTGTATAGGTGTTCGGATACTAATCTGTACAAACATCTTAATATTTTTACAATTTGTCAAAAAAGAATATAAAATTAATCTTTAAAAAAGTATTGTAATGTTGGTTTGATAGTGGTATACTATCAGTAGTTTACACTTTTAGTGGGTTTTGACCTAAATGTCAAAAAAGAACATAAAAATAGCCTTCAAAAAAGTGTTGCAAATTGAAATCATGAGTGATATAATATTGAATATAAAAAGGAGGTCTTTATTATGTTTAAAAACTTATTAAGTGTGTTAAAATCCAAAATTAAGAGTTTTAATTCAATCAGACAAAACAATACCGAAAAATACAAAAAAGTAAATTTAATTTTGATGATTGTTTTTCCTTTGTTTATATGCTCTATGGCGGAAATAAATCAAGGCAAAACACTCAGCAGATTTTTCGACTTTATTGTACATAAACCAAGCGTTTTTCTGTTTGATTTAGTACTTTGGGGTGCGATATTCGCAGGGCTTTTGTTCCTTTTTAAAAAAGGCTGGATTGCTGTTTTAACACAATCAGCTGCGATGTTCTCTTTGTCGATTATTGAGCTATTTAAGTTTAATACGAATGGAAATCATTTGATTTTAGCAGATATGTCTTTGGCAAAATCTATAAAATCTATGACGTCTTTTGCATATATCAAAATTACCGTGCCACTTGTTGTTTACTTTATAATTGTATTGGCGTTTTTTATCACAGTTTTTTGGTTCAATCCAGTTATTCATGAACAATTCAAAAAAAGATTGCCAAAATTTTTCGCGTTAATCACACCTGTTGCGTTGGTTGTTTGTATTCCCGCAATTGGCATGCCTGTTTATAGAGTTTTCGGCATAGACACAAAACCCTCTATCAATAATTTTGTTGAAAATGAGAAGTTTGCTTGCAACAGTTTCCTTGCGTTTTTTACTCAAACCGCAACAGAAAATTTCTTTGACGGTGTAAAAAAACCTGCAAATTATTCTGCTGAAACAATAGCAAATTTGATTACTGTTGAGAACAAAACTAAACCCGAAACGTTTGATGTTAAACCGAATGTTATTGTTGTTATGTCTGAATCTTTTGCGGATTTCCGTAAATTTGAAACAGACGGCTTAGTTTTACCCGTTTCAAACGCTTATGATGCCATTGACAGAGTTGGAGAACAAGGTTATAAAGGAACCGCAATTGTTCCAACTTTTGCTTCGTTTACTGTTCGCACAGAGTTTGAGCTGAATTTTGGTTTGCCTGTACGTTCTCTTAATGACCCGAATATGCCACAACGCGAGCTTACAGAAAAAGACCAAACGACAATCGCTCGTTATTATAAAGAGCAATTGGGGTATACAACTGCTTATATTCACCCATTTATATCAACATTTTATAGTCGTGCAAAACTTTATCCTTATTTTGATTTCGATAATTTGATTTTTGACGAGGATTTCACTGTTCCAGTTGAAACATTCACATCTGGTTATTATTCTGATAAAACTGTTTATAATCAAATAGAACAGTTACTTGTGGACAACGATAAGCCTATGTTTATTCATACCACAACTATGCAAAATCATCAACCATATGTCTATGCAGACGGTGATGATGAGTTTACGAATTATTTGAACGGCATGAAAGAAAGTTCAGACCAGTTTGAAGAATTTACTAAGCAACTTACTGAGCTTGACGAGCCTACCGTAGTACTTTTTATTGGTGACCATTTCCCTTCTTTGCGTGGTGAAAGTTCTGTATATGAACAATTAGGTTTGAACGGAACTAATTGCTCACCTGTTTATGAGCAAAACTTTGTTGTTTGGGCAAATTATGATTTTGATTATTCCTCAATACCGCATAATACTGTTTCTCTTTTCTATATTCCTTATACAATTATCGACGCGATTGACGCACCTACAAATAATTTCATAAGAGATATGCTTATAAAAATGAGAAATTTGCCTGTTTATTCCACTTGCTATGATAATTCAGTCGGCAGAGATGAATTTCTTGATACCATAACGTATGACCGAGTTTATGGTGAGGATTATTCTTCTTGACGGGGAGCTGTGCTTCGCAAGTTATAGTCAAGACCCTAGTTAATATTGTGTCCGCCTTACGGCGGCAGGTAGCACCTGCATGCTTTTTCGCGTCATAGTTTAACTGTGCAGTTAGTTAACTCACGCGTGTTGGAGAGTTGATAGTGTAAAGTTGAAAGTTAATGTGCCCGCCTTACGGCGGCAGGTAGCTTTGGCATGCTTTTTTGCGTCATAGTTTAACTGTACAGTTAGTTAACTCACGCGTGTTGGAGAGTTGACAGTGTAAAGTTGAAATGTGTCCGCCTTACGGCGGCAGGTAGCTTTGGCATGCTTTTTCGCGTCATAGTTTAACTGTACAGTTAGTTAACTCACGCGGACAGACCTCATGCTTTTTTGCGACATAATGATTAACTCACACAGGAGGTACGGAGTGCTAGTTAATAGTTATTGGGATGTCCTTCTTAGGTTAGTTATAAATTATAGGGTTCACTTGTAAATAAATTAAAAAAGAAACACTTTTTGAAAGGTGTTTTTTATTTTATAGTCATAATGATATTAAAAATAAAACCAATGCATGAAAATATTAAAGCTTTCAACTTTAACATTTTAAACTTTTAACTATCCTTATTGCAGCTTGAACATTGGCAATCGCAACCTATGCACTTCCCTTGTTTTTTCTGTTTTACGATATTGCAAATAATTGTAATAATAATTATACCCAACACTGTGGCGACTAAAAATGTACCCATGTTTTTTCTCCTTTTAGAAAAATAATTGCACACATATGGTTTTCTCAAAAATTCTTAGATAACCTATTTTAAAAACTTATTCATTAGACCTGTCCACTAACCTACCATTTAGCAGAATTTATTTTGATATGCGGTGAGGATTTATCCCATTTTTGTTTTTTAATGTAGAAAACAAACAATTTATTAGATTAATGGACAAGTATTACCGTTTTAACAAAAGCAAGATTAAAGAAAATATCACTAATATACAGAATAAATACAACTAGAAAAAGTATAAAGTCTCAGAAAAACTTTTATTATTTGCAAAAATTGAACAATTTTCAAGTTTTTCAGAACAACTCTAAGTTACTTCCTATTGAATGCCAACTTCCCTATAATATGCTTTTTTCCTGAACGAAAAAGCATATATAAATACAACAAACTGATTATAATTGCAGCGAACGAACCGAGTGTAAAAGAGTGACCAGACAAGAGCAAACCATATTGATAAACACATAACGCAACGCAATAAGCGAAAGTGCATTGATAACCTATCGCAAACCAAAACCATTTCACGTTGTTCATTTCACGTCTGATTGCACCGATAGCGGCGAAACATGGTGCACAGAGCAAGTTGAAAATCAAGAATGAATATGCTATAAGCGGTGTCATTGCCAGTCTTAAAGATGCCCAAATTTCCGAGCCGTTTTCGGAAACTTCGGGGTTATTATAAAGAATACCAAAAGTGCTGACAACATTTTCTTTTGCGATTAAGCCTGTAATGGTAGCGACAGCCGCTTTCCAAGTATCCCAACCGAGCGGTTTGAAGAGCCAAGAAATTCCGTGTCCGATTGATGCCATCAAACTGCTGTCCATGGCGACTGCGGTGAATTTTCCGTTTTCAAAACCATATCCCGATAAAAACCAAACCAATACTGTTGCCACAAGAATTATAGTACCAGCTTTTTTGATGAAAGACCAACCGCGTTCCCACATACTTCGGAGAATTGAAATAATCGTAGGCATATGATAGAGCGGAAGTTCCATTATGAAAGGTGAAATTTCACCCGTAAAAAGTCTTGTTTTTTTGAGAATTACACCTGAACAAATTATCGCTAATATACCAACAAAATATGCTGAGGTTGCAACCCAACCTGCGTTGTCAAAAATCGCACCCGATATTAACGCAATTATCGGTAGTTTTGCAGAACAAGGAATAAAAGTAGTGGTGATTATTGTAATTTTACGGTCACGGTCATTTTCGATTGTACGGCTTGACATTATTCCAGGAACTCCACAACCTGTTCCTATTAAAATCGGAATAAAACTTTTACCCGAAAGCCCGAAACGTCTGAAAATTCTATCCATAATAAACGCGATACGTGCCATATATCCGCAAGATTCAAGAAACGCTAAAAACGCGAAAAGTACAAACATTTGCGGAACAAAACCGAGCACTGCACCAACGCCCGCGACCATTCCGTCAAGAATTAATCCTTGCAACCATTTGTCGCAATTAATTGTAACAAGGAAGCTTTTAATTGCGGGAGAAATAATATTGCCAAACAAAGTTTCATTCATCCAGTCTGTCACAAATGAACCGACAGAAGTTACCGAAACATAATAAACAACAAACATTATTGCAACAAAAATTGGTAAAGCGAGTATGCGGTTTGTGACAATTTTATCGATTTTATCGGAAGTCGACAACTTAGTTTTATGTTTTAATTTTACACAATCTTTTATGATACTGTCAATAAAATTGTATCTTTCAACTATTATGATACTTTCACTGTCATCGTCCAATTCCTGTTCGCGTTTTTTAATATCTTGGTCAATATGTTGAATTTGTTCATCTGTCAATTTTAATTTTTCAATGATTTTTGTGTCACGCTCAAAAAGTTTAATCGCAAAATATCTCTGCTGTTCATCTGGTAATGAATGTAAACAAAACTCTTCTATATGTGCTAATGTATGTTCAATACTGCCAGAAAAAATATGTTTTGTTTTACTCTTTGCGTTGTTTGCAACGTCTATCGCCAACCTTACAGCCTCGAAAATACCGTCTTCTTTTAAAGCAGAAATGCTACAAGTTTTACAACCCATTTTCTCAGATAATGCGACAAGATTTACAACATCGCCAGTTTTTTTAAGAATATCGAGCATATTAACCGCAATCACAACGGGTATACCGATTTCAGTTAGCTGAGTTGTAAGAAAAAGACTGCGTTCAAGACTTGTGCCATCGATAATATTTAAAATAACATCAGGACGTTCATCAACAAGATAATTCCTTGCAACAACTTCTTCAAGAGTATACGGAGAAAGGGAATATATCCCAGGCAGGTCGGTAATGGTAATACTCTCATTAGTTTTACGATTATTCGTTTGCGTTTTCAGAGTTCCTGTATCATCTGTATTTTCAGAGGTCTGTAAATTATCACGGATTTTTTCCCATTTTAATTTGCCTTCTTTTTTCTCAACTGTAACCCCAGGCCAGTTTCCAACAAACTGATTAGAACCCGTCAAAGCGTTAAAAAGAGTAGTCTTACCACAATTTGGGTTACCCGCCAAAGCTATTTTTATTTTACTTATTTCTAACATTTTTCACCTCTCAATAAATTTAGCAGGCAACGCCTACATGTGTTTTCGCGGCGGGGAACCCCCGCTGGTATTTCGCGTCATAGTTTAACTTAATTGTTAGTTAACTCACGCGTGTCGGAGAGTTTATAGTTAACAGTTGATAGTTATGGTGTCGCCTTCAGCGACAGTCCACGTCACTTAATTGTTAGTTAACTCACGCGTGTCGGAGAGTTTATAGTTAACAGTTGATAGTTATGGTGTCGCCTTCAGCGACAGTCCGCGTCATAGTTTAACTTAATTGTTAGTTAACTCACGCGTGTCGGAGAGTTTATAGTTAACAGTTGATAGTTATGGTGTCGCCTTCAGCGACAGTCCGCGACATATTTTAACTGTTCAGTTAGTTTAATTCACGCGTGTCGGAGAGTTTATAGTTAACAGTTGATAGTTATGGTGTCGCCTTCAGCGACAGTCCGCGACATATTTTAACTGTTCAGTTAGTTTAATTCACGCGGGCGAGACGCTCTTGCGATGGACGTTTACGCGGGGCAGTTTAACTAAATCGTTTGTTCTTAATCGCGTTTTATTATAAATAAAAGTCGCAAATTAACTATTACCTTTTAACTATTCACTTTACTTCAATCAACTCCGCGTCTTGTTTGCGTAAACTAAGTTCATATCCTCGAACGGTTATTTCAATCGGGTCACCCAAAGGTGCAACTTTTCGTACATAAATTTCTGTACCTTTTGTTAATCCCATTTCCTGAATACGCCGTTTCAACGCACCTTCGCCATTAATTTTTAAAATAACAGCGGTATGTCCGATTTTTACTTGTTTAAGATTTTTAGTTTGCATTGTTTTTTCTTTGTTTATTTTTGTATGAATTTTTGAATGTTCTACTTTTACACCTGTGTGTATTTTCTTATTCGCTTCTATATGTGCACCCACGTGTTTTCCCTCCCATATATTCAGTTAGCCATTGCTAACTAGACGTTTATATAATAGTTAGCAGTAGCTAACTATTAGTATTATATTCTTTTTATCTGATATGTCAACATTTTTTTGATATTTTAACATTTTCGTTACTTTTACTCATAATATATGAAGTTTTTTGGTCAAATAGACAAAGTGTAAAAAAATATTTGACAAATATATCGCAAAAGCATAATATATAAACAGTTGCTTATATGTTTTGATATTTATGAAAAACATTCATTTGAAATTTTACGAGAAGTTTTTGATAAGTTGATAACCGTTCGGGATTATCGGTACAAAAAAACATTTTAAAATTATAACACAAAATGTTTAACAAATTACTTATTACAGCATAATATATAAACATTGCTTATATGTTTAGCTTTGTTTTTTTAAAAAAACTTAGTTTTATTATAATAGACCTGTTCTAAATCCCATTTTATGAATGGTTTAACTTTGAAATAGTGAGGATGTTTTTCTCTAAAAAGTGGGTCGTAGCCCACACCCCCTCTTTATTTTTTAACGTTAAAATAATCCAAAAAAATAAATCATTAAGTTTTAGAACAAGTCTAATTTTCATGAATTTTTATAGTTTTTATAATAGAGTTTATGAATAAGTCTTCTAAGGACACGTGGCGTGACCCCCATCCCATTTTAATTTGTAAAAATTAAATAAATTGTAATATACCTGTTCAAAAATCCCATTTTATGAATAGTTTAACTTTGAAATAGTGAAGATATTTTTCTCTAAAAAGTGGGGCTTCGCCCCACCCCCCTATTTATTTTTAAAGTTAAAATAATCCAAAAAATAAATCATTAAGAATCAGAACAGGTTTAATATATAAAACAGACTATTTTATTGGAGGTTAATATGACAGAAATAATTTGCCAAGACGAACTTTGTGATTGTGAATTAGTTCATGAAGATGTTATTTGCAGAGTTGGTAAAGGGCTTTCAAGCGATGATACTTTGCACAACACCGCTGAACTTTTTAAGGTGCTAAGCGACCCGACAAGATTAAAAATAATTAACGCTTTACTTCTATCTGAGATGTGCGTGTGTGACATAGCCGAATTAATGAATATGACACAACCCGCCGTTTCTCACCACCTAAAAATGTTACGACAAATGCATATCGTTAAAACTCAGAGAGAAGGCAAAAGTATTTTTTATTCAATCAAAGATGAACACGTCAGCAATATGTTCTACCAAGGTTTACTACACGCAGAGGAGTAGTATCAGCAACTTTAACTGGCAACTAGACCTGCTCTATCGTTGGTTTAATTAAATTACAACTTTACTTGCGGAGTTAATAGGAAATAAATAATAGTTAACAGGTGTGGTGTCGGAGAGTTTATAGTTAATAGTGTAAAGTTAAAAGGCGTCGTCCGCAGCACCAACATATTAACTGTTCACTATTACTTTTGTCAAATGCAAATTGAAATACTATAAAAAAGGGGATAATTATGGAACACGCTAAACATGAACATAAACAGAATGAAAAAATTTATACTTGCGACCATTGCTGTGAACATTGTTCTGAGCATTGTAATGAAAAAGAGGGAAATTTTAATTATATCAAACTTTTTACTGGTGGGATAATATTTTTAATTGCTCTGATTTTTGATTTTAAATATGAGTTTTTACTTTACGGAACTGCATATTTAATTCTTGCTTATGATGTTTTGTGGTCTGCTATTAAAAATATTATTAAAGGTCAAGTTTTTGACGAAAATTTTCTTATGTCAATTGCAACTATCGGAGCGTTCGCAATAGGTGAATATGGCGAGGGCGTTGCAGTAATGCTGTTTTTCAAAATTGGTGAGATGTTTGAAGAAGCGGCGATTGGACGTTCAGAAAGGTCAATAGCCGCTTTAATGGATATACGTCCCGAATCTGCTACTCTTAAAACAGGTGAAAAAGTTTCGCCCCAAGAAGTAAAAATTGACGACGAAATAATAATAAAAGTCGGCGAAAGAATACCTCTTGACGGAATTATCACAGATGGAAAATCCTCGCTCGACACATCAGCTTTAACAGGTGAAAGTCTTCCGCGTGATGTTGAAGCGGGCGGAGAAGTTTTATCTGGTTCTGTGAATTTAAGCGGTTTGCTGACTGTTCGCGTTACAAAAACATATGAAAATTCAACAGTTTCAAAAATACTCGAACTCGTTCAGGGTGCCAGTGAGCATAAATCTAAATCCGAAAATTTTATTACAAAATTCGCACGTGTATATACTCCGATTGTGATACTTTTAGCGTTGGCATTGGCAATTATTCCAACACTAATTACTGGCGATGATTTTTCAAAATGGCTTGAAAGAGCGTTGGTTTTCTTGGTAGTGTCATGCCCTTGTGCGTTGGTTATTTCTATTCCGCTGAGTTATTTTGGTGGTATCGGAGCAGCTTCACGTCAAGGCATATTAATAAAAGGTTCAAATTATTTAGACACTCTTACAAAAATTGACACAGTTGTTTTTGACAAAACGGGAACTCTTACAACAGGTAAATTTAAAATTACAGAAAACCCTCTTTCTGAATATGACTTCTCACTTGCCGTTTCGCTTGAACGTTTTTCAACTCACCCAATTGCAAAGGCATTTACAGAAAATTACACAGGTGAATTTTTTGAAATTACAGATTTTGAAGAAATTGCAGGTCAAGGGGTAAGCGGAATAGTTGATGGGCATAAAGTCTCGGTTAATCGTGACGGAGTGATTATTGACGGTAAAAACAAAGGTTTTGTTCTAATTGAAGATACTCTTAAAGCTGACAGTAAAAAAACTATTGCGTCACTTAAACAACAAAAAATCAAGACTATTATGCTTACGGGAGACAAAAAACAGACAGCTGAGAAAATCGCAAATTCCCTTGGAATAGATGAGTTTTATGCAGAACTTTTGCCACAAAACAAAGTTGAAAGTTTTGAAAAATTAAACAGCGGTTCGACAATTTTTATAGGCGATGGTATAAATGACGCTCCTGTTCTCGCAAGAGCAGATATCGGAATAGCGATGGGCAATGTTGGCTCAGACGCGGCAGTTGAGGCGGCAGATATTGTATTTATGAATGATGAGCCATCAAAAATCTTAACAGCATTCAAAATTGCTAAAAAAACCAAAAAAATCGTTATTCAAAACATTTCCTTTGCCCTTGGTATCAAAGCGATTATTTTAATTCTCGGAGCAGTTGGTATTGTTAATATGTGGGTTGCTGTTTTCGGAGATGTTGGCGTTACTCTCATCGCTGTCCTAAATGCGATTAGAGTGCTGAAAGTTGATCGTTGATAGAGCAAAGTTGAAAGTGTAAAATTGAAAGTTGTGGTACGTACGGCGAACATTTTTTTGTAGCGTAGTTTAAAAACTCTGTTTTAACTGTATGGCTAGATTACTCACGCGGACAGGACATCCACTGATTTTTGCATTGTAGTTTATTAACAGTTAATAGTTAAAAGTGTATAGTTAATAATGCGAATCACACTTTGAAATTTGTTATATTAAACGATTTTGCCAAAATTAAGGTGCGTAAAGTGCCTATATTAAGATATAGCCGAGAAATTGTAATAATTTAAAAAATGGGGTGCTGGGATTCCCCCGCCTTATATAGACAGTTGCCTTTAAACGTTATTTTAACAAAACTATTAAAAATGTGTCAACTTTACTATGTTTTAGCTAATGGAATTAAAAGGTTTTAAAGGTAATTCGCATTAATAGTTATTGTATCGTAACACGCCGACGATTACACGGACGTCGGATAGTTGAAAGTTAAAAGTGTAAAGTTGAAAAGTACTGTATTACTATTTAAACTCGCAAAACGCAACAGTAAACTAACGATTTAGTTAAACTTCCACGCAAAAGTGCAGGCAGGTGCTACCTTCAACTATAAACTCTCCGACAATGGTTGCAAATAAGTAAAGCTAAAAAAGTCGCAAAGGTTTCTTAAAAGTTGTAATTATTAGAAGTCGCAAAGAAAAGTTATAGTTGCTCAAAATAAATAAAAAAAATTCTTGACAAGCAGATTTAATCTGATTATAATATTACGGTATGAGTTTTACCAATGGAGTATGCTCCATAATTTCAAATGCTCATATTCCCTTGCTTACTGCACTTTATGTTCACATGTTCACACAGTTTCATATAGTGCTTAACCCAAAGTAAGCGAAATCCATAAGGAGGTGTATTGAAATGGCGAAAATTACCGAAAAGTATGAGACTATAATAGTTGCAACACTGCGAAACGGTGAAGAGGGTGCAAAAGTAATATCCGATAAATTTCAAAAATTAATCGAAGATAATGCTACCCCTGAAACGGCTACCATTGATGTGTGGGGCAAAAGACGCCTTGCATATTTAATTGAAGATGAGCAAGACGGCTACTATATTCTCTATCACTTTGAATCAAAACCTGATTTTCCGGCAGAATTAGAGCGTATTGCTAATATCACAGACGGTGTTCTGCGTTCTCTTACCACATTAGCACAAGAATAGTCAATAACAAATAAGTTAAAAGCTAAACTCACAATCGTTGAGGAGGAAAAGTGCATAAGCATATTTAGGGCGTAAGTTCTCAAAAAATTGCAAGGGAAATTCACAAGTGCACAAAAATATAAAAGCAAAAGTGCATGAGCAAATTTAGTGTGTAAATTTCTAAAAATTGTGATACCTGAGCGAATAAAGTTACACAAATATAGTGAACATGTAATTGAGAGCATAAGTTCTAAAAAAATTGCAAAGCAAACCCCAAAATGCACAAAATAAAGGAATGTTTAATAAGGTTATTCTAATGGGACGTCTTACTCATGACCCTGAATTCCGTCAAACACAAACAGGGTTGCCGATGTGTACTTTTAACATTGCAATTGACCGACCGGGCAGTGGTAAAAACGGTCAGGAACGTGTTACTGACTTTTTCAGAATTTTGAGTTGGCGAAATACTGCTGAATTTGCATCAAAATTCTTCCAAAAAGGCTCATTGGTTATTGTTGAAGGCAAAGTCCAAAACAATAATTACACAGACCAACAAGGCGTGAAACATTACGGCATGGATATTGTTGCAGATAATTTGCAGTTTGGTGAAACAAGAGCCGCAGCAGAAGCAAGAGGCTTAAACGTCCGTCCACAAGGTGACGGCGGTGGCTATCAAAGCGGTAATTATGGTAATAGCAGTGGCTATTCAAATGGTGGCGGAAATTACCAAGGCAACTCTTATGCTAACAACAATTACGGCAATTATCAAAACGGCGGGAATTATCAAGGTAATGCAGGGTATCAAAATCAAAATACTGCTGTGCAACCTGCTCAGCCTATTTATGCTAACAACACAAATAATAACTACCCGCGAGGCGGTGAGGGTGTCGCTTATACTGGCATCACTAACGCTTCTGAAAGTCAAAAACCTGTTGTTAATCCCGAACCTGTCAGCAATGGCAGTGTAGAGGATTTCAATGAGATTATGAGTGACGGAGACGTACCGTTCTAATTAGCTTTGTTACTCAGCAGTGGCGGTGTAGAAGTTATAAGCAACAAAAGACGTACCGTTCTAATTAGCTTTGTTACTCCCGAACCTGTCATCAGTGGTGGTGTAGAAGTTATGAGCAACAAAAGATGTACTGTTCTAGTTAGTAAACAAAAATATAAAAATTAGATTCATGTGAAGTATAGCACAAAAACAATTGAAAATTATTGTATGAATTTGCAAATAGAAGAATTGTGTGTCTAAAATAAAAAGCAAAAATAAAAAATGTGAGTGCATACGAAGTTGCAATGTTAAATTTTGTATGCGTAATATGAGGTAAAGATATGGCAGAGGAAAGAAGCGAAAGACCAGAAAAAAGACAGTACAAAGGTAAAAGAACACCACGCAAAAAAGTGTGTATTTTTTGTACTGATAGAACAAAATTTATTGATTACAAAGATGTTAATAAATTACGTAAATGCATGAGTGAAAGAGCAAAAATTCTACCGCGTAGAATTACTGGTACTTGTGCTTACCACCAACGCGAGCTGACAAATGCTATCAAAAAAGCACGTCACGTTGCTTTAATTCCGTATTCAAATGATTAATAAAAAAGCCCTTTTTGGGCTTTTTTGTATAATTTCGGGGAGCCCCCGCTGACGTTTTCGCGATATAGTTTAACTTAATTATTAGTTTATGTACGCGATTTGTTGGTTTATAAAAATACATTGGTTGAAAATCAGTAAAAATAAAAAAGTCGCAGAGGTTTTTTCAAAAGTGCAGTGATATATGTAGTGCAAAGGTGACTACTGCGACTCAAAGGAAAAAAAGTACATTGGTCGCAAATCCGTAAAACTAAAAAAGTCGCAATGGCACATAAAATGTACCATGAATAATAGTTGCAAGGGCAAGCGTTGCGGCTCAAAGGAAAAAAGTACATTAGTCGCAAATCAGTAAAACTAAAAAAGTCGCAATGGCACATAAAATGTACCATGAATAATAGTTGCAAGGGCAAGCGTTGCGGCTCAAAGGAAAAAAATAAAAAATGGAAATAAATACTTTACAAGATAAAATATATAGGGTAAACTGTGAAAATGGTTGGCATAATAATGACCCGCATATGGAAACACCAGAGGAGTTTTTTAGATTTATAAGCAATTGTCACTCGGAAATATCAGAAGCATATGAGGAATATAAAAATAACCGCGGAGAATATTATATAAACGATGGAAAACCTGAAGGCATAGTTGCGGAATTGGCGGACACTATAATCTATATTCTCGATTATGCAAAAGCACGAGGTTTTAATATGGACGAAATAATTAACGCGAAAGTTAATTATAACTCAACAAGAGGATACAGACATGGAGACAAGCGAGCGTAGCTCGCAGTTAATAGGTGTTGTGTCGGTTGATGCCAACGTTTACGCGAGGTAGTTTAACATAATCTTTGTTTTAACTTCCGCGTTTAGTTGGTTTATAAAAAACACATTGGTTGCAAATCAGTAAAACTAAAAAAGTCGCAATGGCACATAAAATGTACCATGAATAATAGTTGCAAGGGCAAGCGTTGCGGCTCAAAAGAAAAAAGTACATTGATTGCAAATCAATAAAAATAAAAAACTCGCAATAGCACATAAAATGTACCATGAATAATAGTTGCAAGGGCAGCGTTGCTGCTCAAAGGAAAAAAACACATTGGTTGCAAATCAGTAAAACTAAAAAAGTCGCAATGGCACATAAAATGTACCATGAATAATAGTTGCAAGGGCAGCGTTGCTGCTCAAAGGAAAAAAGTACATTGGTTGCAAATCAGTAAAACTAAAAAAGTTGCAATGGCACATAAAATGTACCATGAATAATAGTTGTAAGGGCAAGCGTTGTGGCTCAAAGTGAAAAGAAGTGAGGAATGAAAGTGTATAGGATAGAAATTAAGGAAATTTTTAAAAAATTTCAAACGAGTGCGAATGGATTAAGCAGTGAGGAGGTTAGTAAAAGACTTACTGAAAATGGAAAAAACGAATTAAAAGAAGCAAAGAAAAAATCTATGCTGGCTCGCATTTGGGCACAGATTAATGACCCTATGATTTTTATTTTAGCGGCTGCGGGATTAATTTCGGGATTTTTTAAGGAATATGCTGACGCTGGAATTATATTTGCTGTTATTATTCTCAACACAATTCTCGGAATAATGCAAGAAAGCAAAGCCGAAAATGCAATTGCTTCTTTAAAAGAAATGAGCAAGGCTATTTCAAAAGTTCGACGTGACGGTAAAAGTTTGACTGTTCCGTCCGCTGAATTAGTCATAGGTGACATTGTTTTGCTTGAAGCAGGAGATAAAATTCCTGCTGATATTCGACTAATCGAAGCTGCTTCATTAAAAATCGAAGAAGCTGCTTTGACAGGTGAGAGTGTTCCGTCAGAGAAAAACATATCCATAATTGAACATGAAACTCCACTTGGCGACAGATTAAATATGGCGTATATGGGTACATCTGTGGCATATGGACGCGGAATTGGCGTTGTTGTCGGCACTGGTATGAATACTGAAATGGGCAAAATTGCTGATAAACTTAGCGAAAGTTCGGAGGAGCGTACTCCTTTGCAACAACGACTTGACAGTCTTGGTAAAGTTCTGTCAATTTCTGTTCTTGTGATATGTGTAATAATTTTTGGTGTTGATGTTTTGCGGTTTGGCACGACGAGAATATTTGAAAGTTTTCTGACAGCTATTTCTCTCGCAGTTGCCGCAATCCCCGAGGGTTTAGTCGTTGTTGTTACAATGTTGTTGTCCATTGGCGTCAAGACTATGAGCGAAAAAAGGGCGATTATTCGCCGTCTTACTGCAATTGAAACACTTGGTTGCACACAAATTATTTGTTCTGATAAAACAGGTACTCTTACACAAAATAAGATGACAGTTGTTGAAGATTTTTCTTTTGGGGAAACCAATTTACTGAAAAAGATAATGTTTCTTTGCAACGACGCAAGCGAAACAACAGGTGACCCGACAGAAATTGCGTTGAAGATATATGGAAATGGGTCAGAACAGTCTGCACGTATTGATGAATTGCCTTTTGACAGCGACAGAAAACTTATGTCGACTTTTCATAACGAAAGTGGTCAGTCAAACTTACAGAAAACACAGGTAAGTCTTAATGAAGGCATTTCAAAGTTGCAAGAAACCCCTGAAAATAACGGTCAGTCAAACTTACAGAAAACACAGGCAGGTGTCACCTGCCAGTATGTAAAAGGTGCTCCTGACCAAGTTCTTGGTAAATGTACTTCTGTTTTAGAAAATGGGAAAATTGTTCCTTTGACGACTGAATTAAAAGAAAAAATCCTTGCAGAAAATAAACGTATGGCGGATAAGGCTCTGCGTATTATAGCAGCGGCGTATAGAGTTGTTGAAAATTTGGATAAAAAATCTGAAGAGCAATTAATCTTTGTTGGTTTAACAGGAATGATTGACCCTATTCGCCCAGAAGTTAAACTTGCAATTAGCGAATGTTTGGTTGCGGGAATACGACCAATTATGATTACAGGAGACCATAAAGATACCGCAGTTGCAATTGGTAAAGAGCTAGGGATTATTGAGAATGCCAAGAACGCTTTAACGGGTGCTCAGCTTGATAAAATTTCTGATGAAAATTATGACGTTCAACAATACAGCGTTTATGCGAGAGTTTCGCCCGATAATAAAATCAGAATAGTGAACGCTTGGAAAAAAGCTGGTAAAGTCGTTGCAATGACGGGTGACGGTGTAAATGACGCTCCGTCTATTAAAGCTGCGGATATTGGCGTAGGAATGGGAATTACAGGAACAGATGTCACAAAAGGTGCGGCGGATATGGTGCTTGCAGACGATAATTTTGCAACAATTGTTACCGCTGTTGGCGAGGGCAGACGTATTTATGAAAACATTCGCAAAGCAGTACAATTTTTGCTAGGCTCAAATTTAGCAGAAGTTATTGCAATTTTTGTCGCGACTATTATGGGTTTTGTTTTACTCAAACCTATTCATATTCTTTGGATTAACCTAATTACCGATACTTTCCCTGCAATGGCATTAGGTATGGAAAAAGCCGAAAAAGATGTTATGCTTCGTCACCCACGTAACAAAAAAGAGGGTATTTTTTCTGACGGATTGGGTGTTGACGTGATTTTGCAAGGTTCGATTATTGCAGTTTTAACTCTGATTAGTTATTTTATCGGCGGAATGGAAACCGCTTTTGTGACACTTTCAATGTGCGAAGTTTTCAATTCTCTCAATATGCGTTCACGCAAAAAAAGCATTTTCACTCTGAAAACTCATAATGTCTTTTTAACTGGTGCAATGATTTTAGGAACAGTTTTAACTCTCGGCATAATTTATATTCCCGGACTAAATACTCTATTCAGTATGACCCCGCTTGCAATAACAGATTTGCTTATTTCTATTGGTTTAGCAATTATAATTATTCCTTTCACAGAAATTAAAAAAATTATTTGTAAGTAGAAATTGTTTAATAATAATTTCATTTAACCTTTATAATGTGGGGGACTCGCCGCAGGCGAGGAAGCGTGACAAAGGCACGCTCGAAATTACGTATGCAACAAGTTTCGGCGTGTTACACACGCACTCGGCATATACGCCGAGTATTGAAATTTGCAAGCAAATTTCAATCGAAACGGTTATAGTCAAAGGCATATAGTTGTTGTTTCATGGAACCACAGTTAAGCATTTTCTAAATTATTTTAACGACATAGTTTAATCGTATCGTTAGTGTATTATCTTGACTTAAATATCAATAGTTTTTTATTAATAAATAGTAAAATTTAAGCTTTATGTACTCCATGTAACATTTAAAAACGTTCTGATATAATACGGAACGTTTTTTTGTTATAGTAAAATAATCACCCTCGTGAAGTGAAATCGACAAGCAGAGTAATTATTGACAACAAGCTGAAGATAATAAAATAATCACCCGCGTGAAGTGAAGTCGGCAAGCAGAGTAATTATTGACAACAAGCTGAAGATAATAAAATAATCACCCGCGTGAAGTGAAGTCGGCAAGCAGAGTAATTATTGACAACAAGCTGAAGATAATAAAATAATCACCCGCGTGAAGTG
>BNZF01000022.1 GCA_026000865.1 Clostridia bacterium
TATATCATGAAGGTTCATAAATAATAACACCAACACGGTCAATATGTTCACGCAAAGGACCGTGATATATGTTTTCATAAGACACCACATCAAACTTATACGGCAAAGGCAACTCATCAAGTTCAGAAATTAACTTTCCTAAGTTGCTAACACCAAAAACAGCAATGTCAATATCTGAATTTAATCTGTAATTACCTTTTGCACGAGACCCAAATATTACAGCCTTTTTAACATTTTCGCTCTTTAATTTTTCGCTTATGAGAAGTAATTGCTTTTTAGAAAGCCCAAAATCCATTACGCTAACTCTTTCAACTTCAAATAAATCTTTTCAATTGCAGGCTCAAATAACTCTGTTATTTGTAAAAATATATGATTAAAAGTTCGCTCATCATATCTATGTGACATCAAATTTCTTGCATCAAGCATATCAATAAAAACTTGACCATCTTCGATTATATTCGCCGAAAAAGCCTCTTTGATTACTGCTCTTGGTGTTGGCTGTATTTTAAGCCCCAAATATTCTAAATAGTCTTTTAATGTCTTCCAAGTCAGTTCAAAAGTTACTTCAAAACGCTGTATGAAACCTTCTTTAATAATCGGCAGAGTTTCTTTGCTGTCATATTCTTTAATTTGAGAAAGTAATTTATATGCCTTTGCCGTATAAGTTTGATGTGGTGTCTTATGAAAACATATATCACGGTCCTTTGCGTGAACATATTGACCGTGTTGGTGTTATTATTTATGAACCTTCATGATATAGCAATTCCACTTTACAACTAATAGTTAAGAGTTAATAATGCGGGGAAGGCTTTGCCCCCGTCTACGTGCAAGCACTACGACAAGCCACTGATTCTGCCACTGGCAGGTGACTTCCCGCTGGCAGTTCGCGTCTTAGTTTAACTGTGTGATTAGTTTACTCTCGCGTTTTAATAGTTTATAAAAAGTACAATGGTCGCAAGTTAATTACACGGAAAAAGTTGCAAGGGTTTTAAAAAGGTGCAGTGATTAAAAGTCGCAGGGGCGAGCGTTGCGGCTCAAAATAAAAAAGTATTACTGCGGCTCAAAATAAAAAAGAAACAATTATAAGTTCAAGTCTAATGAAAACTCTAAAAGCTCAGAAATTCTGTCAATTTTCCCGAGCAAATATAAATAACCGATTAACGATTCCAAACCTGTTGCCTTATGATAGTCAACAGGTTTTGCGTGTTTTGGGGGGTTCACTCCCGCGTTTCTCCCACGCTTATATATCGCAATTTCATCTTCTGTTAGCAAAGGTAATATGGTATCAAGCAATTCGGACTGTTTTTCACAACAAACAAGTTTGATTTTTTCATTGTGTAAAATATTAACAGAAGTGTTAGCTTTTTTGACTAATTTTTCTCTGATATAGAGTTCATATACCCCATCGCCTAAAAAAGCAAGTGTTAACGGGCTGTAATTTGCCACTTTGCCAGTCTGGGGGACTGG
Source organism: Clostridia bacterium (assembly GCA_026000865.1). Lineage (GTDB taxonomy): Bacteria > Bacillota > Clostridia > Oscillospirales > Ruminococcaceae > BNZF01. The sequence continues at coordinate 1,468 of BNZF01000022.1, forward strand.
TGAAATGGCAGCAGACGTTAACTGTTCAATATTTTTAGAGTTTGAATGTTCTTCTTTCAAATTAAAACCTCTTAACGCATATATTCAAATTCAAACCCCTCAACATTGACGACATCTTCATCTTGAATACCGAGTTCTTGCAACTCTTTATCTATACCGCTCATAATAATAACACGTTGAAAATATTGCAAAGAAGAGTAATCATCAAGGTTCACAGTCCGTATAATCGGCACTAACCAACCTGCTTTGACAAAATATACATCATCTTCTTTTGTAATTGTAAACTCTTGTTTTTTCTCTTTAACAGGTTTTGGTTCGGGTTTGAAAACAGTGACAGGCGGAAGTTTTTGTAATTGTCCTGCAATTTCTGCAATAAGTTCTTTTGTACCGCTATGGGTTACCGCAGAAATGCAGATAACATTTGTTTGTATATTTTCAAGGGTGTTTATATACTCACAAAAAGCATCAATTTGCTCTTGCTCTGCAATGTCACATTTATTTGCAACAATTATTTGCGGACGAGTGGATAATTCCTCAGAAAAATTCGCAAGTTCAGTGTTAATTTTTTCGTAATCATCGATAGGGTCACGTCCCTCAATGCCTGAAACATCAACAACATGGACAATCAATCGACAACGTTCAACATGACGCAAAAACTCGTGACCTAAACCAACGCCATCACTTGCACCCTCTATCAAACCTGGTATATCCGCCATAACAAAGGAATTTTCCTCATCAATGCTAACAACTCCGAGAACAGGAGTAAGAGTAGTAAAATGATAATTTGCGATTATTGGTTTTGCAGCAGAAACAGCGGCAATCAGCGAAGATTTGCCGACATTTGGAAATCCAATAATCCCAACATCAGCAATTAGTTTAAGTTCAAGCTGAATATTATATTCCTCTCCGACGTAACCGGGTTTTGCAAACCGCGGAACTTGACGTGTTGAAGTCGCGAAATGTTGATTACCTCTTCCGCCGTCACCGCCTTTTGCAATTATCTGCGGTGAATCAACAGACATATCAGCGATAATTCGACCCGTTTCCGCATCTTTAACAACAGTACCTCTCGGTATTTTGATAATCAAATCTTCCGCTTTTCTGCCACTTTGACGTTTTGCCTTGCCGTTTTCGCCCTTATCAGCAATATATTTTCTCTTATATCTAAAATCGACAAGTGTTGAAAAATTATCGTCAATTTCAAAAACGACATCCCCTCCCTTACCGCCGTCACCACCGTCAGGACCGCCATTCGCAACAAATTTTTCTCTATGAAAAGAGACGGCACCGTCACCGCCGTCACCAGCCTTAATATAAACCTTCGCCTTATCAGTAAATGTCATTCTTTTATTTTGAGCCACAGTACTTGCCTTTGCAACTTATTGGCATTTACATTCTTAACTTGCCATTGCAATTTTTTTTCGCCTTACTGATTTGCACCCATGCTCCTTTTATTTTACAATTTTTTTATTTTGAGCTTTTTTATTTTGAACTTTTTTTTTGAGCTTTTTTGTTTTGAGCCACAATACTTGCCTTTGCAACTTATTGGCATTTAAGCTTTTAAGTTAACCCTGCAACTTTTTTCGCCCTACTGATTTGCACTTTTTTTATTTTGGGAAGGTTCCTGCCAGTGGCAGAATCAGAACCTTGACGTAGCGTTTACGCATAGTCGGGAAGCACTTACCTTTGCAACTTATTGGCATTTACATTCCTAACTAACCATTGCAACTTTTTTCGCCTTACTGATTTGCAACTTTTTATTTTGGGAAGGTTCCTGCCAGTGGCAGAATCAGAACCTTGACGTAGCGTTTACGCATAGTCGGGAAGCACTTTCCTTTGCAACTTATTGACATTTACATTCCTAACTAACCATTGCTCCTTTTTTCGCTCTACTAATTTGCAATCATGCTTCTTCTTAATTTTACATTTTCAACCGCTAATTACTAATATCACCTGATATTTTCGCTTATAAACAGCCTAAATATAGCTAAAATATAGCGAAATTTATGTAAAAACACGGCAAAATATACGCAACTACTAATTACAATACAGGAACTACTGGTTGCTATATAGGCAACCAGTAGTTGCAGTACAGGTAACTATCGGTTGCCTATGCTTTTCTAAATTAATAATAATAGTTGTCTCCATACCTATTAAACAATACATATAAAATGCCAAACGCTACAAGGAAACATATAACGGCTGCAAGAATAAAATATACTTTCATTATCCAAGTTTTGGGCTTTTTGTTACTTTTAGGTTGCTTCTTTTTTTGTTCCAATGCTGAAATAAAACTATAATAAAGTGGAACAGTCAACCAAATAATCCAAGTAGGATGCCAGATACCATTTGATATACCAAACAATAGATACACAATAGTAACAAAAATGGGGTATGGAAATTTTTTCAGCCAACGTTTGATTTCGCCGATGTTTTCAGACTGTGCTTCATCTTTTTGGCTTAGAATTCCAACATAGTTATAATAAAACGGAATGGTAAACCAAAGCAAAAACCAAGGTGTCCAAGCGTTAAACCCAAAGCCGAATACCAAGTACACGAAAGTGACCAAAAGCGGATATGGAAATTTTTTTAACCAATGTTCGTTATCACTGTTTGCAGATATTGGTGTAGGTGGTGTTTCTGCTGTGATAGCTAAATTAGTTGGCAACTCAGCGTTTTCCTCGTTAACAGAATTTTCTTTTTCAATAGGAATTTCTTCTGTGGCAGGTTTCTCTACGATAGGTTCCTCAATAGAAGTTTCTTTAATGGGCTCTTCAAAAGGAGGTTCATCAAGAGGAGGCAACTCCTCACAACTCAAAAGGTTGTCGAGTGAAACATTATAGAGCTTTGCCAAACGGATAATGTTGTCTGTGTCGGGTGAACTTTCCGCTCTTTCCCATTTTGAAACGGCTTGTCGGGATATTCCGAGTTTTTCTGCTAAGTCGTCTTGCGAGAGATTGTTTTGCTTGCGTAACATTACAAGTCTGTTTGCGATTTCGATTGTCATAATTTTATCCCTTTCTAATTTTGAACATGTACGAATACCTTCGTTCAAATTGCGTTACACATATAACGATAGGGACATTTTATTAAAAAAGGACAGTTGCTACAAGAACTTCTGCTTTTCAAAAGCTATTAAAACGACGCAACTGACAGTAGCGAAGTGCTTTTAGAAGAAACTATCGGTTGCATTTTGAGCATAACAACTTTTCTATACTATTATTTACCCAAAAGTTTTTGAATACCTGCGATAACGAGTGCTATTAAGAAAACCACAACTGCTATTCTTAATACAAAAAACAAAGCCGCGAACAGGAAAGACAATGCCCAAAGTATTATGCACGCGATAAGTATCGTAATAACTATTTTCCATATGATATTCATGATTGTTACTTCTTTCTGTGAATAGATTTATTAAATGCACAATTCGACCAAAATGTCGCAAATACAAAACCGATTAACTATTCAATCTTAACTATTACCTGTCGGCGAAGCCGACATCAAAGTTGTGGTATACGTTTTGCACATCATCATGTTCTTCGAGTTTGTCAATTAGCTGTTCAAATTTTTTTAATTTGCTCATCGTCACCAAAATTGATTTATTAAATACACAATTCGACCAAAATGTCGCAAATACAAAACCTATTAACTATTCACTCTTAACTATTACCTGTCAGCGAAGCCGACATCAAAGTTGTGGTATACGTTTTGCACATCATCATGTTCTTCGAGTTTGTCAATTAGCTGTTCAAATTTTTTTTAATTTGCTCATCGTCACCAAAATTGATTTATTAAATACACAATTCGACCAAAATGTCGCAAATACAAAACCGATTAACTATTCACTCTTAACTATTACCTGTCGGCGAAGCCGACATCAAAGTTGTGGTATACATTTTGCACATCATCATGTTCTTCGAGTTTGTCAATTAGCTGTTCAAATTTTTTAATTAGCTCATCGTTGGTGAGTTTGACAGTTGTCATAGGAACATATGCGACTTCAAAATTTTGAATTTCATATTTTTTATTTTGCAAAAATTGAACAGCGTTATGCAAATCATCAACAGGAGTTTCAAAACGTACAGAAGTTTCATAATCATCGCTGTCAACAGCGTAGTCGTCTGCACCACATTCAATGCTGTCCTCCATAATAGCATCTTCTTCACCAAAAGGATATGGCGATGTAGCTATTATAACACCTTTTTGTGTAAAAAGATATGAAACACAACCAGTTGCACCCATATTTCCGCCGTATTTGCTGAAATATGAGCGAACATCTCCTGCGGTGCGGTTCTTGTTATCGGTGAGAGTTTCAACCATTACAGCAATACCGCCGATACCATAACCCTCATAAGTGTTGGCTTCATAGTTTGTTTTGTCCTCACTGCCTTTTGCGAGAAGACGATTGATATTTTCATTTGGCACGTTGTTAGCTTTTGCTTTGGTAATCATATCACGCAATTTGCTATTGCTATCGGGGTTATTTCCCCCATCACGGATACAAACCAATAGTTCACGGCTGATTTTTGTTACAATCCTTGCTTTTGCCGCGTCGTTAGCGTTTTTAGTTCTTTGAATATTATGCCATTTTGAATGCCCTGACATAATTACACTCCTTAATTACGGGCAACGCCCGCCTATATTTGCGGACAACGCCCGCTGGTATTTCGCGGCGGGGAACCCCCGCTGGTATTTCGCGGCGGGCAACGCCCGCCTGTATTCCGCGTCACAGTTTAACTTAATCGTTAGTTTACTACACGTGGCGGGGAACCCCCGCTGGTATCTCGCGTCACAGTTTAACTTAATCGTTAGTTTACTTCACGCGACGGGTAGCACCCGCCTGTATCTCTCGGCGGGGAACCCCCGCTGGTATTTCGCGTCACAGTTTAACTTAATCGTTAGTTTAATTCACGCGACGGGCAACGCCCGCTGGTATTTCGCGTCATAGTTCAGCTTAATCGTTAGTTTACTTCACGTGGCGGGCAACGCCCGCTGGTATCTCGCGTCACAGTTTAACTTAATCGTTAGTTTACTTCACGCGGGCAAAATTAATATTAACCACAATTCCGCGATTTGCACATTAATATAGTGTTTATTTTTGCAACCTATTTATCTTGTTAGAAAGTTATCAACCTTATCTCTTCTCAAAATTCTCCAAATCTCTTTCCAAATCCTCAACAACTTTCAGCAAGTCAGAAAAACTGTCCGCTTCAAAAGTTTGCTGTTTTAAATGGTCAGAGCTTGCAACAGATTGGCGGGGAGGTGGCGTTTCAGCTGCTTTCGGTTCAACACGTATATATGGCGGTTTGAGTGTTTGAGTAGTTTCAATTTTTGGCTCGATTATCTCAACATCGGGTTTATTATCTCGAACTTTTATTATTCTAACAGGGTCAGGTTGTTTTATGGACGAAGTATTTGAAAACTTATCAGTATTGACAAAGTTATCAGACTCGGTTGCGGGAATATCCAAAAACTGAGCAGTATTAACAAAGTGTTTCGGTTCGGAAAATTTCTCTTTATTGATGGCGTTTTTTGCTAATTGTTCAGGGGTTAATTCTTTTTGAGCGTTTAATTCTTCCTGCTCTTTGATAGCGTTTTTTACTAATTGTGCAGGCGATTGAGGTATTGTTTCGATTTTGATTTTATTAGGTATTCTCGCCGCTGTGCTGTTATTACCAAAATTATTGTTGCCGAAATTATCTTTCAGCGTTTCTTTTTTAGCTGTATGTTTCACGGTCGTCGGTGCAATTGCTCTGTCCTCTTTGCCGTAATTTCCAGTGGTTTGAGCAATTAATATGATTATGAGTATCGTCAAAATCAACGCAGGCAAAAGAATAAAGCCAACTATACCCGTTAAACTTGTCAACAAAGAAAAGAAATTATAAAAATTAGCATTGTACATCATACATTCGGCAATAATATCTTTTTTCGCGATAACTTCTTCAAATTCAGTTGTAACAGCAACGGTTATTTTGAACTTCAAGATGTTGTTTTCGGTAAAGCGTTCAGAAATTTTGCCGATACAATACTTATTATTCTCATTTTTATAGAGAACAATAGTGTTAATTCCATAATCTTTTTGCACTTTTGATATTACTAATGTGTTATGCGGTATACTGTCGTCTGCACTGCTTTCCATGTCGGTAGTGTCATTCATATAAAAATATGAATTGTGGAATTTAACAGCGTCTTTACCGTTAAACATTAAAAACAGAATACCCATAACCAGTAAAACAACTGACAAAAATATTATAAAAAATATGTGTATTATTCGTTTAGCCAATTCTGTCACCTTTTTAATTATCTGTTTTATAATTTTTTTGTTTTACATTTTTACGTTGTAAAAAGTAAGTGGCGTATTGTATGTCAATTTGTTGCATAGAGAGCGGGTATATCCCAACGGGTTCTTAATACCCCTCGACTGTTTGCTTTACACTATACATAAAAATAGTTACTTAACTTAAAATTTTATATTTCTAAGTTTGGTAAATCCAAAAACCTATTTCTGTTTATTGCGTTTCATTACTACTGCCGCTATGGTTGCCACAAGAAGTATACCGATTATTATACAAATTGCAATAATGGAATTAGAGTTTTTGTCGTCGTCGGTCAGAGGACCCATTGGAACAGGCAAAGAAATGTTAGGCTCATAGTTTGGGACGGTTGTGTCAAGAAAGCCAACTACCCAAGCGAGCGGTGCGTTCCAGTTGATGGTACATTCATTAACCGACCACGCTTCAATGTTGTCAACATAACAAGTCTGCGGTGGTGAACCGAGAGGAATACCAATAGACTGAATAAAAGGGTCAGCCAAACTGCTGTTCGGACCGCCGACAAGTACTCCCGCGGGGGCAACAGGGAAGTTAATATCAAGTGAATTTGCCCAAAATCTATGATGCGGGTTTTTGGCAAACCGAGTGCCATATTGCGTTATATATGATATGTCCATACCGTTAACGCCAAGGGTATAGTTCATTGCGTTTATAACGCCGTTAAGATAACCAACGCTGTGAGTTAGGCTATAAGCATAGGACATAACTATTGCATTGTTTAAAACAAAAGAATTTGAACCCCATTCATATCCGTTGAAAGTTTGACCGGGAGCGTTATTCTCATCAGTAAAACTTGTACTTTTATAGGGCAAAGAATAGCCTTGTTTTTTCTCAATATCAATATAAGCATCTGCCGCTGCGATGATACTTTGAGCGAGTGTTTCGTGTTCTTTTTTAGAAAGAGGGATTCTCTCTTGATTTAGACATAAAGTCAAATTACCAAGGCTTGCAACATTTCCCCAGTTGAAAGAGGAAAAAGAACCTGTGTTTTCTCCACCTGAAAGGTTTGTAACTGTTTGCAAAGCTTTATCATAGGTTTTAATGTCCGCTAGATATTGCTCCTCGCCTGTTGTTGCATAGAGTTCACAAGCCGCCCAGTAAAACTCATCATTTACGTTTGTGTCGCCATATGCACCGCCACCAATTGCTTGGTTAAGAGGTGCGAGCAGATTTGGATGTGCTTTTGCGGCTTTATATGAAGCAATTGCTTTTTCAAGACAAGTTTTTGCATATTCTGCGTCATATTGTTCCCAAAGTCGAGAACTTTGAGCAGCACAAGCAACAAAATTGAGAGTTGCAGCTGTTGATGGAGGTTTTACTATTCTCGCTATATTTGAGTTTGCGGGCTTTAAAGCAAGACCTGTCCAAGTGTAATCATGAATTTTATGATAGACCATATCTTTCAAATCACCATCAGTAACAACCATTTTCAAGAAAAAATCCATTTCAAATTTAGCTTCATCAAGTATATTTGGAATATTTGCAGTTTCTTCTGGAACAGGATTAATGTCTTTATACCATAAATTTTCGGAGTTTTTTTCTTTGTCAGTATCTTCGGAAGTAGGATAGAAAAGCGAAAATTCATAGAGATTTCCCAGCGTCCAAAGAGATATACCGCCGTTTACGATATATTTACCCCAGTCACCCGCGTCATACCAACCACCTGTGACATCGATTTCTTTTGACTTGTCAATAGCTGCTTCGCTACTGTAACTGTTGACCCATTCAGGCTGAACATAGGCTTTATCTGGGTCATGCCCTGCTTTTCTGGCAAGTTCGTTTTTGTTGCTCGAAGTGATATATTTTGCTTCAATATCAACACCTGAACGTGCTTGATAAAAATAATTCAGCGAGTCAGAAAGCAAATTGCCAGGGTTGCGCGGGTTTTCACTGTCATTTGCGTAGATATTGCTTTTAATCGCAAAAATATAACTTTTTGTTGAGTCAACTTGAATAGAATAGTTATCAACGTTTTTTACATCGCCGTTAGTCGGAACATAAGATGAGAAGTCAATTATGTGCAGATATTCACCGCTGTCAGCATCAAAACCGAACGGTTCTGTTTTACCTTCATAAAGCACATCATAACCATTTTTTAGTTGAAAATCTCTTGGAGTGTCATCGCCCTCTTCGGTAACTAGTATTGCTTTCTTGTCCATATTTGGAAAATAGCCAATTTGATTAACACGGATAGTACTTTTTGGTATTCCTGTGTTCTCTTTATAGTCGTTCTCGTCAGAAGTAGTGTCAATTAATGAAAGATTGTCAAATTTTAAAATAGTACCCGCAGGAAAACTGTCAACTTTTTGATATTCACCTGCACCACCAAAATGGAAAGTCCATTCAGCATTGTTAATGGTTTGGTCGGCGGTAAATTCACTCTCGAATTCGTTCCACTGCCCGCCTTTAACAGGAATACTTTCCCAAGTTGCGGCAAATTCTGCCTCTGTTGAATTAGTTGCGTTATTATGCCAAACTTCTATATTGCCGTCTTGATTACCAATTTTCGCATAGATAAAACCGTCATGAGATGGCTCAATAGACCATTTAATTTCATATTTATGACCCTCGATTATTGTTAAATCTCTGTGACGGAACTGACAATCCCAACGGTCATCACCGCCATTTGCCTTGCCCCCCGGATTTACTATTGTAATGTTGAAGGTTCCACCTGAAATATTAAATTCCAAGTCGCCAGTTCCGCTCTCACATATTTGCCAAGGGTCACCCTTATCTCTTTCAAAATCCGTTTGACCGAGTTGCTGACCCGCGTTGATATAAAACGAATTTAATATCAACAACATTGACAAAATTACCGAGAGAAAAAATAATCTTTTTTTCATCTTTTTAGTTTTTTTAGTCCTTACTTTGTTTTTTAGTCCTCACATCTTTAATGAGGGGTTTTATATTTCATTTGCACTATATTTATTTTAAACTTTATTTTAAACTTTATTTTAAATAAATTCAGGTAACACCTTTCTGCATTTTCGCGGGGAAATTTGACTAAATCTTTTGTTCACGGTCGCGTTTTATTATAAATAAAAGTTGCAAAACGCTAAACTAAACTAACAATACAGTTAAACTACCTCGGTAACGTCCGCCGTAGCACAATACCTATTAACTAATAACTATTCACTCTTATGCCTGTGTCCTCCAACGACGTCCGCAAGACTTGTTATGGTCATGAATGCTTGCGGGTCGGTTGACGCAACTATTTGACGTACTTTTGATATTTCAAGACGTGTTACGACAGAGTAGATAATTTGAACATCTAAGCCTGTGTAACCTTTTGTGCCATTGAGAAAAGTGACAGAACGTCCCATTTCTTCCATAATCATTTTTGCCATTGTTTCGGGGTCTTTTGTGATAATCATAATAGATTTGGATTCGTCAATACCCTCAATTACCATATCGATGAGTTTTGTTACAAAGAAATACGCAACCATTGAATAGAGTGCGGAATTCCAGCCGAATACAAATGCAGAAGACCCGAAAATGAAGACGTTTATAAACATCAAAAGAGTGCCAACAGATATGTTTTTCTTTTTGGAAAGCCAAAGAGAAAACATTTCTGTTCCATCAAGACAGCCCCCGAAACGCATAATAACACCAACGCCGATACCAAGTGACAATGCACCGAAAATAATTCCGATGAGTTTATCAAGACCTGCGGAAATATGCTCAAACGCTATTAAAAATCCTGAGAATACAACAATTGCATAAAAAGCCCTTATGATAAATTTATGTCCGCCGTGCTTATATGCGAACCAAAGAAAAGGAAGGTTGAGAAGAACTGTAAATAAACCTTTCGACCAACCTGTGATTTCAGACAACATAATCGCAATACCGACTACACCACTGTCGATAACACCGTTAGGTAAGAGAAAAAATTCAACGCCAAGTGCCGCCAAAGCTGCACCTATTGTCATCATTATATATTCAAAAATTGCTTTATGGAGCGGAATTTTTTTAATCAGTGTTTTGTGCATATTTCCTCACTTTCGGCGGGTAACCCTGCATGTTTTTCACGGCGGGTACACCCGCCTGTATCTCGCGGCAGGTAACACCTGCCTGTATCTCGCGGCAGGTAACACCTGCCTGTATCTCGCGGCAGGTAACACCTGCCTGTATCTCGCGGCAGGTAACACCTGCCTGTATCTCGCGGCAGGTAACACCTGCCTGTATCTCGCGTCACATTTTACTGGCATCTTTTGTTGTGACGTCGCGGGCGATTATTTTTATTTAATTATAATATTTTTGGCATAATTAAATTGATACCATAGGGTTAATTTAAAATTCATAAATCATTGATTTAGTTTTACTATATCGCGGACTGTTAGATTAAACTAACGCTATAACTTGTTAACTATACACTTTTAACTATTAACTCTCCGTCACCTGCATGTATATCGCGTCATATTCTACTGGCATCTTTTGTTGTAATGTCGCGGGCGATTATTTTTATTTAATTATAATATTTTTGGCATAATTAAATTGATACCATAGGGTTAATTGCAATTTATAAACCGCGTATATAAGCCATTTTAGTTTTATTTTTTGTGAAAATTAAACAGAAGTTTAGGAACATGTTATTAAGAATTATAGTACGGTTTAATTATATATTTATCGATAATCGGATAACAATTATAACTAATTACAAACCAATTAAAAGCAAAGGGTACAAACAAAAACAGCAAAGTCATATATTTAACATAGAACCAAAGCAAACCAATCCCAACAATTAATCCACCGCAAAGAATTAAAATCAGAAAATTAGTTTTTAACTGCGTTATAGTAAAAATCAAAGCGTTTTTATAGATATTGAGTATTTTGAGTTCTGTGAAAAGCAACATAAGATAAGCATAAAAATTCATTGTGATGACAACTATTCCTATTATCACCGTGATACCGAGCAAGACATACCAAGCCTTTGAATAAGTAACCGCGAGAGCGAAGTAGAGATTAAAACCCGCATAACAGCCTAAAAGTATTATTGTCGTCGGAATTGAAATTAATAGCGATTTCCCGAAATTCTCTTTAAAGCCTTTCCAAAAATCTGTTAAAAGAGAAGTTGGTTTATCAGTAGCATAGTTTCTTGTGACACGAACAATACCACAAGTTGCAGGTCCAATAGTGATTAGCGGAATAGAAAAAATCATAAACAAAAGATTTAACGCAAACAACTCCCATATTCGAGTGCCAAGAATTTCAAAGAACAATTTACTTTTTGACTTAGAAGTATTTTCGTTTTCAACAACTGTTTCCGTATTGGTAAAATTATTATTCAAGACATACTCCTATTTCAGATTGCATATAATGTTTTAAGTGCAGGTGGACAAAGGGTCAAGCAGAATTATTATAATAGACATGGACAAGTAACATGGTAGATTCCACATAAAAAAGGATTGTCCAATTCTAATTTGTTTGCGATATTTCAGCCATTTAAGGACAATCAATGAGGAAAGTAAAAATGAAAGAAAACACAAAATTTAACCTGAGTACATTATTATTTGTAGTTTTAGTTGGCACTTTTATCGGGTCACTTGCGGCATCACGTTCTGGCAATATTGACATTTTTAGTCATTATCTTGTTAATGGTGGTTTTTTAGCAGATAATCATAATTTTTTCAGTGGTTTCACAAATGCTTTATATTCGTCAGCGCTTACGTTAATTGTGTTGATGTTTTGCGGATTTTGTGCAATTTCGCAACCAATTATATTTTTGACTTTGCTCTCGAGAGGTTTTTCACTTGGTGCAGGAATTGCGACTACATATCTTAAATATGATACTCGCGGCGTTTTTTTGACAGTTACACTGATTTTGCCGTTTGCACTAATGTCGAGTGCGGTAATTGTTTTAGCAGCGAGAGAAAGTTTTTCTCTTTCAAAAATATTTGCTGATTTTGCTTTCAAAAGCACACAGCAAAAACTTGAAATAAAATTATATTTTATAAAATTCGCAGTGTTATTTGTTTTAATGCTAATCGCAGTAATAATTCAAGGGTGCTTGTGTATTGTTGTGAAGTAAATGCTTCGCATTTACAGTTAATAATGCGAATCACCCTTTAAAATTTGCAGTAGACCTGAACTCCTAAAACTTATTTTTTATAGTTTTTGTAAGTAAGAGGGTGCGGTGGTTCCGCCCCCGATAAGCGGGCAGAGCCTGCAACCCCGTTGTAATATTTATATTATACTATTAAAAAAATAGGTTTTAAAAAGTGATTCGCATTAATAGTTAAGAGTTAACAGTTGCAAAGAACTACTGCTAGCGTTTTCGTGTCATATTTTACAAGGATTTTCTTACTCTAATATCGCGGGCGATTATTTCTGTTAGATTACAACATTTTTGGCATAATTAATTTGCGGTCATTGAACTTTTTTGTAAACCTGAAAAACTCGGAGTTAGGCGAATAATGAAGTTAAACCCCGTGTAAATATAGGCGAGGCACACGTGCTTTGTGGCACAATCAGTGTGACGACCCATTTATGGGGAGAGGTCGTCCATAGGCACATGTGCTTTGTGGCACAAACACTGTGGCGAACCATTTATGGGAAGAGGTCGTCCGTAGACACATGTGCTTTGAGGCACAATCAGTGTGACGACCTGTTTACAGGAAGAGACGGTCCGTAAGGCGGACTGGGCACCTATTAACTATACACTTTTAACTATTAACTCTCATTACCTGCCACCTAATTCGATTGCTCTTTTTAAACAGGAAGTGCAAGCGTTTTTTGTTACTCCGACTAAATTACCTTCATATAACCTTTCAAGACCCGCAAGAGTAGTCCCTCCTGGTGAAGAAACTTGTTTTATGAGTTCATCAATTGAAAAACCGCTGTCGGTGAGCATTTTTGCAGAGCCGATTAAGGTCTGTGCAAATAGTTGTTTGCATGTTAGAGAGTCTAACCCGTTTTCTGTTGCATATTCGATAAACGCTTTTGCGAACAGGTATATAAATGCAGGACTGCTACCATTAATTGCGATAATTTCGTTCATTTTTTCTTTTGGTAAAATAGCGGTTTTACCACTTGCAGAGAATATTTTTTCAACAAATTTGAGCTCATCATCAGTAGTTGGTTCAAATTTTGCCAAAGCAACCGCACCTTCTCCAAGCATTAACGGAGTGTTCGGCATAACTTGTATGACTTTCACTTTTGGTAAAACAAGACTTGAAATAAGCGATGCAGAAGATTTATATTGCTGAATTTCATCTTGAATATGCTCACCCGAAATGCCTGCCGCAATTGAAATAATTACTGTATCAGGACGAATATGAGTTGATATTTTTTTCAAAACATCTTTCATAATTTGCGGTTTAACGCATAAGAAAAGATATTTTGCACCGAGTACAAGCTCGTTTTCGTCTTCACAAACAGTTATTGTGATATTTTTTATAGAATTTATCTGTTCTTTGTTAATGTCGAAAGCAGTTAGTTCAATGTTTTCTAATTTAGATTTTGCAATACCGTTTATTATTGCTTTACCCATATTTCCGACACCGAGAAATCCAACATTTGTCATACTGCTCTCCTTAGGAATATTTTTTTGTGTGCCAATAATATCGCTGGTAGAAGAATGAACATCAAAGGAATATCGGCAAATAATTCAACAGCATTTTTAGCGACCCTAATCAGCACAACTTCGCTGGTTGCTTCTTTTGGTATAAACTCATAATAAATATTTGCTTGTGTGTTGCAATAGAGATTTATCAATAAAACATCAATAAGTCTTGCAATAAAAGCACGCAAATATAGAGTTATATTAGTAGTTTTTTCAGAAAAGTTGTTCTTTAAAAGTATATTATATTTATCGTTTTTATGATAAAGAATTAATCCGTATATGAGACCTTGCAAACCGCCGATAAGAGTATATAGCGGAAGAAAAGGTCCATTTGGGTGAACTAAAAAATCGGTCACATCACAAATCATACCTGATAATAATCCGAGTATCGGACCGCCCAGCATGCCAATGGTGGCAATAGGTAAAAAGCAAAAATTGATTTTTAGCCAAGGAGCAGGTTGAATGGTATAGAATGATAACACAGTGGAAATCGCTATAAGCATAGCAACTACAACAAGAGTTTTTAAACTCTTTAATTCTTCAACGGATTTTTTGAACATTTCCTTCTCTTTCTTTGCCCAAGGCATTTCACCTCGTGACAGCTATGAACGCTTTGCGTTCATAAGTTAATAGTTAGCAGGTAACACCTGCCTGTGTATCGCGACTTAATTTAATTGTTGTTTTAATTCCACGTTTTGCGACATAACAAAACTAAATCAATAGTTTATGGCAGGTAACACCTGCCTGTGTATCGCGACTTAATTTAATTGTTGTTTTAATTCCGCGTTTTGCGACATAACAAAACTAAATCAATAGTTTATGGCAGGTAACACCTGCCTGTGTATCGCGACTTAATTTAATTGTTGTTTTAATTCCGCGTTTTGCGACATAACAAAACTAAATCAATAGTTTATGGCAGGTAACACCTGCCTGTGTATCGCGACTTAGCTTAATTTAATTATGGACGTGCTTTATAAGTTTACAATTAAGCCTATGTCGAATGGTCGCAATCAATTATATCAAAAAAGTTGTAATTTAACTTAAATAATCGCCCGCGACATTGCAACAAAAAAAGCCAGTAGAATATAACTCGAAATGCATGCAGGTATTACCTGCCACGAAATGCAGGCGGATGTTATCCGTAAATAATCGCTCGCGACGTCAGAACAAAAGGTACTTGAAAATTATGACGCGAAAACGCCAGCGGGTGCTACCCGCCACTAGAACGAAAGTTTTTCGCAGAGTTTGTGCAAATCTTCGTCGTATGCTTTTTTCATGTTTAAACCTTCAAGAATATCGTAATCAACAATGCGACCATCTTTAAGACCGATAACTTTGTTGCCGATACCTTTGTCAAGTAATTCAACTGCACGCTCACCCATTTGGGTTGCAACAACTCTGTCTCTTACGCTGGGGGCACCGCCACGTTGAACATGACCGAGGATAGTTGCACGTGTTTCAATACCTGTTCGAGCTTCAATTTCCTTAGCAATGTCAACGCTTCCGCCAACACCTTCTGAAACAAGAATAATAAAATGTTTTTTACCAGTGGACTGCAAACGGATAATTTTTTCAATAATTTTTTCGAGAGAAAATTTGACTTCTTTTGTGATAACTTCAACTGCTCCGCAGGCAACGCCGACATTTACGGCTATGTAACCCGCACCTCTACCCATAACTTCGACAACAGAACATCTATCATGAGATTGAGCGGTATCACGGATTTTATCCACAAGTTCAACAGCGGTATTCATAGCCGTGTCATATCCGATAGTGTATTCCGTGCAGGAAATATCATTGTCGATTGTTCCTGGTATGCCGACACAAGGAATGCCTTTTAGAGAAAGGTCGCGAGCTCCTCTGAAAGACCCGTCACCGCCGATAACAACTATCCCGCCTGTTAAGCCGAGTTTTTTGCAGTTTTCAACGGCTTTGTCGATACCCTCATCTGTTTTAAATTCAAGACACCGAGCAGTATAAAGGATAGTGCCTCCCTTGCCGATTATGTCAGAAACACTACGTTCGTTTAATGTTTCCATTTCATTGCTTAGTAATCCGTTATAGCCATGTTTAATGCCTATAACTTGCATATTTTTTCTTATAGCAGCACGAGTTACTGCCCTAACAGCTGCATTCATTCCTGGTGCATCTCCGCCGCTTGTTAATACGCCAATTATCTTTTTGTCTTCCATTTTTTCACACCTCAACACTATTTTTAGTCTTTTTTAGTCCTCAGCATTTTTAATATATTTGCAATTAAATTTGCTCCACCTTTTATTAAACTCATTAGACTTGTTCTAAACCTTAATAATCTATCTTTTTTAGATTATTTTAACGTTAAAAAATAAAGAGGGGATGTGGGACAAAGCCCCACTTCTCAGAGAAAAAACATCCTCACTATTTCAAATTTAAACTATTCATAAAACGGGTTTTAGAACAGGTTAATTGCAACCCTATTGCTTTGGTTATAGGTATTGCAACCATGGGGATTTTTGTTCTTAGCAAAATAAATATTATGTCTATTGTATTTTATTTAAAACTGCAAAACACGGAAGTAAACTAATCATACAATTAAACTTCTCGCGGACCGCAGCACAACAACTATACACTATAAACTGTTAACTATCAACTTGTAAACGCGAAGCTTTTATCACTCGTCTCCAAGGTCTAATATTACCATTACACTTGTGATTGTGAGCGGGTCAACGAGTGGTTTTACAATTGCATAAGCGAGTAAACCGCTTGGTTCAATGCCGACACTTTGTACTATTCCGATTGGGTAGTTGTGCGGGAATAATTTGCTGTCACCTGATGTTGTTATTATATCACCAGTTTTGATTGCGTGTTCCACTTTTGTTAAAACCATTTTTGTCAGACTGTCTTTTGCTGTTGTCACAGACCCCTCAACAAAACCTATATCACCTGTTTCAACACATACAACTGAAATCGAAAGAGTTTGTGCGGAGAGAATGGTTCTGACGGTAGCATAACTATCGGATACAGAAACAATTACACCAACAAGTCCGTCACCTGTTACAACAGGGTCATGGAGTTTTATTCCATTTTTTGAACCTTTGTCGATTGTGAAACTTTTGAAAGGGTCATTAGTTACACGTCCTGTGATATTGCAAGGGTCAGACAGCTGGTATTTTTCATTTTTTTCTTTTATGCCAACGAATTTTCTTAACTCTAAAATTTCTTTTTTCTTATCTTCATAATCTATTATATTCTTATAAGCATCAGCTAAATCTTTTTTGAGTTTTTTATTTTCGTCATAATTTTTCTTTGAATTTAGAAGCATATCGATATTTTTACTGACTTTATGCGAAATAGAATTAGATGCTTTCATCACAGGAGAAGTAATGGCATTCAAAACTTTTGAAACACCGATTACCTGTCCGCCTTTTGTTATTGAATACAACATCATTCCAATAAGCAACGCAAGTATACATAATATAATCTTGAATCTAAAACTATCTAAAAACTCTCTCATAGTCCTCAACACTTTTTAAGGCATATTTATCCAGTTTGCTCTATCTTTTTTTTAAAATTAACTTGCAACTTTACTTGCAGAGTTAATAGGTAATAGTTAATAGTTATTGAGTCCGTTCGATGAACGCCCTCGCCCCCATAAATAGGTAGCCACAGTACGTGCCATATAGCACGTGTGCCTATGGCGGACGTTTACGCGAGAATTTAAACTTAATTGTTAGTTTACTGTCGCGTTTTACGGGTTTAAATAGAAATATATACTATAGGCTTTACACTTTTTATTTATTTTGAGCCACAACGCTTACTCTTGCAACTTTTAATCATTGCATCTTAAAAAACCTTTGCGACTTTTTTACCCTAATTAATTTGCTTTTTTAGTCCTCACTTTGTTTTAAGGAAGAATTAGTTTATTTGCTCTATCTCTTTTTTAATTAATTTGCAACTAAATGGCTTTGGTGTAGCTGGTTGCGACCAATGTTCTTTCATTATAAACACACAAAACGCATCTATAAACTAAATGTTAGCTTAAAGCTTCTAGCGGGCTGTTGGCAAAACCGACCTAATAATAATACGATTAATAAAAACGAGGAAGTGAAATAATAGTACAGTTAAACTATAACGCGAAATGTCCACATGTTATATGAAGTACAAAGCTACCTGCTGGGACTGTGGAGACCCATTTATGGGGAGAAGTCGACACCGCACCTGTCCATTGTCAATTGATAACTCACTTATCGCGGAGTTAAACTAACAATTCTATAAAACTATCTCGCGGACTGTCAGCGTGTTACGACACAATAACTATACCTACTACCTATCAATAGTATTTCGCGTCTTCTGTTAATAAATCATTGTATTTATCTAAATCTTCGAGTATTTTACCAGTACCGTTTACAACACAGTTCAAAGGCTCTTCGGCAATATGAACAGGCATGCCTGTTTCGTTGCTAATCAGCCTGTCAAGCCCTTTTAATAACGCTCCGCCACCTGCAAGAGTGATGCCATGGTCGATAATATCGGCTGATAGTTCAGGTGGTGTTTTTTCAAGGGTTTCTTTAACAGCTTCAACTATTTTTGACAAAGGCTCGGAGAGAGCATCACGTATTTCCACAGAGGAAATATCAATATTCTGAGGTAATCCGTTCAAAAGATTACGCCCTTTTATGTTCATTTTTTCTTCTTTTTCAAGAGGATAAGCGGAACCGATACTTGTTTTTATATCCTCAGCGGTACGCTCACCGATAAGCAGATTATAGCGTTTTTTGATAAAAGCGATTATTGAATTATCAAATTCATCACCTGCACAACGCAGAGATTTTGCCGTAACAATACCACCAAGAGAAATAACAGCTACTTCACTCGTTCCACCGCCAATATCAACAATCATGCTACCATTTGGCTCATTAACAGGCAAATCCGCACCAATCGCCGCCGCCATAGGCTCTTCGATTATATTTACTCGTTTTGCTCCCGCACTCTCGGCAGATTCTTTTACTGCTCTGCGTTCAACTGCTGTAACACCAGATGGTATACAAATAATAACCCTTGCTTTCGCCAAAGGAGTGTTAGCAAGTGCTTTTTTTATAAATGCCTGCAACATAGTTGTAGTAATATCAAAATCAGCGATAACGCCGTCTTTGAGAGGTCTAACAGCGATAATCGACCCAGGTGTACGACCGATAACGTCTTTTGCTTCTTGACCTACATATCTTGCTTTGTCAGTTCTTGTGTTGACCGCAACAACTGACGGTTCATTAATAATAATTCCTCTGCCACGCATATACACCAAAGTATTGGCAGTACCTAAATCTATTCCAATGTCTTTCGTAAAGAAACCCATTAATCTTCTCCTTGATTATCCAAACATAAATATACGTGTACAGTATATCACAGCCCGTCCGCGTTTACAACAAAAATTTTGAATTTTTTTATTTTTGCTTTATTTTGCCTCAATTTGCTCTACAAAAATCATCGCCACACGGCGATAATTCCAACATCTAACAGGGCCGAAAATCTCACCGAAGATGAGAGAAAAAATTTATGATTTAGTGGCAAAATCCGTGTTGCGATTGGCATTTCCTAAGGCTGAATATGAGGACACAGAAATTGAAGTTACGGCCAACGGAGAAATTTTCAAAAGTAAAAAAACGATACAAATCAAGGACGGTTGGCGAGTATTTGATGAGAGAAAAAGTTTATGATTTAGTGGCAAAATCTGTGTTTCGATTGGCATTTCCTAAGGCTGAATATGAGGATACGGAAGTTGAAATTACTGCCAACGGAGAAATTTTCAAAAGTAAAAAATCGACCATTAAGAATGACGGTTGACGAGTATTTGATGAGAGAAAAAGTTTATGATTTAGTGGCAAAATCTGTGTTGCGATTGGCATTTCCTAAGGCTGAATATGAGGACACAGAAATTGAAGTTACGGCAAACGGTGAAATTTTCAAAAGTAAAAAATAAACCATTAATCGTGACGATTGGAGAATTTTAGACGAGAAGAAAAAATTTATGATTTAGTGGCAAAATCTGTGTTTCGATTGGCATTTCCTAAGGCTGAATATGATGACACGTAGGTTGAAGTTACTGCTGATGGAGAAATTTTAAAAAGTAAAAAATAGACCATTAATAGTGACGATTGGAGAATTTTAGACGAGAGAAAAAGTTTACGATTTAGTGGCAAAATATGTGTTTCGTTTAGCTTTTTTAAAGCGTGAAAAAGAAATACGCAGTCACTACGGGCTGTTTGGATACAAACAAATCGGAAAAAGCACAGAAGAATTGCAAAAATATTTTGAAGATGTGTATGTAAAAAGAGAGCAATAGGGAGAAAAAATATGGCTAAAATTTACTCGGATAATCAAATCCAAGAGGCAAAACAGACAGATTTAATCAATTTTTTGAAACAGACGGAAAATCTTGATTTTGTGCAATCGGGCAAAAGTTTTCGTTGTATTCAGCACGATAGTTTGATAGTTACTGGTGACCATCAAAAATTCTTTTTTAACTCAAAAAACATCAGCGGTTCGGCGATTGACTGGCTGATGAAAGTGCAAAATAACACGTTCCCAAATGCAATGAACACTCTCGTAGGGCGGGGAGCCCCCGCTGGCATTTCGCGACATAGTTCTAATAAATCCTTAGAAAAATTCGCGTTTTCGGAGAGAAATGGGGATATAAAAAAAGACAAATATGTACATAAAACTTTTGAGAGAAAATAGTTTGTTTTACCCGAAAAAGCGGAGTCAAACAACAAAGTTTTGGCGTATTTAATCAAGACACGAGGCATTGAACCAGCGATTGTAAAAGACTTAATTATGCAAGGCAAACTCTATCAAGATACGTATAATAACGCAGTTTTTGTGGGGTTTAATGAGAATAAATAAGTGGCATATGCGTTTAAACGTTCAACGTATTCTTTGGACGGCGGCAGCGATTTTAAGTGTGAACAATCGGGCAGTCAGAAAGAAAATTGCTTTAAGGTTGAAAATCAAAAAGGTCAAGAAAAGACATAATTGTACTGTTATGAAAGTGCAATTGATTTACTCGCACACGCGAGTTTAGAGGGCGATTTTGCAGATAAAACTCGCCTGTCTTTGGGCGGTGTTTCAGATGTTGCACTCGAAAAATTTATATCACAAAATCCGAGTTTAACAAAGATTACTTTTTGTTTAGACAGTGACCAGACGGGAGCAGAAGCGACAGAAAGATTAGCACAAAAATATGCTCAAAAAGGTTTTGAAATCGGCGTTATTAAGCCCAAATTAAAAGATTTTGGACAGGATATTCAGGCGTTCAGAAAGGCTGAATCGACAAAAGTGGAGAAAAGTTCTGGAAAGGTTAGCGAGGATAAATCTGAAAGTAAATCAGAAAATTCATCTAAAAAATCAAGCGAATTGACACAGAGTTAAACACAAAATTAAGTGAAAGGAAGTTTTATGGAATTAAGAAAAATCAGAACACTATCTTTTACAAAAAGTAAAACGTTGTCCATAATTCTAATTTTGATGTGCTTGATTTTTACGGGTTGTTCTGGTGTAATTGCAGGAGGCAGAGCAATGGCTAAGGCTATTGCTTGGCTGACTTTTTGGAAGAAAGAGGATAGTTCTATGACTGACACACAGCGAATCAAAGGAGCATTTTCAGAGTATGTCAGTATTGCAAACACGGCTGTCATAAACGCTGAAAACGGCTTGAAACCTACTGAAAATCCCGATACGGAAGATGTTGAGTACGTTGTTACGATAAGTGATTTTACGTTTGATATCTATGATTTTTTTGCCG
>BNZF01000023.1 GCA_026000865.1 Clostridia bacterium
TAATTTCCTTTTTTATTTTGGTACAAACAACCTGTGGTTACAAGAATTATCTGGTTCAATTATATATTCAAAAACTCCATTCTTATTATTATAAGTCCCTTCAATTTCAATCCTCGTTCTGTTTTTTCAAATGCACCATCAATAAATGTTGCAACCGCAGTTTTCTGCCCACTAGGCGTAACCGCATAAATCGTAGAACCATGAGTTACATGAGCAGCATCTTGTCCAACACCCTCGACATGATATTCAGGTATCAAACTTTTATTGGTTAAAGCTGTGAACCCGTTTCCAGTAAATGGAGCAGGCGGTACAGCATCAATTACAGCTTCGGGTAATCCACCAGTACTATACCCTCCTGGAATCCAAAAAATCATTTGCTTTGTTGTTCTCCTGCATAAAGTACTGTACAACCATTTTGTTTATCAAGACAAGTATAATATATTTCATTATTACCGCTTAATTTACATTTTTTCAAAAATTTTCCCATAAATGGATATTTAAATCTTGCAAAATATAAGGTCTCATCTGGCATTGAATTTTGGTCATAAAGAGCACTCAACACATTACCTTTTTCTAATTCTTCAACAATGATATTAAAAGCATTTCCCGGTAATTCTTTAGGAATATCTTTTATGAGAATTGGACTTTTTAAGTTTATAGGCTCACGATATAATTTATTGTCATTCATTTTACATAACTCCAATCATAATTGTTTTTAGGAATTTGGTCAATAACCGCCTCAGGTAGTCCACCAGAACTATATCCTCCTGGTATCCAAAAATCATTTGCTCCGCCTTCATTACCAGAAGGTATTCTTGCATTTGAAGGTTCTGAAATATCATTCCCATTTACTAAAATCAATATGATTTTCAATAGTATATTTATCTCCTAATAAATTTGTAAGTTCTTCAATACATTCATGAAGAGTTTTCATAAAAATAGCCTTGCCTTCTATTCCCCATTTTCCATTGCCATTATATAAATCAGCATCAATATCGAAACTCCCATTTTTATCTTCCATAGCCATATCATAATGATTTTGAATAAAATCAAGTTTAGATTTTAATGAATGATTATGGTCAATTTCTTTTGGAAAAGGAGCTTTTTCTTTTATATTTCCATTTAAATCATATATTGGAACACAAGGAATAAAGTATCCTTTTTTCTCATTTGTCCATAATGGATAAGTTTTATAATCAAAAAGCAATCGTAATTTTGGTTTGTCTAACATAATATTACCATATCTCCCTTTCTAATATTATTGAGGATTGGCACCAACAATATAGCCATTTTCTAAATTATAATTCCCTCTGTTTCGCAATCTCTAAAATTTCCTTAGCTTTTTCTGGTGAACTAATTGCTATTTCTTTTTCTTCTAACGATATTTTATAACCATATTTCCACCAAGGGTCATCAGTAATAAATAATTGATTTTCAAATTCATATATGCTCATAAAATATGTTTTGTAATCACTAAAAACAAAAGTTGGCAATAAACCATCAAATATTCCTTCTCTTGCATGAACAAAATCTTTATAAGGATGCTTATATATTAACTGTCTAAAATCTTCATCAGATTTAACCGATAAAGCTTCTTTTTTTGTAACTATAAATTCTGCTCTATAAGAAGCGACACCGCCATAATCATTTAATATACCAATATATTCATTACCTATTTTAACGATGTATTCACCAGAATCAGAATACAATAATTTTCTTTTTTTTTCTTTTTTCATATCATTTCACCAACGTTTCTGTATAGGTTCCGTTGTTTTCGCAAGGTCTAATATTTCTCTTGCTTTTTCAGGATTTTTTTTCACCAACACTGCTTCTTCAAACGTTATTTTATAATCAGGAGGTCCTGTTTTTTCTTGAATAAAATAATTATCATATTCTTGAATAACAGTTATACCTGAATTATTGAAATCACAATAAAACAAAGACCTCGGTAAATCACACCTAACAGGGGTATTTCTTTTTTTTGAATCACGTATTATTTTGCTTATATTATTTGAATCATCTAAAATGAGTTGATACTCTGATTTTTCAATAGGACATTCTGCCCAATAAGAAGCTGATTGACCATAATCAAAAATAATATATAAATTTCCATCACGGTCAATAATTTCTATTCCGTTAGAACAATATATAAGTTTTTCCATATTTTTTATTTAACCTCCGTTACTTCATATGAACCAGGTGGAACTCTATCTATAACTGCCTCAGGTAATCCGCCAGAGCTATATCCTCCAGGTATCCAAAAATCATTTGCTCCGTCTTCATTACCGGATGGCATTCTTATATTAGATGGTTCTGAAATATCTATTCTTAATGGGTTATCTCCCAATGACCCCTTATTAAGTCCTAATTTTTCTTCTATTTTTGCAATATCATCACCACATTCAGCAATAATATCATCTGCAACACTTTTTGGTATTACAAAAGTATCACCATTACCAATGTATTTATCATCATAAATTTTAGAAATAAATTTTGATGCACCATCATCAAATAATTTTAAATGGTCATTAATATAATCATCATTCAGATAAGTTGACGGGTCAGGACGACTTCCATTCCCTGCTTTCCAAGCATTGTTGTACTTGCTAGTATTAGAAATGGCATTTTTATCATTCAGAATATTGTCAATTTTATTAGAATTATCAACAAAAGGCTTAGGATTATCTTTAATTTCATTAATTAAAGCATCTGAATAATTTCCAAATTTAGGGTCTTTTAAAAAAATATCAGTAGTATCTTTTGGAATACCATGTTTAACAATATTATCATTTGCATCAACAGCACTTCCGCCTTTTTTAACAAATGTCTCCGCAACTTCCTCACTAACAGCAGTTTTCAACGCATTTTTACCAATCGCATTTTTAGCAGCTTTGGTTATTGCAACAGCGGCATCAGCAACGCCACCCAGCAGATTAATGCCAGCACCAATCGCAAGCCAAAAAGCTTTCGATTTATCACCATTGCGATAATCAATATAATCCATCAAAGTAGTTGCCATATCGTACATAGCAAGAGCAATCAGTGCAGTTCCAAAAATTATACCCACACCGCTTCCAACCATTACAGCGGCTAAAAGCATTTGCCCAACATTCAACATCATTGAACCAATAACCGCAAAGTCTAAAAGTCCAAATCCCATTCCACCATTAGTTCCGCCACTCAACATAAATGAGTAACTGTCAGTATATGGGTCAAAAGAAATATATCCCGAGCCAGTCCAGTCTCCATATGTTTGTTCAGAAGCTGGAACAATTATCAAATTTCCTTTTGCAATATCGGCTTTTATATCGGCTAAACTTGCACTATCAATATTTAATTTGGCAAGTTCAGTATTGCTGTTTTCAGAATAAATACTTAAAATTTCTATGCTGTTTTCTTTAGCTAATTCAAGAACTTTGGTTGTTGAAACAGCAGACCTGCCTGTAATTTGCGAAATAACAGTTTCTTCGAGCGATGAGGACATATAACCGCTTGACAACTTGAAATTTGACAATAAATTTTTGTCGCCAATATCCACACAATCGGAAATATTTCCAAGTAAATCAATACCAAAAGTGCCTCTTGGATTTATTTTAATTTGATTCAATTGGGTATAAATATCCAAACGGAATTCAATAACAGCAAAACTTAATTTGCGAACTTGATAAATTCCCATAACAGCAGATAAAAATTGGTTATAATTATCAAGCTGATAAAAATACATTTTACCAGTTAAATCGATAAATTTTGACAAATTATCGTTATAAGGATTATCTGAATTAGAAATTTCATTTGCTTTTTCTTGTAAAAGATTTGCAGTGCTTGACATATCGCTGAAAGAAATATTTTGAGTATTAAAAACTATGCTATACATATATCCAGCGACAGTTTCTTTAACTTCGCTGTACATATTTCTGTAAAAATCGTCATCTTCTTCATCATAAACAATTCCACCAGAATACACAGTAATATCCAGTTCGGATTTTGTACCTAACGGCACTTGATTATCGCCCTCAAATATTTCTGTTCCAATTTTAAGTATAGTTGTAACTGCATTATAATTTTTGGTTTTGATAAAATCTGTATATACATCAGAATATGCTAATTCAATAGCATCTACATATTGAACGGAAATTGTTTCCCCATAAATTTCAGCTGAACGTTTTTCAACGTAAATTCCATCAACTGAAATTGCAACTTCATCGCAATAGACAAAGGAAAAACCATCGGTGTCCCTATCAGTTACTTTGGAAAAATCACCAAGTTCCCCAACAAGTGCATAGGGCAAAGTGATAGGCAATGACGTTATATTTTCTTTTGATATAATATTTGTTTTTAATGGTGAAGCAATATTTGTAATTGATTTTATTTTCTTGGAAATTTCCGCTTGTTCAGAAACCGAAATGGATTTGCTAAAAATATCTTCGGTTATTCCTAAATCATTCAGTTCATCAAAAAAATCTTCATTGCGTACATATTTTTTAAAAGCTGTGTCTAATTTAATTTTTGTACCGTTTAAATTAACAACCACTATTGTCCAAAAAAGTCCAATATTTTTCCCATCAAAACTAAATATATCTCTTGATTGCAAACTTAAAATGTCGAATGCTAAATTAATATCATTAGTTCCTGTGAGTTCCATTGCATGGGCATCAGTAAATTGAGACGCTATAAGCGAATAGTCAGCAGTTATGTCGAGATAACGAAAAATTGCCACAAAAAGGCTCGCTTGGTCAACATCATTTCCAGATTTTTGTTCAAATGTTCCAATTGCACCTTTTCGAGAACCAGTATAAAATTCAGTATCAATAATATTTTTAAGGTAATTATATACAGCTAAAACTTTTTCTTCATCATTTTTAGCATTTACAGTTAAAGCATCAACGAAATCAGTTATTTCATTTGTCAACTGTGTTTCAACAATTTCATTTTTTGTTTTCGGATTAATTGTTCTATCAACCGATTTAATTTTATCAGCTATTTCGGATGAAAATATTAATTTTCTATCTAGTAAAAAATCTTGTAATTCTACCGTATCAACCGAATTTACTTCGCCATTTCCGTTTAAATCATATATTTTAGTATCAGTTACCGAATTTTCAAGAAGATATTGTTTATGAATAGCCAAATCAAAAACATCGATATTTTCATCGCCATTCACGTCACCATACAGTACATTTGACGTAGTTTCCGCCGCTGAAATATGTAAATCTTCAAAGGCAATTTTTCCAAGTCCAGCATATGAAAAGATAAAAAAAGCTAATGATGTTAATACTGCTATAATTTTATTATTTAATTTTTGCATTTTTTACTCCTTTTTAAAGAAAAATTAACCTGTTATAAAATTTAATATAAACTTGTTTAATTAATACAAATTAAGGTAAATGTGGATTCGTGGTCTTCGACCCCGATGAGGGTGTAATAGGTACTATAATGGTCACTGGACTGTGCAGAACTGTCACATCGCAATCCCATTATTTTATTTATATTTTATGGACAAAACCTAAAAATCTTACAAATAATTATGAATTTCATAATAAGTCTAATTAACCATTATAAGGCAAATAAGACAATTGTTTTAACATAAATTTTATTAATGCTTGCAGGTCAGCGACATTAACCGCAGGGTCCCTTGTGTCGCAATTTGCATTGGCAAAATTTTGCCCAGAGAGAGTTATTTTCCCTGCAACATGCTTTCCAAGAAGTACAACATCAGAAATTTTACCTACGTTGTTATCACAATCGATGTCGCCATATAATAAATTTTGTATTTTTACAGCACCATTAATTGCAGTATAATCATAATAAATAGCCTTTTTATTTGCATTAACATAACCGATTTTTACCTTTTTATCTACAATGATAAAAGGGTAATTTTCAGCTTTTGATGTATCATTTATAACGCCATTTATCGTAAAAAACACACCAGATTTTTTTATAAAATATGTATTATCTGTTAGCCCGGTCGACCATAAAATATTAATTTTTCCATCTTTTCCAAAGGAATAATCTAAACAAGAATCAAAACTATCTGCCATTTTTGAGTGTTGTTTAACTTCCTCTTCGTACGCACCTGTGTTTGCAATTTCGCCACCAGTTACACTGTTGATTGTGATATTTTCGATATCATAATTTATTGAAAAAGAAATTGCACTAATTCCACTTGTTGAAATATCCGAAAGATTTATTTTTAAACTGAATTTATTACCTGTATTGATTACTACTTTGTCAACCTCAATTTTAACATTATCCGCCGCACTTGTGGCTAATATACTACCAAAAAGCATTGCTGTTATACACAACAATGCGAGTATTACTTTGTATTTTTTCATGTTTTACCTCCGAAGGGTGTGCGAACACCCTTTATTTTTTGATATGTTCACAAACCGCCTTACGCCTGTTCCTCATTGTCACGCTCAATTGTTTCGTCAACGTATTCCATAATGTCACCAGGTTGACAGTTAAGCAGTTTACATAATTTCGATACAGTCTTACTGTCAAGCCCGCCAGTACCATTTTTTTATAGCCGTCAATGTCCCTTGACCGATTATATTTTCACGCCTAATTCTCGTTGTGTTAAAGCCATTTTCTTTTAGCAATACAAACAATTTCTCGTATTTAATTGGCATAATTTGCCCATTTATTTGAAGTGGACAGTTTTCTTTTAACGTAATGATATTTTACTAATTATTACACAAAGTTAAGTGTAATAATGCACAAACTTTTACACAAAACTTTATACATTGTTTTTAGAAAATATTCGACTATACACAAAGTTAAGTGCACAATACTCTTAGAGCTTCACAAAACACTCAAAAATAAAGGAGAAAATACAATGAACGAACTACAAAGCAAAATCAAAGAGTACAGAGAAATGGAACGCTTAGCAGAAGAAGCACAGGCAATGCAGTATCGCAGACGAGCTTAAACAGGCGATGCTGGGAGAAACAAAGTTAATAGTCGGTGAATACAAACTGTCATACACCGACTGTACACGCAAAGACAATGTAAAGAGCCATAACGGCGATAACGATATTATACCGCCGTCAAGGCAGGAAATCAAACAATAAACAAATTTTATAAATAAGATTGAAAGATTAAAAGATTAAAAGATTGAAAGATTAAAGGTAAATCACAATGAATGAACAAATTAATAGAAAAGAGACAGCAAAAATTGTAAAACTTTACTATTTAGAAAAGTGACAGATGTGTTGAAGCACTATCAAAAATTAAGTCGCTGATGTGGATTACAAAAGAGCATTATTTTAACATTGCAAATCCGAACAGTGCAATTCTTAAAGAATATTACGAAGATTATTCAAACCTCTCACTATCTACTTTTCAAATTTGCTGTAAAATTAAAGAAGAAGTAAATGAAGAGTTAGACAAAATCCCAATTTAACAGTTTAACATGAATATTAACAACATAGTGCGATGAGGTAATCCCTTGTCGCATTATTTGTGGTGCGTAATGTGCCACCGTGTTGCGTGATGTTCAGTTATGAATTGCGACAAAATCATTTTTATATGTCCTATAAACGGATCTAAATTGCGGTTTGTTGCGGTGAGGGGGTGTTCTGTTTGAAAGAAAACTACAGGGATCTTCGTGTGAACTTTTGCGAGTTCAGCCCTATGCTTTCCCCTGTCTGGGTGTCACGGACACAGGTTCTGTGCGTGACAAATAGGACATTTTTGACTTTTATTAAAAAATTAACAATTCTGACATTGCGGACGAAATGCAAATTTCGTCCGCACCACAGAGCTGTTAATGAACTAAAATTTAACAAAAAAAGGAAAAGAAAATGATTAAAAATTTCTTCAAAAAAATCTTACCAAAATACGGTTTCAAATTACGTAAACAACAACTTAAATTATCCGAAAGCTTACTTGAAACAATCAAAAATCGCAAAATCTTACTCGAAGAGGCAGAAGTTGGAATAGGCAAAACAACGGCATATCTTGTATCATATATATTATCAAAACGCTATGGGATGAATAACAAAGCAAACGAAACAATTATAATCGCAACGTGAAGTATAGCTTTACAATCAGCAATTATGACTGACTATATCTCGAAAATTTCGCATA
Source organism: Clostridia bacterium (assembly GCA_026000865.1). Taxonomy (GTDB): domain Bacteria; phylum Bacillota; class Clostridia; order Oscillospirales; family Ruminococcaceae; genus BNZF01. The sequence continues at coordinate 8,089 of BNZF01000023.1, forward strand.
TTCTGTTTGAAAATAAATTGATAGAAACGCCAATAAATACAGTTTTGAGGAAAGGAAAAGAGCATTATATCATTTTCAATCCAAAAATATTATAAATGAAGCCTTTTATAGTTAAAATAGCGGCAAATAGCGTCTTGAATAGTAGGAAAAAAAGAAGCACATTTTTTTAGCCATTTTTTATATTAGCCCATAAATGTTCGATAGGATTTTTGTCGGGGGAATAGGGGGAAGAAAAATTATTTTAAACCCATAAATTTCAGCGATTTCATTAAGTTTTGATTTTCTATGAAAAGAAGCATTATCCAATAATCACACAACTTTATGAGAATTTTTGGCATAAATAATAGGCGAAAACCAATATGAATTTGTTGTACATTCATAGACAGATTCACTGATTGTTTCATTATTTATAATCGCAGAAATAACATTAATTCTTTTAAATTTTCTTCCACGACAAACAGCTTTTTTCCACGCTTTGCACTGCCTTTTTCTCTAGCCAAAAATCACTCTACTCTACACTCATCGATATATGCAATTGGGATATCCACGGGCAAATCGGCAAGTTTTTCATCAAATTCTTTTCTAAGTTCTTCATTTCTTTCCTTGTAAAAAGGCTATTTTTTTAAGCGTAATTTTGGCACGCTCTAATGCATAAAATGCTCCGCTGACAGAACCATTAAAATGTTCTGCTATTTCTTCTAATGTCGCGGTGGATTTTCTTCGTTATATAGTAATTTCACTTGACATTTATAATGTGGACCCTCGCCGCAGGCGAGGGAGCGTGAAGGCGGCACGCTCGAAATTGCGTATGCAACAAGTTACACACGCCTCGGCGTATACGCCGAGTATTGAAATTTGCGAGCAAATTTCAATCGAAACGGTTATAGGTGATTAATTCCTCCATATTAAACTTTCTTGCCTCTCGTTTTAATGGACGATTTTCCATTGAGCCTGTCTCAGCTCGCAACTTTACCCACCCCTTTAATGTGGACTTACCTATCTCGAATATGCGGAAAATCTCTTCCTTTGACATTCCTCTATCGTAATTTTTCATTACGATTTCCCTTAAATCTTTACTGTATGCCATTCTCTTATTTCATACTTCTTGTGAATATTTGTCAAGTGAAAATGCTATAAAAATGGCTCTTTCTTTTTGTCAAAATTTCACCGAGGTTATTTTTGTAATTCTCATTTTTTAATCTAGAATAGAATTTGTAATCCAAAAACACATAAAAAAAGGAGAAAGAAAATCGCGGAAATTATGGGCATTTTAGCATTTATATTAATGCTGATTGGACTTCCTGTTTTGGCAGGAGAATCCGCAACCGAATGGTTTGAGGAAATGCAGTTTATGCTGATGTTCTGCACGCTTTTAGTCGCACTCAGACTATTAATGTGTGCAAGATTAGTTGATGGCAAAGAATGGGACAATATGTATAAAGAGGAAGAAGAATGAAAGAAGAATGAAAAAGGTTTATATTTGCTCTCCGTATAGAGAATATACGGACAAACAAGACCATCAATTACCGGTCGAGGATAATATCGAAAACGCAGTAAATTACTGCAAAATCGCGATTGCAAACGGGTGTTTGCCAGTATGTCCGCATATTTATTTCATACAATTTTTAGACGATGATAAAATTTCACAACGCTAGCTTGGGTTATATATTTCGCTTCATTTAATTGATAAATGCTTAGAGCTTTGGGTATTCGGAGATTATATAAGCGAGGGAATGAAATCGGAAATTAAATTTGCAAAAGGCACGGATAACTATGGTGAGATAACTGAACTAACGGCAGAGGTAGCAAGGTCATTTATTGAAAAAGTAATCGTCCACAAATCGATACGAGAAAATGCAACAGAAGGTCGAATAAAATACAAGAAAGAGACATCTTCCTTTCATACATTGACGAGTTTAACATTGAATGACGGCGGTAATCCAAGTGGGTTATCACCGTTAGTTTTTTAAAGCCTCTCGAAGCCAAGTATGGTTTCGGGAGGCTTTTTTCATTTTAGGCGACAAAATCTCATTGTCTTTAATGGGAAACTACTGGTTGAATTTTTTATTTTTTATAAAATATTCGCCCGCGTGAATTGAACGAGAGATTTTGTGGACTATGGTGCGAAATATATGCGGGAAGGATACTGCCAGTGGCAGAATCAGAGGCTTGTCGTAGTGCTCGCACGCAGACGTGGGCAAAGCCTTCCCCGCAACTCTTAACTATTACATTTGTGAATGCAAAGCTTTCACAAATCATCCCTCTACCTGTCTGCCCAAAAATTGGGTAGCCGCGGTTATGAGCGATATTTGCAGGTCTGTGACTGGCTTTTCGTCATCGTTGCACAAAAATGTTACGGCACCAGTGACATCTCCTGAGGAAACAATTGGCAGGGCGACGAGTGATTTTCTGCCCACACCCTCGACTGAACTGAACATATCTGTCTCAGATTTCATGAAAAATTGTTTACGATTTGTCATTAAATCTTCCATTTGGACAGAAACCCGACGCTCCATATATTCTTGTTTCTTTGCCCCAGCGACCGCAACAACGTGGTCGCGGTCAAAAACTATCACCGCACACCCCGCGAGTTTTGTCATAATCTCCGCAACTTGTGCGGCGTTTTCATACATCTCGGAAATCGCGGAGTATTTTTTGAAAATTACTTCGCCTTCGTTGTTGGTGTAGATTTCTAACGGGTCGCCCTCTCTAATTCTCATAGTGCGGCGAATTTCTTTTGGTATGACCACGCGACCGAGGTCATCAATTCTTCTTACAATTCCTGTTGCTTTCATTATATATAAATCCTCCGAAAAAACATTTTATAGTTTCTGTATTTTTTTGCATTAATAGCTTCGAATATATTGTTTGTTTTTTTGGACGAAATATACAGTAAGCTTTATATATCTTTTTTTAATTGCTTAAAATTTAATAACCTGTTCTCATAGAAGTTTAAACTCCTTAATTTTTCACATTAGCACTTGTGACATTAACACTTACAACTTTAAAAAAACCTCATTTTTTACAGAAAAATATTTGACAAACCTTTCGATGTATGATAAAATTGAATAGACGTAAGGGCTCGTAAGGGCTCGTAAGGGCTCGTAAGGGCTCGTAAGGGCTCGTAAGGGCTCGTAAGGGCTCGTAAGGGCTCGTAAGGGCTCGTAAGGGCTCGTTTTTTTTGCCCTGATAACAATATGGAGGACGTAAAATATGAACGTTAAACGTTTAAGTAGTTTCGCTTTGGCGATGGTAATTGCTTGTTCAGTAATTTCGTTAGGTGTTGTTTTAAATACTAAAAACAATTTTGGTGAGATTCCAGTTGTAGCGTATACCATAGGCGATTTTGAATATACAGTTAGCAATGAATTAGCTACTATTACAAAATATAATGGTAACGGCGGAGATATTATAATCCCTTCAAAACTTGGCGGTTATCCTGTTACGAGTATTGGTGACGGGGCGTTTGAAAATTGCACCAGCCTTACGAGCATAACAATTCCAGACAGCGTGACATCGATTGGTGACGGGGCGTTTGCATCTTGCACCAGCCTTACGAGCATAACAATTCCAGACAGCGTGACATCGATTGGATACTCGGCGTTTGAAAATTGCACCAATCTTACGAGCATAACAATTCCAGACAGCGTGACATCGATTGAATACAGTGCGTTTTATGATTGCACCAGTCTAACGAGCATAACAATTCCAAATAGCGTGACATCGATTGGTGAATGGGCGTTTGCATATTGCAAAAGCCTTACGAGCATAGTTATTCCAGATAGCGTAACATCGATTGGTTATGCGACGTTTTATAATTGCAAAAGCCTTACGAGCATAACAATTCCAGACAGCGTGACATCGATTGGTGACGGGGCGTTTAAATATTGCACCAGCCTTACTGCAATCATAGTCGATGAAAATAATGAATATTACTGTGATATAAATGGTGTGTTATTAAATAAAAATGCGACTAGGCTGATTCAATATCCAAGTGGTAATCAACAAACAGAATATATAATTCCAAACAGTGTGACATCGATTGGTGACGAGGCGTTTGGATATTGCACCAGTCTAACGAGCATAACTATTCCAAACAGCGTGACGTCGATTGAATACCGCGCGTTTGAAAATTGCACCAGCCTAACGAGCATAACAATTCCAAACAGCGTGACATTGATTGGCGACGATGCATTTTATAATTGCATCAGCCTTACTGCAATCATAGTCGATGAAAATAATGAATATTACTGTGATATAAATGGTGTGTTATTAAATAAAAATGCGACTAGGCTGATTCAATATCCAATTGGTAATCAACAAACAGAATATATAATTCCAAACAGTGTGACATCGATTGGCAACTATGCGTTTGAAAATTGCGCCAGCCTTACGAGCATAACTATTCCAAACAGCGTAACATCGATTGGTAACGGGGCGTTTGCAAATTGCACCAGCCTAACGAGCATAGTTATTCCAAATAGCGTGACATCGATTGTCAACTATGCGTTTTATAATTGCACCAGCCTAACGAGCATAGTTATTCCAGATAGCGTGACATCGATTGGTGGCTATGCGTTTGAAAATTGCACCAGTCTAACGAGCATAGTTATTCCAAACAGTGTGACATCGATTGGATACAGTGCGTTTTATTATTGTGAAAATCTAACGATTTACGGATATAAAGATTCTTATGCTGAAACTTATGCTATTGAAAATAATATACCATTTGCTGATATTTCTGAATTTGTTGACCCTGAACCTGAGCCAACAATAGTTTACGGCGACATTGATTTAGACGGCGAAATCGGCAAAATTGCTGATGTGGTATTGCTCGGCAAACACGTCTCAGCAAAATTAATTTTAACAGGGCAGGCTCTCATCAATGCTGATTGCGATACGAGAGACAGTTCAATTAATGTCGCGGATTTGCAAGCATTGATTAAATACATGTTGAAACAGATTAGCGAGTTGCCGTTTAGTGGTTAAGAACTTCAACAACTTATAATAAAAAATCCCTCATTATGAGGGATTTTTGGTAAGTGAATTTGCATATAAATAATCTCCTGTTTTATTAAATATTTTCTTTTTGTTTGCGTAAATCTATATTTATATTATAAAACATATTATATTTAAAATCGAGCGATTTCACAAAGGTTTCACAAATAACACTGAATTCCCAACGCAATGCACCAAATAAGCAAAATAAAGGTGCAGACCGCATTTTCGCAGTCTGCACCTTTATTTTGCCCCCGCTTGAAGACCGTCTACATAGGTGTTTTTTTAGTACTTTGGTAAAATCCCTATCTAAGCTCTTCATTAGTAATGAGTGGTGCTTTTTTTGTGCGTTCATAAACATTTTACAATTTATCTATAAAATCGTCCTTGATTTAGTTCGCCAAAAAGGCACTTTGGATAAAAAGTCAACGGAAGTGCGTGAATAACTCGCTGAACGTGCAGAGTTAATCGGTGCAATTCGCTTGCCAAACAACGCTTTTAAGGCGAACGCGGGTACGGAAGTAACGAGTGATATTATCTTTTTACAAAAGCAATAAAAACGTCGTAATCGTCTTCAATTTCGTGGAGGTTGAACATCAACCGAAGTGTAAGCTTTTTGTAAAGCCACTCTATACCCTCAAAGCCATCGCTCTTAAACATAGCTATAAGGTTATCAGTGAAGAATGATTTGAGATTCTTGGTGTAATAGGTTTCAAATACCGTGCCACCGAACGGCGCACTGAAAATTCGGTATTTCAGCTAATTCGCACTTGGGTTGTCTGTTTCATACCCAAAGAGGTATGTAGTCACAAGGTTTTGAGGAGGACGCTTGCGGAGAATGTACTTCGCATTGATATCTTTCAACGACTCAAAGCCGAGAAAAATATTCTCGTCAGTTTTATTCGCGTTATACGTTATTTTATATTTTTGTTGCTGTGTAAAGTCATAGCAACTTTTCCTTCACCTCTTTGAGATTAATGTATTTTATCATATAATATTAACCTATACAAGAAAAAATTACGAAATTAAAAAGTTTAAAATGCTTTAATAATTATAATTTTATTTTATAATATAAGTCGCAAAACGCGGGAGTTAACTAACTGTACAGTAAAATTATGACGCGAATTGCAGGCAGGTGCTACCTGCCCGCCCGCGTGAGTTAACTAACTGTACAGTAAAATTATGACGCGAATTGCAGGCAGGTGCTACCTGCCCGCCCGCGTGAGTTAACTAATCATACAGTTAAAATAACTCGCGAAAAAACGTCTGCCGTTAGTCACACGTGCTTTGTGACACAAATAGTGTAGCGACGAGAGGTCGTCCATAGGACGGACACCACAACTATAAATTTTTAACTATTAACTATCAACTCTCATACCAGCTCACTTCAAAGCCAGTAAAGTCATAAATCATTTAAAATAAAGATAGAACAGTCAGAAATGTAATTTCTGAGAACGTAATAGTATAATTATTGAGAATGCAATAGAATTAAAAAAACATTGACAGTCTTTTATTTGCATATTATAATGATATAATGGACAAAGGGGTGTGGTTTTGTGCTTTTAGCAATTAAGACAACTGAAAATCAAATAAATATAATTATAAAGGATGTTCCAAAAATGTTAGATAAACTAAAAAATAATCTTATTGCTCTTGCACCGAGTATTATTTTCGCACTTTTGATATTAATAATCGGTATATTACTAATCAAAATTGTACTTAAACTAGTCAGTAAAATGTTGAAAAAAGCGAGCATTGACCCGACCGCAACAGGTTTTGTCAAAGGTCTTGTACGTGTGTTCCTAAATATTATGGTATATATTACCGTGCTTTCAATACTTGGCGTACCAATGACTTCGATTATTGCTTTTATCGGTGCTTGCGGTTTGGCAATCGGACTTGCTTTACAAAGTTCGCTTTCTAACCTTGCGGGAGGATTTATTCTACTATTTGAAAAACCTTTCAAAGCAGGAGATTACATTGAAACCGCAGGTAACGGGGGTACTGTTGAAACAATCGGTATTCTTTATACAAGAATTGTAACGCCTGACAACAAAGAAATCTATATTCCTAATGGCACTGTAACAAATTCGAGCATTGTTAATTCAAGCAAAAAGCCAAAACGTCGTGTTGACCTTGAATACGCCATTTCTTATGGCGATGACTATGTTAAAGCTCAACGGGCGGTGTTGGAAGTAATTAAAAGACATGATAAAATTTTACAGGACGAAAATATAACAATTCGTGTCGGACGTCATGGAGAAAGCGGTCGTACTCTTTTTGTTCGTGTTTGGGCGGAAACCGCTAACTATTGGGACGTTTATTTTGATTTACAAGAAGGCATGATTAAAGCGTTTGAAAATGCGGGTATTACTATGCCATTTCCGCAAATTGATGTCCGTCAGATAGTTGAAAATTAATAATTAATAGTCAACCAGTCCGCCGAATGGCGGACACATTAACTTTACACTTTAAACTATAAACTCTCCGACACGCGTGAGTTATCTAACTATACAGTTAAACTATGTCGCAAAAAAATGTCCGCCGTTCGGTGGACATTTTTTATGAAATCAACTATATTTTTTCTCGTACTTATACCCATCCATGTAATAGTTGCCAGTCAGTAAGATTTCCGCCCTTTTTGAAATCGAACTCCTGTATATATTCTGTGCTATTAATCGAAAAAACGAATTTAATTTTACCATCATCAATTTTATAAGTTCCTTTAATGTCAGAGGTTCTAGGGTTACCTTTCCAAGTAAAAGTGTCTGCCTTAAAGGTAATCTCTTCTCCAACAGTATCCACAGCAATATATGTCCCGTTTAATGTTTTTCCTAAACCAACATAGCCGAAATAAAGAAGCACAGAACACACAACGAGAACAAAAATAGAGATAATTAATAACTTTCATATCTTTTTTCCTTAGTTCTTTCATCGCTATATCGCCAATACTTAGTTCTTTCCTTATTTTTTCATATAGCTACTCCTGTTTTATAGTCGATTAATTTGAAAACAACAACTATGTCTATAAAACTATAATATAGTCATTAAAATTAATAACGGGTTGTTTTAGCATCTATAATTATATGGTTTAAAACAAGGTGCTTCACCGCGACAGCACGAGCAACAGCAATTTGATATGGGCTGTCGTTCCCGCCTACATAACCTTAAAAACTTATCAGCTTGATGTAAATAGAGAACCTTTTATTAATTTAAACTACTATAATTATACTTATAATTTTAAAAATATCAATAATTTTTTTCATTTCATGAGAAATAACTGCCAGTTTTAACTAGTTGACAGTTATTACAAATTTTGAAGAGAAAGTTTTTATAGTAAAATTTGGTTTGTCAAGCATTTTTCACAAAAAATTAGATTTTTTTTAAATTCGCAAAGTTGTAAAATAAAACTCGCAAAACGCGACAAAGAACAAACGATTAAACCGCATAACTATTCGTCCGCAAACTGGACACAACACCTATTAACTGTAAACACATAGTGTTTACTTTCCTACACAAAATTTTTGAAATACACGGTCTGCGACTTCATCAGTGATTTTTTCACCGATTAATTCAAGCAGGAAATCGCAACTTTCATCGAGCAAAACGCTCACAATATCAAGAGTAAAGCCATTTTGGAGCGATGATTTTGCTTCAATCAGCGAACATAATGCTCTGCTCAAAGCTTCTTTTTGACGCTCATTTGCGATTATTCCGCCCTCAATTGAAATTTTCGATGTTTCAAACATTTTTGTTATTTTCTCACAAAGTGCTGATATTTCGCCGTTTTTTGCGGAGATGTTTATGATGTCACTTGTTTCACCGATTTGTTTTTTGACCTGTTTGATTACCTCTTTGCTAATATTTTTTAAATCTGATTTATTCAAAACATAAATCACTTTTTTGTTTTTTAAGCTGTCTAAAATTACAAAATCTTCGTCTGTGAGAAACTTTGAAATGTCAAAAACCGCCAAAATTAACTCTGCATGGTCGATAGCGTTTCGTGAAAGTTCCACACCAATTTTTTCGATTTTGTCATAGGTTTGACGTATTCCAGCTGTGTCGGAAAGGTTAAGAGTTACCGGTCCAAGATTGATTTTTTCCTCAACAATATCTCGTGTTGTTCCCGCAATTTCCGTCACAATACTCCGTTCATAGCCAATTAAAGCGTTCATCAGAGAAGATTTACCGACATTCGGCTTACCAATTATCACTGTTTTGATACCGTTTTTGACTTGACGACCATAGTCATAAGTTTTCAATAAATTATCCAATTCATTAGCGATTTTTTCAATAACAGATACTAAATTTTCGGAATAATCATTCCCAAAATCGTTGTCATCTGGATAATCTGCCCAGACAGCAAGTTCAGCACAAATATCAAGAATTTTGTCTTTTAATGTAATAATTTTGCTATAAGTTGCACCACTTCGCAAAGAGTTTGCGATACGCAATTCGTTTTCGTTCTCGGCAGAAATAATTTCGGCGACAGTTTCCGCCTCTAAAAGCGAAAGTTTTCCATTCTCAAAAGCACGCCTTGTAAACTCCCCTGCTTTTGCCAAAATCGCACCTTTTTTCAATAATAATCGCAGAATTTTTTGTGTGACTGCAATACTTCCGTGGCAAGAAATCTCGACTGTGTCCTCGCCTGTATAACTTTTTGGCGACCGAAAAACTGTCGCAATACAATCGTCAACCAGCATTTCATCATCGAAAATAGCACCGTAAACACAGGTATATCCCGCTGTTTCAGCGATTTTCTTATTTCCCTTAAAAATCCTGTCACACACCAAAAAGGCTTCCTTACCGGAAACCCTTATCACAGATATACCGCCAACACCTTTTGGTGTACTTATGGCACAGACAGTTGACATTTGACATTTGACAATTGATAATTGATTAGTAGTATTATTCAAAATCTAAATTCCTAGCGGGAGGTCAATGCCCGATATATTTTCGCGGCGGACAATGCCCGCATATATTTTCGCAACATTTTTAAACTAAATTCATAGTTTTTGGACGCGTTTTAATGGTTTTACAAAGAATATAGTGGTTGCAAATTATTTAAGCGGGCAATGCCCACATATATTTTCGCAACATTTTTAAACTAAATTCATAGTTTTTGGACGCGTTTTAATTGTTTTACAAAGAATATAGTGGTCGCAAATCATTTAAGTGACAAAAGTTGCAGTGGCTAATAGAAGGTGCAATGATTAAAAGTCGCAAAGGTAATTATTGCAGCTCAAAATAAAAAAAGAACTGCTTAATTATATTATACATTACGATGTTTGTCAAACATTTTTTGTATAAAAAATAAGCAGTTTTCAGTTATTTATGAGTAAGAAATTACATCTTATTATTTAAGTAGTGTGCTTTCAAAATCTTCACAAGTATCATTTTGTTCTATAAATTTGACTTTTTGTCTATCAAATTTTTGTTCACAACAACTTGTACTTTCATTTGCAGATTTTACACAAAAAAGCTGACCTCTATAGATATTAACTTCACAATAAAGACAGTTATAGCAAATATGCTCACATTCATTATAATTAATTTTCATAACCTCCAAACAAAAGTATTAAGGAGATATGCAGTTAGAGCTATTTGAATAAGTAATTGCACCCTAAGAATTAAGTATTGAGTCTTTGTAATTTTTACAAGTCCCATTCCACTCTACAAACCTGTCTTTCGGCATAGTAGCCTTGGAATCGTAGTAGCTTCTTGTGTTTTCATATGCAGTTTTTATGCAAGATAATTTTTTACCGCCTGTACAGTAAAGACAATTGTCACAGATACGCTCACGTGTATCCTCAAATTGAGCACTACGTTTAGCCTCTTTGTTGAGACGATAATCGGTGTTAGCACGATAATCGGCGTGATAAACGATGTGATAATCAGATAGGGTAGTCATAATCTCATAACCTTTCATTATAAAGCGACGAGTATCAGCCGCTTGCTTTTTTTTCGTAACGAGCAATGTTCGCATATAATATTTTTGTAGAGGATAGCACTGCGTACCCGTCTATGCGTAAACGCTACGACAAGGCTCTAATTCTGCCACTAGCAGGAGCCTTCCCGCTTGCTTTTTTTGCAACGGGCAATGCCCGCATATGTTTTCACGACATATTTAAACTAAATTTATAGTTTTTGACCGCGTTTTGTGGGTAGTCCTCGATTGCATTTCGCGACACAGTTCAACTTAATCAGTCAATTTAACTTCGCGACGGGTAGTACCATTCTGCTCTGCATTCCCCCAGTCTAACTAAATGGTTAGCTTGACCAATCGTTTTGCATTGTATGGAAAAAAACACAAATAGATCTACAGTTTACACAAATGTAACGGTTGCAAGTCAGCTGAAACAGTGCCAAAACAGTGCCAAAACAGTGATAGAGCAAGCAAAACAAACATCAGCGGATATTGAAAAAACAAAAAAGCCCTTTTGAACCATGCCCCTTTACGTTTGTATAATTGTATCATACATTGAAAGCATCGTCAAGCATTTTTTAAAAAAAATCCGAAAAAACTTCATAAATAGCGCTTGAATCTTAATAATTGGTCACAATTTTTTAAATTTTAACTGGCAAGATGCGATGCAAAACAATTTATTACAATGAACCTATGATAATGCTCCTGCTTTTTGACACAATCAACGCCTTATCTTAGCAACTATTTGAAGGCAAAGGACTACCCGCCACTATCAGTTAATGTTCTCCTGTAAATGGTTAATAAATGTATATAGACAACAAAAAAAGCCCTTGCGAGCCCTTGCGAGCCCTTGCGAGCCCTTGCGAGCCCTTGCGGCCCTTGCGAGCCCTTGCGAGCCCTTGCGTCTTTTTAATTTTAACACACATTGAAGCAGTTGTCAAACATTTTTGAATAAAAAATGAAGTTTTTTTAATTAATTTGATAAGTTTAATTATTAACCAATAAAATGCAGAATAAAAACTAAAAACTAGGTCAAACTTTTGCAAACAAAAGTCCGCCGTAAGGCGGACGGGCAATGACCACAGACTAATTAAAATAAAAAAGTCAAAGTGGTTCTTATTAAGAACGAATTATATATAGTCGCAAAGGTAAATTTTATTGCACAAAACAAAAAAATTGCAAAGGTAAGTTTTGTTGCTAAAAGGAAAAAAACTTAAAATAAACTATCTGTTTTTCAAGAAATCTTTTTCAAAGGAGGTGCCGATGTCGAGAGGTTTAACTGGTTTTGGAACGTATTCACGAGGTTCGTGTTTTTGAAAATCACGCTTTTGATTTGAGTTGTTGCGTTGTGGAACGTGAATAACTCGCGGTGCTTTTTTGTTCACAGGGTAAACAACAATTTTTCTGTTTGGCTCTTCGCCGACAGATTTTGAATATACACCTTGAATTTCCGAGATTTGGCTGTGAACAATACGTCTTTCATAAGCGTTCATTGGAAGCATTGTCGCGGCAACGCCTGTTTTAACGACGTTACTGCAAATTTTTTTCGCCAAACTTCCCAAAACTTCCTCTCGTTTTTCGCGATAACCATTTGAATTTATTGAAATACGGAAAAAACTCGACTCCCTGCGGTTGACAATAGTCGAGGTTAAATATTGAATTGCGTCAATCACATCGCCATTTTTACCAATAACGCCCTCATCAGAAATGGTAATTATAATTCCCTTGTCATCGTCCTCAACGAACATTTCAGCGGTCAATCCCATTCCCAAAATAATCGCCTTAACATAACTAACCGCAACTTCCTTTTTATACGCTTTCTTATCTGCTTTCATTGGCTGTGGTTCAATAACTTCAACAATTTCAGTCTTTTCAACGATTTCTGATGTCTCTACGACCGTATTATCTCTCTTAAATTTATCAAAAAATCCCATTTTTAGCTTTCAACATCTTTTAAAGATGCACACTCCTGTTTGTTTTTTATTCTGAGCCGCAATAATTACCTCTGCGACTCTTTTATTCTGAGCCGCAATAATTACCTCTGCGACTTTTAATCATTGCACCTTCTATTAGCCACTGCAACTTTTGTCGCTTAAATGATTTGCAACCAATATACTTTACATGAACCCATAGAACGCGACCATAAACTAACGATTAAGTTAAACTTCCCCTCGAAACTATCAACTTTACACTTTTAACTATAAACTATCCGATGCCTTTGCAACTTTTTTTCTATTAATTAATTTGCAACCATTGTGCTTTTTATGAGACTGCAAAACGCGTAAGTTAAGTAAACGTCTAATTAAAATAACACGCTGAACATCCGCCGACTGGGCACCTATTACTATTAACTTTCCGAATCGCTCGCGTAAGTTAACTAACCGTACAGTCAAACTATGGTGCGAAATGCAGACGGGTGCTACCCGTCGTATTTTTCTGCCATGCGTTTTTTTGTTTCTTCAATGCGTTGCGTTTCCTCTTCGGATAAGCCTAAATCGGCATAACCTTGGGCTTTTGTTTCAACTTCGTCTTCGTATTTATCAGCGGAACGTTTACGTGCCTCGGCGATTTTCTTAACATTTAATTCGTTTAATTCATTGCGTGAAAGTTTTACATCATCTTGATAACGCTCAGGATTTGCCTCTGCCATTTGTTGTTGCTGAGCTTGCATTGCTCTTTGTAAAGCACTCGGTTTCTTTTTTGCTTGTTTGGCTTTTTCACGTGCAAGTATAGCCGCAACACGTTCACCTCTTAAAAATTTGTGCATTGACAATTGAATTAAGAAAGAAAATAACGCTGAAATCGCCCAATAAAAACCAATACCCGCAGGTACTTGAAACGCAAAAACAACCGAAACGATTGGCATTGCATACATCATTATGTTCATAAACGCCATATTCGGCATATCAGGGTTGCTTTTTCTTTGATAATTCATGCTGTAAACGGTTGAAACAAGTTGGAAAAGCCCCGCAATAAACGGTATAAGTGCAAGAATAGTAGTTTCTGTCGTCCAAGTTGCAGGGTGAAGAGTAGGTTGAACTGTTAGGTCAGCAATACCAAAAAGTTGGTTTGAAAAACCGTGAATTTTGTCAACAAAGCCCTGTGCAAAAGCCGAAGCCTGTTCTTGTACTGCCTCCATTAATTTCAATTCAACACGCATATCGTTTTTGCCGTTAAAAGTCACGATATGTTTACCGGCTGCATTAGTTAGGGCTGACGCAGTTTCTTGAGCAGCATCAATTGTCTCCGATTTGAAACGCAAAATATGTGTAAGCGGTCTATAAACAACGTCCATAACGCCAAAAAGCAAAACCATCTGTATCAGCATAGGAAAACACCCTGCTGTCATACTGATATGTTCTTGTTGATAGAGTTTCATTTGCTCTTGCTGAAGTCTTTGAGGATTGTCTTTATATGCTTTTCTGAGTTTTTGAAGCTGAGGATTAATCGACTTCATTCTCTCAGAAGAAATTTGTTGTTTCCAAGTAAACGGAAACATCAAAACTTTCGTAAACAACGTAAAAACTACGATAGCCGCACCATAATCTTTCACGACATCGTATATTACTTTCATTACCCAACCAAAAGGGATTCCTATAATATGATATAAAAAATTCATTTTTCTATTTTGTGCACTCAAAACTACCTTTGCAATTTATTGTAATCTTGTGTTCCTAATTAACCACTGCAACTTTATTTATTATAATTAATTTGCAACCATTAACTTGCAACTTTTGAGAGCCTCTTTACCTTTTTTATTTTGGGAAGGTTCCTGCCAGTGGCGGAATCAGAGCCTTGACGTAGCGTTTACGCATAGTCGGGAAACACTTGCCTTTGCAACTTTTAACAATTGCAACTTTTAGAAACCTCTGCAACTTTTTCCGCTTTAATGATTTGCGACCAGTGTTCGCGAAACTATCAACTTTGCACTATTAACTTTCAACTATCCGACGCCTTTGCAACTTTTTCCGCTTTAATGATTTGCGACCAGTGTTCGCGAAACTATCAACTTTGCACTATTAACTTTCAACTATCCGACGCCTTTGCAACTTTTTCCGCTTTAATGATTTGCGACCAGTGTTCG
>BNZF01000024.1 GCA_026000865.1 Clostridia bacterium
GTGTACGGTTATGAAAGAACAGGCGCGGAACATTTTCCGCGCCTGTTCTCATATCGACTAAATCTCCAATCTCCGCTCCCTCAAGAAACATTTTATAGATAAGCCGTATGGTCACGGCTTCCTCCTCGTTGATTACAAGCCCGCCTTCCTCGCCACGGTCATATCCGAGAAACCGGCTGTATGGAACGCAGACCTTGCCGTCCGAGAAGCGTTTCCGCTGACCCCATGTGCAGTTTTCCGAGATGGAGCGGCTCTCCTCCTGAGCCAACGAGGACATGATTGTTATCAGCAGTTCGCCCTTGCCGTCAAAAGTCCAAATTCCTTCTTTTTCAAAATACACCTCAACTCCGTTTTCCTTAAGTTTGCGGATGGTGGTAAGGCTATCGACCGTGTTCCGCGCGAAGCGGCTGACCGACTTAGTCACTATTACGAAAGGACACTTTTTAATTTAGTTCCATAATAACTAATAGACCCCCAAAAGCCCATGCTACGGCAATCGTGTCGCAGCATGGGCTTTTTCTTTACCCCGAACGTTCACTACATTCATCCACCCTAGGATTTCCGTGGGGGCTTAACGCTGACGCTCGGCGTGACTTTGCCATCAACCTTGCCGCACTTCTCCTCGTTGGTGCGGATGCTGTCGCGGATAAGCACGAGGATGTGGCTGCCCCGGGAACGCCCCTCGTATTCCGCAACGTAGCTGAGTTTGTCCCGCATTTCCTCTTCCATGCGGATGGATATGCTTTTTACTGCCACCCAGTTCACCTCCAAAATTAAAAATTTAGATATACTGTGTATTTATTTTATCGCACAAACGTGGTATAATTGACTGAATGAATATACAGTATATCTAAAATACTTTTCGGAAGTAGCTTTGCGGGAACGAACGGAAACAATTAGCGGGCTGAATGCAGAAAGGACTTGCAATGTTTAGCGTTCAGAGTGATAGATAACCTACTCCAAAAATAAAGGTAGGTGAATTGATGTGGATAACGAATATGGTAAGATTTCAGAAGAGTTTATCACACAGCGGATAAACTGGCACGGCAAGCACGAACCGGACGCGACGAACGAGGCTTATATGGAGTTTCGGCAGTCGGTGGAGCGGTTGCGCGAGAATTTGACCGATGAACAGCGGCTTTTGCTGCGGGCGTGCGAAAACGCATACCATGTGACGGACGGCGAAACTGAGCGGTTCTATTACAAATGCGGGTTCAGAGATGCCATCCGTTTCCTGCTCCATTTCGGCGAAGACGAAAGCTGAGGCTACTCGCCGATACATGGGCATACTATTAGCAAGGTATTTGACGCGCTGACTTCTCAGGCAGCGAATGGTTCAAACAATAATTCGAGGAGGATTTCATATGAAAGACGAAGTATTCTCAGGGCTTGTCGCGTTGCTTGAGGAGCGGTTTCATGAGATGGACAGCGACATCACGGTCAAGTTGGCGGACAGTGATATGGAGTACGTCGCACTCAAGGCTCGCATCGATGAACAGGAGCGGAAATTCCCGTTCATTGAGAAGGTTCTGGAGGGCAAGGACGAACTGCGCCTGACCGCCGAGCAACACGCCGGGTTTGCGGAGTATATGCGCGTGACGAACGAGGCGGAGAACATAGAGCGGATGAACCTATACTTGTCGGGTCACCATGACTGCTTTGCGTACCTCAAAAAAATCGGATTGCTCTGACGATGGTCGGTGCGCCTAAAAGAGCCGTAAGACGCAGTACGAAAAGCTGTACGCCGAGGTTATCCGCAAGTACGCCGAGGACGCGCAACGGGCGATTAACCAGCCGACGAAAGCGAGGGAGCAGAGATTGGAGATTTAGTCGATATGAGAACAGGCGCGGAAAATGTTCCGCGCCTGTTCTTTCATAACCGTACACAAGTGTTGGCATTTATTAATTGTATCGGCGAAGTTTCTCTACGGTTGATTTATTCAACGAAAATCAACCACAAATCCATTGAAATTCACTTTGTAAACTGGTATAATAGTAACAGGAGGTGGGTAAATGAAAGAAATCAACATTGCAAAAACGCTTACTGACAAGCGCAGGGCGAAAGGAATTACGCAGGACGAACTCGCGGAGTTTATGGGTGTTTCCAAAGCGTCTGTGTCAAAATGGGAAACAGGGCAAAGTTATCCCGACATCACGTTTTTGCCTCAACTCGCGGCGTATTTCAACATCAGCATTGACGAGCTGATGGATTATTCGCCGCAAATGACAAAGGAAGATATACGCAAGCTGTATCACCGTTTGGTGGCTGATTTTTCCGTAAAACCTTTTGACGAGGTTATGGTGGAGTGCCGGTCGGTCATCAAAAAATACTACGGCTGCTTCCCGCTACTTCTTCAAATAGCAAATCTCTTTATCAATCATCATATGCTTGCCAAAGAGCAGGAACAACGCGAGAAAATTCTAAGGGAAACCGTGCTACTGTGCGAGCGGATTCAAACAGAAAGCGAAGATGTAGCTACGGCTAAAGAAGCTGCGCTACTCAAGGTCGTTTGCTTTTTAGCACTCGGAGAACCGAAGTCGGTACTGGATTTACTCGGAGAAACTGTTCGCTACGATATGCCGGAAAGACCGCTCATATCACAGGCTTATCAAATGTTAGGAAATGTCGATAAGGCAAAAGAAGTCATTCAGATTGATATGTTTCTTAATTTGATGTCGTTTTTTCAAGCCGGAATTAGTTATGTGTCGCTGTGTTTAGATGATTTTGAACGCGCGGAGGAAGCGTTCAATCGCTTGCTTGAAGTTGCGAAAATCTATCAAATGGAAACCTTAAATCCGAATACGATGTTACTGCTTTACGCACTCGGAGCACAACTGTTTCTTGTAGGCGGCAATAAAGAAAAGGCTATTGACCTTTTGAACCGATATGTTGATGTTTGTGGAATTTTCACCTTTGCTATGCACAGAGATTCCCACTTCGACAAAATTGACGCTTGGTTTTCAGAACTGGATTTAGGAAATGCCGCGCCAAGGAGCGAGAGCGTTATCAAGCAGAGTATGATGCGCGACATACTGCTGAATCCGTCATTTTCACCACTCACTGAAGAACCTGGCTACAAGCGTGTGGTCGAAAAAATGAGAGAACTTATAGGAGGAAATAGGAATGGAAATTATTAGACAATATTTGCCGTTTTTAATCCCGCTGATAGTGATTGAACTCGGTTTGACCGTGGCGGCGCTGATTCACATTTTTACGCATAAAACCTATCGGAAAGGCAACCGCGTACTTTGGGTTGTTTTGAGCTTCGTGCAAATTATCGGTCCCGTTTTATATTTTGTTATCGGGAGGAGCGATGAATGACGGACGTTCTGACAATTCAAAACCTCACCAAGAGTTTCGGCAAAGAAACGGTGATTGACGGACTGACTTTCTCGGTGCCGGAGGGTTCGATTTTCGGCTTTATCGGCAAAAATGGCGCGGGGAAAACTACTACAATGAAGATGACGCTGGGACTGCTTGCAGCGGATAGCGGTGAAATTACAGTTTGCGGAGAGCGTGTGTCGTTCGGGCAGACCGCGACGAATCGACACATAGGCTATCTGCTGGACGTGCCGGAGTTTTATGGCTATATGCGCCCGAAAGAATACTTGTGGCTGTGCGGGGAAATCACAGGACTTGAAAACGCGAAAATCAAGTCCCGGAGTGAGGAACTGCTCAAACTCGTCGGGCTTGCTGGTATCAACAAAAAGATAGGCAGCTTTTCGCGCGGAATGAAACAGCGGCTCGGTATAGCGCAGGCGCTGTTAAATGAGCCGAAGCTGTTGATTTGCGATGAGCCGACAAGTGCGCTCGACCCTGTGGGCAGAAAAGAAATTTTGGAGATTTTGCGGCAAGTAAAAGATAAAACCACCGTTATTTTTTCCACGCATATCATCTCCGATGTAGAGCGGATTTGCGACAGAATAGCGGTGTTGGACAAAGGCAGGTTAGCTCTTTCGGGAACTATCGCGGAGCTGAAAGCGAAACATAAATCAGGAGGATTTACGGCCACATTTGACGCGGGAACAGATAAAGAGCGGGTACTCGGCGTTCTTGCGGAAAATCATTTACAGCCGATTGGAGTGGAAGAAACCGAGCAGACCATTGAGAACTTGTTTATGGAGGTGATTTTATGAGAGCCTATCTCGCCTTTACGAAAAAGGAATTTATCGAGAACCTCCGCACATACAAACTGCTGATACTGCTCGCTGTGTTTCTGCTATTCGGTGTGATGAGTCCGTTAGTTGCAAAGCTCGTACCAGAGATTATGCAAAACCTTGGCATCGGAGGTATTAAAATAACGCTTCCCGAAGCGACAGCTATGGACTCTTGGGTGCAATTCTTCAAAAACGTCGGGCAAATAGGACTGTTGGTATTGGCTGTTGTGTTTGCCGGAATTATGTCAAACGAGTTCAGTCGGGGAACACTTGTCAATGTTCTGACAAAGGGTTTGAAACGGCATACGGTGATTTTTTCAAAGCTCACCGCCGCCGCGCTGATTTGGACGATGAGTTATCTGCTTTGTCTTGCCGTAACTTACGGCTACACAGTGTACTTTTGGGATATGGGAGAACTGCAACACGTTTTTCTTGCGTTTTTCTCAATGTGGCTGTTTGGATTGCTTTTAGTTGTGTTGCTAATCTTAGGCGGTACATTGTTTAAGACGTTTATCGGCAGTCTGCTTCTTGCGGGCGGCGCGGTAGTTGCAATGACATTGCTGAATATCAGCCCCAAAATACAAAAGTATAATCCTGTAACGCTTTGCGGTGACAATACGGCATTGTTGACAGGAGTAAAAAATGCTTCGGATTTTGTCCCTGCTGTGATTATTTGTATCGCGTTAGTTGTTGTGCTAACAACGGTGTCGGTCGTGGTGTTTGATAGGAAGCAGATTTGAAAAAACTACTCCGTTGATTTTAAGCCCCCTTACTTGGGCGTTTATCGCCTACGGCACATTGGATTGGGTTGTTGAATTGAGGTAACGGATACCACCTATATGCCCAAAACGACCACCTATCGAAAAACTATGGTTTTGATTTTTTTTGCTCAGTATAATGAAACTCGTAAGGAGGTGGAAATGTGAAAGTTGAGATAAAGATAGACGGACAATGCGAAGAAACAACCGTCATCGTCATTGCAAAGGAACTCTCTGAAGAAGTAAACGAATTAGCCAAAATGCTCTCTAATTCAAGGCTGCAACTGATTGTTGGATTCAAAGATAACAATGCAGTTGTTGTAGAGGTTGAGAAAATCATCCGCATATATGCAGCGAACCAAAAGGTGTATATCGTTGCGGACGATGGCGAATACGTTTCAAGGCTACGTCTGTATGAATTTGAGGAACGGCTTCCCCACAACACTTTTGTTCGCGTATCAAATTCAGAAATAATCAACTTGCAAAAGGTAAAAGACTTTGACTTGAGCTTTTCCGGCAGTATTTGCGTAAGGTTCATTAACGGCAAAACAACATACGTTTCAAGACGCTATGTTGCAAAAATCAAAACAATGTTAGGAATGTGAGGTGCTTATTATGTTGAAGAAAACCATAGGTCGCGGTGCGTTAGGATTTCCGCTTGGTATTTGTTTTGGCTATGTCATTACGATTGGCATATCTGTTGTTCTTGGCACGGGGGAATATCATCCCTGCGTCCCTGCTCTTGTAGATAAGTTTGGGAGCGAACTTGCGGCAGTCATATTTCAAGCGGCATTATGCGGCGTTTTAGGAGCGGCTTTTGCGGCGGCATCGGTGATATGGGAAATGGAAAAATGGAGCCTTGCGAAACAGACAGGGATATATTTTCTTGTTGCTTCGTTGGCAATGCTACCCATCGCATACTTTGCGCAGTGGATGGAACATTCTCTTGTAGGCTTCCTGCTGTACTTTGGTATTTTCGTTGCAATATTTGTTGTTGTATGGATAATCCAGTATTTTGTATTAAAAAGCAAAATCAAACACATGAACGCGAGTATAAAAGAAATAAAGTAGGATTTCACTCGTATGAAAGTCATCAGCTTTTAGTTCACGCACCATTTCGGTGCGTGAACTAAAAGGGTAAACAAGAATTGTTGCTGAATTGAGGTGAAGAAAAATGCAACAGGTATCTGATAAATTAGGTATCGTTATCAAAGCGGCACGACTTGGAAAAAACATGACGCAAAGACAATTAGCCGAGCGATTGGGCATTACTGTTCGATACCTCAAAGCAATAGAAAACAGCGGTCAAAAGCCCAGCTACGATTTGTTTGTTCGAATTGTCCGCGAGTTAGATGTTTCTGCGGATACCGTTGTTTATCCCGATGAGCAGGAACAATCTGCAAAAATCTATAAATTATGGGGTGTTAAAACCCCGGTAAGGAGCGTGCGGTCAATGTTAAGAACACGAAAATTGCTGTCAGAGTATGTTGAACGCATGGCTTAACCTTACGCTGACAAAGTAACCTTTCAATTTCATAGAGTTTATTTCTTAAAAAAAGCCTGTCACCACCGACGGGCTTTTCTGTTTCTCAAGGTGAACTGATAGAACACCCTGCCCCTCAAATGGACTATGTCCATTTGAGGGGCATTTTTGCGTTTAAGCCAATCCCCCGCTGCCGTTCCCCGCCGCTTTCCCCCTTTTCTCAGAAATTTCGAGGAAAGGAGGAAACGGCAATGGCAAAGGAATGTTTTGTTGTCGTTGACGGCGAGAAAGTCCCTGTCAGCGAGGAAATCTACCGCGTGTTCAAACGCCCATTGTGGTCGGAGCGCAAACGCCGCGAGGTTCGCGTCGAACACGAGCGGTCGCTGGAAGCGTTCATGGAGTCCGGCTTTGATATCCCTGACAGCGGTAAACTTGCGGATGAAATCGCCGAGGACAAGCTGATGCTTGAGATGCTGCTTGCGGCTCTGGACGAGTTGACGGCAGACGAGCGAAACCTCATCAATGCGCTGTTCTACAATGAGAAGTCTGAACGTGAATACGCCGCCGAAAGCGGCATTCCGCACCCGACGATTCACAGTCGCAAGAACGCGGTTCTCAAGAAGCTGAAAAAGCTGCTCGGCGGTTTCTAAAATTATTTTAGAAAAACATCAAGCAGCAGCCCCCTCACTTTCCTATGAGTAGTGAGGGGGTTTTTCTTTCCCTCGGAAAGGAAGGTGATTTTTGATGATGAGCAAGGATTTACGCGTACCGCCGCTTCGACGCAACGAGGATACCGAGGAATTGGTCGGCGTTTTGACAGCCATCAGCGTGGTATCGAAACGGCTGGCAAAAAAGCTGACCCTGTTGGAGCGTTACTCTGCGGAGGGAAAGGAAGGTGACAAACGGAGTGGACACAGACAATCCGCCGCTTTCCCTGCCGATTAGGGCGTCTCCCTACGCCCACCAGACCGCCGCCTACGAGTTTGCCTTAAAGCAGCCCGCGACGGCTCTGCTTATGGAAATGGGCTGCGGCAAAAGCCTCACGGCTATCGCAATCGCCGGACGGCTGTATCTTGACGGCAAAATCGCAAAAGTCCTCGTGGTCGCGCCGCTGTCTATTGTCGGCGTGTGGGAGGAGGAATTTACCAAGTTCGCGGGCTTTGATTACACGCTTGCCATACTGACAGGAACGCTCGCCAAGAAAACGGACACGCTCCGTCACCTCGCGGGTGAGCCACTTCAAGTAGCGGTCGTGAACTATGAATCGGCGTGGCGGCTGGAGAAGGAAATCGGCGCGTGGAAGCCGGATATCATCATCGCCGACGAGGGTCACAAAATCAAGAACCACGCGACAAGCGCGGCAAAGGCGATGCACAGGCTCGGCGCGAAAACGGCGTACCGTCTCCTTCTCACGGGAACGCCCGTGACCAACAAGGCAATCGACATCTTCAGCCAGTACAAATTCCTGAATCCCGCCGTTTTCGGTAGCAGCTTCTACTCATGGCGAAACCGCTACTTTGACATGACGGGCTATGGAAACCACACACCTATCCTGAAAAAGCTGATGGAGCCGGAATTGACGCGCAAGATGCACTCAATCGCGTTCCGCGCGACAAAAGCAGAGTGCCTTGACTTGCCGCCTGTTATGGACATTGTCCGCACGGTGGAGTTAGAGCCGAAAGCCGCGAAGCTGTACCGTCAACTTGTCAAGGACAGCTACGCCGAACTTGCGAACGGTGAAATCACCGCCGCCAACATCCTCACCCGTCTCCTGCGGCTGTCGCAGCTTACGGGCGGCTACATCGGAGTGGACGGCGAAAAGCCGGAGCAAATCAGCACGGCGAAATTAGACGCGCTGTCTGACCTGATTGAGGAAGTGACCGAGAGCGGTCAAAAACTGGTCGTCATAGCCCGCTTTGTCGCGGAGATAGCGGCAATCAAAAAGCTGAATGCCGGATACGCCGCCATCAGCGGCGAGACGAAAGACCGCGCCGGGCAGGTGTCGGCGTCCAAAACGAAGCTAACTGTCAGGTGTTCATCGGGCAGATTCAGACGGCTTCCTTGGGGCTTACGCTCACGGCGGCCAACGTGATGGCGTTTTACTCCCTCGACTACAGCATGAGCAACTTCGAGCAGGCGAAGGCACGAATCCATCGAGCAGGTCAGAAACAGCCGTGTACCTATATCTTTCTCACGGCGAAAAACACCATCGACGAAAAAGTCCTGCTAACCCTGCGTGAAAAAGCGGACTTGGCAAAAACGCTCGTGGACGACTACCGAAAAGGCGTCAATCCCTTCGCCTGATACGGCAGTCTTGGCAGCGCGTGGTATGTCCCGTCAGCTTCCGGCGCGTCGTGGCATGGCAAGGCTCAACAATCAACGCGGCAAATAACAATGACCGATGATAAATCTTAAAAATCGGAGGTTTCTATGGAAAACGAAATGTTAAGGCTCTCGGAGCGGCTCGTGGAGCTGCGCGGCGAGAAAGACGACGCCGAAGCGACGCTCTCGGACATCAAAGCCGACATCGAAAAAACGGAGTACGCCCTCGTTCAGGCGATGACCGAAAACGAGATGCAGAACTTCACCCACAGCGGTTCGCAGTTTGTGCTGACGACCAAGACACGGGCGTCAAGCGTGGCCGGCGAAAAGGAGGGGCTGTATTCCGCTCTGCGCGAGTATGGCTTCGGCGACATCATCACCGAAACCATCAACGCGAACACGCTCTCAAGCACGGTGAAGGGGCTGATTGAGGAAAACAGCGATACGCTCCCCGATTGGCTCGGCGGCTTGGTAAACGTCTTTGAAAAGACAGGCGTGACCGTCAAAAAAGCAAACAAAAAATGATTATGGAGGAAATCACAATGGCAAAGAAAACAGAGAAAGACAGTGTATCACCGACAACGCATCTCTACCTAAAAAACAGATAGGTTGCAATATTCAAGTTATAATAAAATGTTCGCCTTTGTTGGCGAACGTTTTTTATTAGACTTTTTGTTAAAATCAGTTTATTTACTTTTGTAAAAAAAAATCATCTAACTTTTTAATATTTTTTTACATTATGTCAAAAATAAACATATTTTATCATAAATATCAAAAGTAATCTCCCTGTTCGCAGTGCAAGCGGCTGTGGCACTCGCCGCACAGCGATTGGAGGTTAGACTAGTCGTTGTTGCCTCTACCAGCCCGGCTCGGGTCGTCAGACAGCTTGCGCTTGTGGTGAACAAGCTCGGCGGGTTTGAACCGTCCCTCAGCTTTACATAACTCACACAGAGAATTGGCGGTTAAGAACCGCGCTCGGATTTGTTTCCACGTCTTGCCGTAGCGTTTTGCTGTCGCGGGGGCACGGTCGTACTTGTTGTATCGTTTGGCTTCAGCCTTGGCGTGTTCCTGCAGCACCGCTTGTCAGTCAGCACGGGGCAATTCGGAAAGGTGCATATTTTCTTGGCTTTATACGACAAAACAATCACCCCCAGTCTATTTCGGGCAAGCAAAAAGCCGCCCGACTTCTCGAACGGCTCTGCCTACACTTTGCTATTTTAATTATACTACACCTTGTTTGCCTATTCAAGGTGTGCCATCGTCCGAAACAGTCTTGTTCCGTCTTGACTTTTCAATCTCGGCAAGAGCGGCATTGTGAAGCTCAAAAACGTGACTGCGGCTGACGTAAAGCTCCCTCAATATTTTCTCTCAAGTCTTGGCAGTGAGGTAACGCTTGGTGAGAATCGCTTGCGCTGTCGTATCGCTGACGCTGTTTATTGTAGCGGTTATCTCTTCCAACAAGCCGAAAAGGTCGCGCATTCTTTCCTCGAAATCCATAATGCGGATGATAGCTTCCTCTGTCTTTGTCAATAGTAACAATTAATTGCTCGCTAAGTGCAGACTCGTTACCAATGGCATTAATTGCTTTAACTGATAGGCTTATGCAAACAAGTATCCTAAAACTTTAAACTTGCATTTCGTCATCTCACACTCTCTCAATCTCCGCTCCAACAAGGCGTAAAACCTTTTCGAGATTTTCATATCCACGGTCAATGTGGTGCACTTCTTCGATTATGGTTTTGCCTTTTGCTGCAAGAGCGGCGAGAACCAGAGCTGCACCTCCGCGTAGGTCGGTGGTCGAAACTCTCGCACCGTACAAATTTTTAACACCTGTAATTATTGCGGTGTCAAGGTGAATACGGATATTCGCACCCATTCGATTAAGTGAGTCAACATGGCGAAAACGGTCGTCAAAAATTGTTTCATAAAAATGGCTAACACCGTCCGCTAAACAAAGTCCCGCCATTGTAATTGCTTGACAATCTGTTGGGAAACCAGGATAAGGCATTGTTTGAATAATATTTATAGATTTGAGTTTGTCAGGAGCATAAATATATATTTTATTATCATATATTTTAACATTACACCCCATCTGCCCTAAAACAAAAATCACCGCGTCAAGGTCATTAGCGTTCGAGTTATGTAAAAGCAACTCACCCTTTGTGACAGCGGCGGCGAGAAGATACGTAGCGGTTACAATTCTGTCAGGCATAATTGTATAATCACAGCCTGTTAATTCACGAACACCCTCAATTATAATCGTACTTGACCCTGCACCTTGGACAACTGCACCGCACTTATTTAGAAAATTAGCAAGGTCGATTATTTCAGGTTCACGGGCGGCATTTTTGATTACAGTAGTTCCTTTTGCCAAACACCCAGCAAGCATGATATTTTCGGTAACTCCAACAGAGGGGAAAGACAGTGGAATTGTCGCCCCTCTAAGCCCATTTTCCGCAGTAAGATAAATTCTGCCCATAGCGTCGAGTTGTCGTACTCCCATTTGCTCAAAAGCGGAAAGATGTAGGTCAATAGGTCTGCGGCCGATAGTGTCACCACCAGGCATTGAAAGTTCACATTCACCGTTTCTTCCTAGTATTGCCCCAGCAAAAATTATTGATGAGCGAATTTTTCGGCTGTTGTCATCTGAAATTTCAGATTTACAGACATCCGATTTGATGGTCAGCACATTGTCTTTAAAAAATGCTCTGCCACAAAGTTCATTAATAATCTCCGCAACGACATATGTATCGCTGATGTCGGGAGCGTTTAAGAGATTACACTCTCCTTTGTTGCAAAGCATTGCACCCGCCGCTATTGGTAAAAGGCTGTTTTTTGCTCCTTGGATTTTAATTTCACCTTTTAACTTTCGACCTCCGTTAATCTGAATTTTTGGTTTATATAACATATTCTTTAATTCACCTTTCAAAAATTTAAATTGCTTTTTTTTACTTAGAAAATATACCTATTCTAAAACTTAATAACCTATCTTTTTTTATTACTCTAACGTTAAAAAACAAAGACGGGTATGAGGCACGACAGTATTCTCTTAGTCCAGTGTACTGTTACAGTACCTCGCCTCACTTTTTAGTGAGAATGACCTCAATATTTACAAATTAAACTATTTATGGAATGAGGTTTTAGAACAGGTTTAATATATCTATTCTAAAACTCATATAATAACTTTTTTAATTTATATAAATTAGGCAAAGAGGGCTGTGGGCGAATATCACGTGTCTAGAACGCAGTCCCCGAATTCCATTTAGTCAAAAATTTTTTTTAAAAAATAGGTTTTAGAACAGGTCTAATGATAAAAATTATTTTACCCTCTATAATATGCAGTTAGGTTCTTTTGGTTAAAATTAAAGAATTGCAAAAAATTCCGCAATTCTTAGATATAAAAAAGAGTTGCAATAAGCAACTCTTTGATGTAAAGCTTTATAGTTTTTCTTCTATTTTTTTTGTCATTTTTTTGTATAAAATCACAAATATAAACTCTAAGAAAAAGCATGTCCCAACAACATCTTAACACCAATTCCAATTAAAATTAATCCGCCAAGGATTTCGGCTTTGTTTCCAAAAATATTTCCGCTTTTCTTGCCAATTATAACTCCAAAAAAACTGCAAACAAAAGTTACAAGAGTTATAACCAACCCATAAAAAAGAATATTTCCGCCGATTGTTGCAAAACTTACACCAACCGCAAGAGCGTCGATACTTGTTGCAAAACCTTGTACCAAAATAAGCTTATATGTCAAATTTAAAGCGGATTTTTCCTCTTTGGACGTTAGTGCTTCATAAATCATTTTACCGCCAATAAACCCAAGCAAAATAAACGCTACCCAATGGTCGTATTTCTCAACATATTGAGCAAAAGTTGAACCAAGAAAATAGCCGAGTGTTGGCATTATTCCTTGAAATAACCCAAAACTAAGCGGTATTAAAAGTGTAAATTTTAAGTTAGGTTTATAGCTTAAACCGTTAGTAACACTAACAGCAAAAGCATCAGCTGATAACGCGAGTGCGATTAAAAATAGTTCTACAAAAGTCATTATTTTATCCTCTTTTTTTTATTTTGAGTAGCAACGCTTACCTTTGCGACTAATATTCATTACACCCTTTATGAGCCATTGCAACTTTTTTAGTCTTACCGATTTTTTATTTTGAGAAGGTTCCTTGCTTTGTGGCAGAATCAGAACCTTGACGTAGCGTTTACGCATAGTCGGGAAACTCTTACCTTTGCGACTTTTTTATTTTGAGTCGCAACACTTGCCTTTGCGACCTCGTATCATTGCACATTAAAAAAACCATTGCGACTTTTTTAGTTTCACTGTTTTGTAACCATTGTTCGCGGAGTTAAACATTAATTAAGTTAAATTATGTCGCGAAACTATCAACTTTACACTATTAACTATAAACTATCCGACGCCCTGCGTAAAATGTGCCGCGAAGCGGCACTCAATAACTATTAACTGTTACCTATTACCTATTACCTATTACCTATTAACTATCGGCAAAGCCGATATTATCTTCCTGCAATTTTTCTACTTAAAAGTTCTGAATATTTTTCTCTGAAATCCGAAAACGTATCGTTTTCGATATTTTCGCGAATTTTCTCCATAAGTTCGTTGTAAAAATATAAGTTGTGCATAACCGCAAGACGTCCTGCGAGTTGCTCATTTGATTTAAATAAATGCCGAATATACGCACGAGTATGATTTTTGCAAGTTGGGCAAGAACAATTTTCATCAAGAGGTAAACAATCTCTTGTGTAGCACTCGTTTTTTAGGTGCAAAATTCCGCTCCAAGTAAAGACTGTGCCATGTCGAGCATTTCTTGACGGCATAACACAATCGAACATGTCAATACCTCTTGCAACCGACTCGATTATATTTGACGGAGTGCCAACCCCCATAAGATAACGAGGTTTATCTTTTGGCATATATGGCGTGACAGTTTCAATTATTCGATACATATCGTCCATACTCTCACCAACTGCCAGCCCACCAATTGCATAACCAGGCAAGTTTAATTTTACTATATCCTGCATATGCTTAATTCTTAAATCAGGATATGTCCCTCCCTGATTAATGCCAAAGAGGGCAGTTTTGGTCTGCATTTTCAGCAACTCTGTTTCGTCTATATTACTAGTGGTTTTTTGCGATTTTTTAATGTTCTCTAACTTCTCAACTTCCGTAATGCAACGTTCAAGCCAACGTGTAGTCCGCTCGCAAGATTTTTCAACATATTCATAAGGCGACGGGTTTTCGATACACTCATCAAAAGCCATAATCATATCCGCACCAAGGTTATATTGAATTTGCATACTCTCTTCGGGACCAATAAAAAGTCTTCTGCCGTCAATATGTGAAGCAAAATGCACACCATCTTCTGTTATTTTACGCAAAGTTGCAAGAGAAAACACTTGAAAACCACCGCTATCTGTCAAAATCGGCTTATTCCAGTTCATAAACTTATGCAATCCGCCACAATCCCTTATTACCTCTGATGACGGACGCAAGTGCAAATGATATGTGTTGCAAAGTTCGATTTGACATTTCAGTTCTTGCAAATCAATTGAAGAAATTCCGCCTTTAATCGCTGCACAAGTGCCAACGTTCATGAAGAACGGGGTTTCAATTATTCCATGTGGAGTAGTCAAAACGCCTCTTCTTGCATAATTATTTGTTTTTAATAATTTAAACAATATTTATTTCACTCCGTTTCAATAGTTAATAGTTGTTAACTATTAACTATTAACTATTACCTATTACCTATTACCTATTAACTATCAACAGGCAGGTGCTACATGCTGATAAACATACAATCTCCGAAAGAAAAAAAGCGATATTTTTCCTGAACAGCAACCCTGTAAGCGTTCAGCGTGTTTTCATATCCCGCAAAAGCAGAAACAAGCATAATAAGCGTGCTTTCGGGCAAATGAAAATTCGTCAGCAAAGCGTCAACAACCTTAAATTCATAAGGCGGATAGATAAAAATAGATGTTCTGTCGGTTGTTTTACCTGTGAGTGCATAACTTTCCAAAGTCCTTGCAGAAGTCGTGCCAACAGCAATAACACGCTTTGCGTTTTCAAGAGACGTTAACGTTTCGAGCGGTATTTCATAATATTCGCTGTGCATTTTATGTTCAGCAATGTTTTCAATTTTAACAGGGCGAAAAGTCCCCAAACCAACGTGCAAAGTTACATATGCTATTTTCACACCTTTTGCTTTTATTTTTTCTAAAATTTCATCAGTAAAATGCAAACCCGCAGTCGGTGCGGCGGCGGAACCTAAATCTTTTGCATAAACTGTCTGATAACGGTTATTATCTTGTAATTTTTCGGTAATATATGGAGGTAACGGCATAACACCAATTCTATCTAACACATCAAAAAAATTGCCGTCATATTCAAATTTTACGAGTGTATTACCATCAGGGGATATCTCCAAAACTTCTGCTTTAATCAGTCCAAAATCAATAATTTTGCCTTTTTTTAGTTTTTTGCCAATACACTCCCAAATATCATTACCCAAGTTTTCGAGAAGTAAAATCTCAACGTTATCTTTTAGTAACCTTGCGGGCAAAACTTTTGAATTGTTAAGAACTAGCAAATCACCATCTTGCAAATAATCGCATATATTGTTAAAAGCACTGTGTGTTATGTTATTTGCACTCCACTGCTCTTTTTCTTTTTGGGGATTTTGAAACTTGCCAAAATCTTTTTCTTTTTTAAGGACTAACATTCTTGAAGAAGAACGATTAGACAGCGGAATTTGAGCGATTAATTCGCTCGGAAGTTCATAGTAAAAATCTTTTGTTGAAAAAATATTGACAACTCCTTTCTGTAACTATATAATAACTTGTTAGCAGGCGGTCGGAGAGTTTGTAGTTATGAGTTAATGTTATGGTGTGTCACTGCGTGACACAGTCCGTGGGGGCAATATTCTAATTGAATTGTTAGATTATATCCACGTTTTGCGACGGATACCTATTACTATTATTAATAATAAAACGCGACCAAAAGTACAAGCAATTAAATCAAGCTACCCCGCGTAAACGTGCCACGTAGTGGCACTCAATACCTATTAACTATTAACTATTAACAATTACCTATTAACTGTCGGCGGCGGGTGTTTCCTGCTATTATATATACTGTGGAGTTTATTGTCAATGAAAAAATATAGAGTAGGAATTGTTGGAGCAACGGGAATGGTTGGCCAGCGGTTCGTAACGCTTTTAGAAAATCATCCTTGGTTTACTGTTACCTGTTTGGCGGCGTCTGAACGTTCCGCAGGAAAAACATATACGCAGGCTTTGGACGGTCGTTGGAATATGGCGACACCTATACCAGAATTTTTAAAAGATATGGTCATTCTCAATGCTAATGAAATAGAAAAAATCAAAGAAGAAGTTGATTTTGTATTTTGTGCAGTTGATATGAAAAAATCAGAAATACGCGAATTGGAAGAAAATTATGCTAAGGCGGAAATTCCTGTTGTTTCAAATAATTCTGCATGCAGGGGATTAAGCGATGTACCTATGATAATTCCTGAAATTAACGCGGAACATATCGCTGTAATCGAAACTCAGCGTAAACGTCTTGGAACAAAAAAAGGGTTCATTGCTGTAAAAAGTAATTGTTCCATTCAGAGTTACGTCCCCGCTTTGCATCCTTTGAAAAAATTTGGGCTGAAAAATGTCTTGGCTTGTACTTATCAAGCTATTTCAGGTGCAGGTAAAACTTTTGACACTTGGCCTGAAATGGTGGATAACCTCATACCATATATCGGTGGAGAAGAGGAAAAATCCGAACTCGAACCGCTTAAAGTTTGGGGGAAAATAAAAAATAACGAAATCGTTAACGCGACAACTCCGAACATCACAACACAGTGTCTCAGAGTACCTGTCAGCGATGGTCACACAGCGGCAGTATTCGTAAGCTTTGAAAATAAGCCAACCAAAGAAGAAATAATTGATTGTTGGAAAAATTTCAGCGGAATTGATTTGCCATCTGCACCAAAACAATTTATCCATTATTTTGAAGAAGATAATCGTCCGCAAGCAAAACTGGACCGCAATCTTGAAAATGGCATGGCTGTGTCAGTTGGACGTCTGAGAGAAGATAGTCAGTTTGATTATAAATTTGTTTGCCTCTCGCACAATACCCTCAGAGGTGCAGCAGGCGGAGCGGTTCTTTTAGCGGAACTACTGGCAGATTGTGAATGCTTCGCATTCACTAGTTAAGAGTTAAAAGTGTATAGTTAATAGTTGCAGGTAACTTTGGTCTGTGTTTCGCGTTATAGTTTAACTGTATGGTTAGTTTACTGTCGCGTTTTGCAGTCTATAAAAAATATAATGGTCGCAAACTAATTAGGAGAAAAAAGTCGCAGAGGTTTTTAAAAGTTGTAATTGTTAAAAGTCGCAAAGGTAAGTGTTGCGGCTCAAACCAAAAAAGGTTCAAACTAAAAAAGTGAGGACGGAAATATAAAGGCTAATTTTCTTTGGGTGTGTCCTGATAGTCTCGCGGTTGCAGAATACGACAGTTCTGACCCTTATCGTTTTACAAGCGAAAATACTGAGTTTTTCTATTTTCGTGACTGTAAAGCTGTGCCTTTTACGCCTTCGTATTTTTATAATTTTGACCTTAATTCCGTTGATTTTTTAGAATTTATGCAGTCGCATTATAAACGTCTGATGGGAACATATTACTATCTTGTTGCAATACCCGATGATGCGTCGGATATAGAAATAAAACTTTTCTATGATTTTTTGAAGCAATATAAATGTAAAGATGTTATAATAGTTCGGCAAGGAGTATTGCTCTCGAATCAAAAATCTTACATTTCAATAACAAAATCTTGCAGAGGAATATGTTTCTCTGTAATTAGAAACGCAACTGTTACACTTCAAGAATTTTTGCCTGTTGACGTTGTTTGTCAAGAACAACTTCAAACAACAATTCGCTTCAAGCGGATAATTGATATGTTGCAAATTGACGATAACTTTCCTGTGTTAAGCTATCAATCAGGAACATATAAATTTGGCGAAGAAGTCAAATTTTCGGATATAAAATATAATTCAATTGCTTTTATGAATTTTAAATAATCGCCCGCGTGAGTTAACTAACCATACAGTTAAATTATGACGTGAAATACCAGCGGGTAGTATCCACCTAAAAAAGTTGCAATCTGATAAAAATAATCGCCCGCGTGAGTTAACTAACCGTACAATTAAATTATGACGTGAAATATCAGCGGGTGTTACCCGCCGAAAACGCAGGCCAAAGCTACCTGCAACTATAAACTATTCGATAGGTGAATATTATGAGCAAAAAAATATTGTTCCAAGGCTGTGCGACAGCGATAATCACTCCAATGCTTGAAAACGGAAATGTGAATTATGACGAATTTGGTAGGATTATAGATTTTCAAAAAGATAACGGAATTGACGCGATTATTGTTTGCGGAACAACAGGCGAAAGTTCTACTCTTTCTGATGATGAACATAGAGATGTCATAAACTATTGTGTTAAAAAAATTAACGGCGATATACCAGTAATTGCGGGTACTGGGTCTAATGACACAAAATATGCGATAGAACTATCAAAAGATGCTGAAAAACTTGGTGCTGACGGTTGTTTAGTTGTTACACCTTATTATAACAAAGCAACTCAAAAAGGTCTTATAAAACATTTTACTGCGATTGCCGACAGTGTTAATATCCCGATTATATTATACAACGTTACAGGACGTACTGGTGTGGATATATCCGTTGATACTTACAAAGAATTGTCCAAACATCAAAATATTATCGGTGTTAAAGAAGCAAATTCTGACATAGTTAAATTTGCAAGGATTATAAATTCTTGCGGTGAAGATTTGACTGTTTACAGTGGAAATGACGACAACGCGGCAATGGCTATGAGCATCGGTGCAAAAGGTCTAATCTCTGTTATTTCAAATGTTTTACCAAAAGAATTTACCGAGCTGACACATTTTTGCCTCGAAAATGAATATGAAAAAGCGAGATTTTTGCAACTCAAATACCTTGACTTTATTGACGCACTTTTTTGTGAGGTAAATCCTATTCCTATAAAACAGGCGATGGAATTTATCGGTTATAAAGCTGGTATTGGAAGATTACCTCTTTGTGAAATGAGTGAGAGTAATATTGCGAAATTAAAAGCAAGCATGGAAAAAGCTCAGTTAATAGTTAATTAGGTATAGTTTCGGATAGGTCGCGTTTTGCTGTTTTAATAAATGTTCGGTGGTTGCAATCCAATAGGAAGGAAAAAGTCGCAAAGATTTTTTTTAATGTGCAATGATTAAAAGTTGCAAAAGTTAAGTTTTGCGGCTCAAAATAAAAAAGGAAAAAGTCGCAAAGATTTTTTTAATGTGCAATGATTAAAAGTTGCAAAAGTTAAGTGCTGCGGCTCAAAATAAAAAAGGAAAAAGTCGCAAAGATTTTTTTTAATGTGCAATGATTAAAAGTTGCAATGGCAAGTGTTTCCCGACTATGCGTAAACGCTACGTCAAGGCTCTGATTCTGCTACTAGCAGGAGCCTTCCCAAAATAAAAAAGGAAAAAGTCGCAAAGATTTTTTTAATGTGCAATGATTAAAATTTGCAAAAGGTAAGTGTTGCGGCACAAAATAAAAAAAGGAAAAAGTCGCAAAGATTTTTTAATGTGCAATGATTAAAAGTTGCAAAAGGTAAGTGTTGCGGCTCAAAATAAAAAATGTTAAGAATTGTTATCTGCGGTGCAAATGGTAAAATGGGCAAGGTCATTTATAATTGCCTTGCTTCAAGGGATAATTTTGAGGTAATCGGTGGTATTGATATTGATACAAATTCATATGCAGATTTTCAAATTGTAAAGTCTGCAAACGAATTGCCCGAAACACCTGATGTTATAATTGACTATTCTCACCCAAACTCACTCAACGATTTGTTAAGTTATGCCAAATCAATGCACACACCGCTCGTACTTGCAACAACAGGTTATGATAATGAACAAATAGCTTTTGTCAAAAAGGCTTCTAGCATAGTCCCCATTTTTTTCTCTTGGAATATGTCGCTTGGAATTAATCTGTTGCTGTCATTGTCAAAAAAAGCGGCAAGCGTTCTTGGCGATGATTTTGACATTGAAATTGTCGAAAAACATCACAATCAAAAACTTGATGCACCCTCGGGAACAGCTTTAATGCTTGCAGACGCGATTAACGACACGGACAAGCCTTATCGCTATGAAT
The DNA here is from genome assembly GCA_026000865.1 of Clostridia bacterium. GTDB lineage: Bacteria > Bacillota > Clostridia > Oscillospirales > Ruminococcaceae > BNZF01. The sequence continues at coordinate 19,976 of BNZF01000024.1, forward strand.
ATGACCGTCACAGTAAAAGAGGTAAACGCCCGAATAATGAAATAGGTATACATTCTGTTCGTGGCGGTACAATAGTTGGTGAACATGAAGTGCTTTTCGCTGGACGTGACGAAATCATAAGCCTTAAACATATCGCAAACAGCAAAGAAATATTTGCGGTTGGTTCAATCAACGCAGCGGCGTTTCTCGTAAAACAAGAAAACGGATTATACACAATGGACGAATTGGTTAGTTGATAGCGTATAGCAGGGTGAATACAGTTAATAGTTGAAAGTGTATAGTGTATAGTTGTTGTGTCCGCCCTGCGGGCGGACGTTTTTCGCGGGGTAGTTTGACTTAATTGTTAATTTACTGTCGCGTTTTAATAGTTCTACATAAAAATACATTTGTTGCAATCGGTCAAAATAAAAAAGTCGCAAGGGCGTCGGATAGTTGAAAGTTAATAGTGTAAAGTTGATAGTTTCGCGACATAATTTAACTTAATTAACGTTTAACTCCGCGAACAATGGTTGCAAATAAATTAAAATAAAAAAGTTGCAAGAAACAAAAATTGCACTGGTCGTAGTCGGTCAAAATAAAAAAAGTTGCAAAGGCGTCGGATAGGTGAAAGTTAATAGTGTAAAGTTGATAGTTTTGCGACATAATTTAACTTAATTAATGTTTAACTCCGCGAACAATGGTTGCAAATCATTTATGCTAAAAAAGTTGCAAGAAACAAAAATTGCACTGGTCGCAGTCGGTCAAAATAAAAAAAGTTGCAAAGGTGTCGGATAGGTGAAAGTTAATAGTGTAAAGTTGATAGTTTCGCGACATAATTTAACTTAATTAACGTTTAACTACGCGAACAATGGTTGCAAATAAATTAAAATAAAAAAGTTGCAATGACTCATAAAGGATGTAATGAATATTAGTCGCAGAGGCAATTGTTTCCCGACTACGCGTAAACGCTACGTCAAGGTTCTGATTCTGCCACTGGCAGGAACCTTCCCAAAATAAAAAAGCTCAGAATAAAAAAGAGATAGGGCAAACACGAGTGCAAACCCATATAGGTGTTGAAAGGTAAAAGAATGGAAAAACTTCCTGCAAAACTTGCGTTATATGGATTTAATAATTTAACTAAGAGCCTTAGTTTTAACATATATGATGTGTGTTTTGCTAAGACTGAACGTCAAAGAGCGGATTATATAACTTATATTGATGAGCAATATAACTCTGAACGCCTTGAAAATATATTATGTGAGGTCGTAAATCTGATTGGTGCGACTATATTAAACATATCCAAACAAGACTATGAGCCACAAGGTGCAAGCGTTAATATTTTGATTGCTGACGGCAGAGTTGGCACAGATGTTACCGCTCATCTTGACAAGTCTCACGTTACGGTGCATACTTTCCCCGAAAGCCACCCCGACAATGAGATTTCAACTTTCAGAGTTGACATATCCGTTGAGACTTGCGGTGAAATTTCACCGCTTAATGTGTTGGACTTTCTGATTGGTTCTTTTGACAGCGATATTATCACGATTGACTATCGTGTCAGAGGTTTCACAAGAGATTTGCAAGGTAAAAAATTCTTTATCGACCACGATATAACCTCAATTCAAAATTATATTGACGACACAACTCTCGAAAAATATGACGCCCTTGACATTAACGTCTACCAGTCGAATATTTTCCACACCAAAATGCTAATCCGTGAAAGTTATGCACCTTTACAAAATTATCTTTTTAACACTGACGTTCTCGAATTACCGCCAAAAGAACGGCTTAATATTTCAAACAGTCTGCGAAAAGAAATGCTTGAAATTTTCAGCGGAATGAACATATATTAGCGGGCGACGCCTGCTTAATAGGTAACAAGTAACAGTGAATAGGTAATAGGTGATAGTGTTCGATTAGTTATAGTTGCGTTTTACGACTATTAATTATAGCTATCGAATCGCGTAGTTAAACAAACAATCCAGTTAAACTATGTCGCAAAAAACGTCGGTCGACAGGCGGACACCACATAGGTAACAAGTAACAGTGAATAGATAATAGGTGATAGTGTTCGATTAGTTATAGTTGTGTTTTACGACTATTAATTATAGCTATCGAATCGCGTAGTTAAACAAACAATCCAGTTAAACTATGTCGCGAAAAACGTCGGCGTCAGCCGACACCACAACCTATTACCTCTTACCTATTCACTATTACCTAATGCCAATAAAGTTGCAAGTGGATTAAAATAAGGAGAGACCCCATAAAACAAATATAGGATTAAAAAATTTGAACCAGAATAGAACTCCGTTGCTTGATGCTTTAAAAGATTATCTTGCAAATAGGACAGTAAAGTTTGATGTACCAGGGCATAAAGGTGGCAGAGGCAACCCAGAGTTGACAGCGTTTTTAGGCGAAAATGCTATGCGTGTTGATGTCAATTCGATGAAACCTTTGGATTTTTTGTGTCACCCTGTTTCTGTAATTAAAGAAGCTGAGGCTTTAATCGCTGAAGCTTTTTCGTGTTCAAATTCTTTTCTGATTGTTGGAGGAACAACCGCTTCCGTTCAGTCAATGATTATGTCTGTTGTGGGGCGTGGTGAGAAACTCATAATGCCACGAAACGTCCACAGAAGTGCGATTAACGCTTTAATTCTGAGCGGTGCAATTCCTGTTTATGTTAACCCTGATGTCAACAAACAACTTGGTATACCTCTTGGCATGAATATTGCTGATGTTGAAAAAGCAATCAAAGAAAACCCTGATGCTAAGGCGATACTTGTCAATAACCCAACATATTACGGCGTTTGTTCTGATATTAAAGCGATTGCCCAATTGGCTCACAAAAATAATATGCTATTACTTGCAGATGAAGCTCATGGCACACATTTCTATTTTAGCGATAATTTACCTATTTCCGCAATGACTGCGGGAGCGGATATGAGTGCAGTGAGCATGCACAAAACAGGCGGGTCTTTAACGCAATCATCTGTTTTACTCTGTGCTGATACTGTTAACGCAGACTATGTTCGTCAGATTATTAACCTCACTCAAACTACC
>BNZF01000025.1 GCA_026000865.1 Clostridia bacterium
AATATCAGTTTTGTTGATTATAGTGGCGGAGATGTTGCGGATACAATACCGATAAGTTCAGTGTTTCAACTTGATGAGAATGGGCAGATTATAAAATAGCGGGGCGGGCAATGCCCGCATATGTTTTCGCGTCATAGTTTAACTGTACAGTTAGTTAATTCACGCGGGCGGCGGGCATATGTTTTCGCGTCATATTTTAACTGATTTTCAACTTTAACTCACGCGGACGACAGGTAGCACCTGCCTGCATTTCGCGGCGGGGAACGCTGGTGTTTCGCTTCATAGTTTAACTGTGTAGTTAGTTAATTCGCGCGGGCGGAAAGCCTAATAATTAAGAGTTAAAAATTGGTGAGTTTTCCATGTTAAAAAGAAGAATAAAAGTTTATCTTGACACAAGCGTAATCAGTCACCTTGAACAACCAACAAAATCTACTGAATTTGATGGTTCCCACTTATTTTGGAATAATGCAGAAAAACTTGATATTGTTTTATCGGATACAGTGTTTTCTGAAATTTCTAATTGTTCAAAAGATAAAGAGAGAAAACTCCTCTCATATATCAACGAAATAAGATATGAAAATTTAGAAATCATATCTGAAATTAAAGAACTAACAAAAGATATTATATCACGAGGCATTATTCCGCCAAGTAGTAAAGACGATGCAACTCATATCGCAACTGCTTTGTATGCTGAATGTGACTATTTATTAAGCTGGAATATGAAACATTTAGCGTGTGTCAGGGCAAATGACGGCGTAAGGATTTTAACCCTTGAAAATCACATGAAAGAACTAAAAATCCTAACGCCTTTAATGATACTATCAATTTTTGATGAGGTGATATAAATGAATGAAGAAAAATACTATGATTTAACCGTTGAGGGTATTCGTCAATTAAGAACTGACAGGTATAACCGACATAAAGAAGAGCTAAACAAAGGTAATTCGCAACCTTTTTATGACGAGATAAAAGAGGGAGCAAACAGAGCGTATAAAATACTTGAAGAAATTCGAGCAGAACAGTTGGCTAGGTAATAGGTTAAGAATATAATAAAAAAAACCTATTTGTAAAAATGGGCTTTTTTTATTGAATAACTTTTTTTAGTAAAAAAAAGATGTAAAACGCGACAGTAAAATAATCGCAAAATTAAGCTTCCACGCGTAACTGTGCCACGCAGTGGCACACCAAAACTATACACTATACACTTCTAACTATTAACTTGTGAATGCAAAGCATTCACAATCGCCAGTGCAATATTATTATTGTCATTTCCTCGGCTTGTTGCTTTGATTAAAACAACATCTTGTGGTTGAATTTCATTCAGAATTTTTTGAACAGTTTCATTAAACAGAGTTTTATCTTTGTAAATTTTTTCAAGGTCTTGGGGGATTGTGACGATTTGTATTCCTTTTTCTCTGATTTCGGGGGCGATTATTTCATGAATTAACTCACCAACAAGGATTAACAAATCGATTTTTGCGTTTAATATCGGCTCAACAAAAGTTTTGTAATCATGAGGACTTTCAGTAAAAGCAACCACGTCACCAATCACAGCGACTTTGCGTCCTGTTCCTTTATCAAGCATTGAAAGAACGTCAAGACTTTCAAAAACACTCTCGGGTTGAGCATTATATGCATCATCTATTAATAAAAAAGAACTGTTTTTATAAGGTAGAGTAATGAGTTGCTGACGGTGGGCTACTTGTGTTCTTTTTATTCGTTCAGCAGAATATTCAAGAGATATTCCCGAAAGTTTTGCAGCAGTCATTGCAGCAAGATAATTTGTTGCGATTGCTTTACCCAAAAGAGGAATAGTAAATGTGATTTTTTCACCGAATATTTCAGCATCAATAACTTGACCGTTTTTTGTTATTTCCGAACTTAAAATTTTTGCGTCTGCATTTTCATCATATCCATATGAAACAACATTTGCACCATAGTTTTCTGCTTCGGTTTTTGCAAGAGAAAAAAGTGGCATATCACGATTAATTACAGCATATCCGCCCTTAACAAGACCTTTGCAAACTCTTGTTTTAAGTTTGACCATCTCCTCAGGAGTCTTAATATTAAGTTCTTTTGCGTGAGCGAGCGAAGTATTTGTAACAATTGCAATATCAGGACGAATATCCTGTGTTATAGAGTAATTATACAAGGTATGCCCGCAACATTCTATTACAGCATAATCGGGAAAACACGCAAGCCTCGTCATAACAGTATAGATAGCATAACGCGAATTTGCAGACGAACTTTTTACAAGTGTGCCCTTGCCGTAAAAAATTGAGGAAAGTGCGGCACATGTCGTTGTTTTTCCGACAGAACCAGTTACCGCTACAATTTTTGTTGTTGTTTTTTCACGGAAAACCATAGCGAAAGCTTTTGCAATTAATCTCTCTTGCTTTTCAGAAATATATACGTGCTTTCCTTCAAAGATTTTTTTGTTTGATTCAAAAAAATCTTTTGTTGTTACCGCTGCAACACAATCAGGACTTTTCACAATTTCAGCAAAAGTCATATTATCATATAATAAATTTGTTTTTAGAATACTGCCGCCTTTTACATTCGGACTTCTCATTGCAAAGAAAACATAACCGTCCGTTTTTGCTTCACCTGTTGCAACATTTTTATAAGGCAATTGTCTCTTTTTATATACCCATTTGAAAGAAAAACCCTCAGAATTTTTGTTTTCAGGAGCACACCCAAGTCGGTTTTCCAAAGCAACTGACGAAAAACTAAGGTCATCAAATTTTTCATAAGCCTGATGTATTAAGGTTTCACAAACATTAGATAAAGTAAAACCTGATTCTTCAAAAAGCATATGGTATGCTGATTTTGCAGTAAAACCAGGTAGAGTATTTACTTCGTTAATTAAAATCGTGTTATCTTCGGTAAGGAAGAAATCAATTCTTGCTAACCCTTCACAATCCAAAACATTAAACGCTTTAATTGCAATTTCTCGTACTTGCTCTGAAATTTTTTCGTCAATTTCCGCATTTGTAGTCTTTTTTATTGAATCGTTAAAATATTTTGCTTCATAATTACAAAAAATACCATTGCTAAAAATTTCACCAACCTTTGAAGCTATTGCTTTACCCTTTGAACCTAAAACTCCAACACGGAGTTCACTTGAGTTAATATTTTTTTCAATAATCGCGGTTTTATCAAAAGTGAACGCATAATTAACACCCTCAATCAAAGTTTTATAGTCAACTGCCTTTGTAATTCCAATAGAAGAACCACCGCAAACAGGTTTCACATATAACGGATAACCAAAATCACTCTCCGCTTTTTTGCAAATATTTTCTATTTCATCAGTAGTTTTTATGCTAATATACGGCGAAGTTTTTATTCCGTTTTGGTCTAAAACCATATGAGTATATAATTTATTCATGCAATTAGCACTTGCTAAAACACCGCAACCAACATATGGTATGCCTGCCATTTCAAACAAGCCCTGTATTGTGCCGTCCTCACCATTTTTGCCATGAAGCACAGGGAAAACGACATCAATTCGCTTAAATTTCACCGTATCTTTCTCAAAGATAATCAGTCCCTTATGAAACGCATCAGGTGAAATTACCGCATTAAGGTTCTTTGGGTCTTTCTCCCACTGCCCATTACCGATTTTTTCAACATCACCGCTATAAAGCAACCATTTACCCTTTTTCGTAATACCAATAAGTGTTAAATCATATCTATTCATTGACTTAACAGTTTTTATCACATTTTCAGCAGAAAGCAACGATATATCATGCTCTGTCGAAGTTCCACCGAAAATTATAGCCAAATCCATTTTTTTATTTTGAGCCGCAACGTTTACCCTTGCAACTTTTAATCATTGCACTTTTTTGGAGCCACTGCGACTTTTTTCTCCTTATTTAGTCTGAGCTGCAACACTTGCCCTTGCACCTTTTTGGCATTTACATGTTTAATTTACCCTTGCGACTTTTTTAGTTTAATTTATTTGCAACCATTGTCGGATAGTTAATAGTTAATAGTTGCAGGTAACGCCTGCCTGCACATAACATGTGTCCGTGATATTTCGCGTCATAGTTTAACTGAGTGGTTAGTTAACTGTCGCGTTTTAATAGTTCTACAAAAAAATGCGTATCTTTTAACTTTACACTTTTAACTTTCACCTCTCCAACGCCCTTGCGACTTTTTTAGTTTAATTTATTTGCAACCATTGACCCTTTATAAAACTATCAAAACGCGACAGTAAACTAATCATACAATTAAGCCTCTCGCGGACTGTGCCACGCAGTGGCACACCATAACTATAAACTATTAACTATCCGACGCCACAGGCAGTATCTAACGCAATCTGTATCATGTCATTAAACGTTTTCTGACGTTCTTCAGATGAGGTGGTTTCTGTGCGGTGACCTGTTACAAAATCTGAAACGGTGACTAATGCGAGTGCCTGTTTACCTGCACGTGCGGCGTTCGCATAGAGTGCAAGAGTTTCCATTTCTGTCGCCAAAACTCCCATTTTATCCCATTGACCAACAGAACCGCCATCATCATAAAATCTGTCACTTGTCAAAATATTACCAACTCGATATGACACCCAATTTTCTTTTGCAATAGTAACGGCTTTTTCAAGCAGTTCATAATCCGCGAGAGGTGCAAAAGTTCCAGGCAAACCAAACTGAGCCATATAATTAGAGTTTGTACAACAACCCTGTGCAATAATCACATCACGCAATTTTAAATTTTTGGCAATCCCACCACAAGATCCAACTCGAATTATTCCCTGCACATCATAATGATTAAACAGTTCATAGGAATAAATCCCCATTGATGGACAACCCATGCCATGACCCATTACAGAAATTCTTTTTTCTTGATATTGACCAGTATAAGCCAACATACCTCTGACTTCATTAACGCATTTAGCGTCAGTTAAAAAATTCTCAGCGATAAATTTTGCTCTCAACGGGTCACCTGGCATAATTACAAAAGGTGCAAAATCACCCTCATTCGCCTCAATATGCGGTGTTGGCACAGCGAAAAAATTCTCAGGATAATGCATATTTTTCTATACTCCTAATGTTTTTTGTATTTGAATTGGTTCTATCTTTATTTTAAATAATTTGCAACTGGTCTGGCAAGGTAATAGTTGCAGGTAACGCCTGCCTGCACATAACATGTGTCCGTGATATTTCGCGTCATAGTTTAACTGCACGAATAGTTAACTCACGCGGGCGAAGAGTTAATAGTTTATAGTTAACAGTGCGGGGAGGGCTTTGCCCCCGTCTACGTGCAAGCACTACAACAAGCCGCTGATTCTGCCACAAAGCAAGTGTTACCTGCAACTATTAACTATTTTGCCCGTAAGACAAAAATCATATTTCTTCAACAATTTGAATATATCTCTTTTTAATGTGACTGTTGTAATAAATAAGAAAAAGAGTTATAACCCCGACAAGAGTGAATATCGTAATTAAAATATTAAAAAGAATTTTCATTTTTTTACCTTTCTAGTCATGATTTAAATTTCATGAATATTATAATATATTTGTTATTTGATAGTCTTAATAAAACTACAATATTCAAATGATTTAAAAAAATCAAGAACAAAGAACAAGACTAATATAAAAATACACTCTAATTATACAGTTACGTAACTTTTTGTCAATATAAAAATATAGACATTTTAGCATTATAATGATATAATTCTAAGTATTATTATACTATACTTATTCTGAAAGCTGTTATTTTACAAAGTTAGATTTAAACGGTTCGGGGTTTAACCCCGAAAAAAGTGGGCTTCGCCCCCGCCCTCTCATACAACTGCACGTTGCAAAGATAATTCTAAGTATTATACTTATTCTGAAAGCTGTTATTTTACAAAGTTAGATTTAAACGGTTCGGGGTTTACCCCCGAAAAAAGGGGTATACGCCCCCACCCTCTCATACAATTGCACGTTGCAAAGATAATTCTAAGTATTATTATACTAGACTTATTCTGAAAGCTGTTATTTTACAAAGTTAGATTTAAACGGTTCGGGGTTTACCCCCGAAAAAAAGGGGGGCTTCGCCCCCCGCCCTCTCATACAATTGCACGTTGCAAAGATAATTCTAAGTATTATTATACTAGACTTATTCTGAAAGCTGTTATTTTACAAAGTTAGATTTAAACGGTTCGGGGTTTAACCCCGAAAAAAGGGGTATACGCCCCCGCCCTCTCATACAACTGCACGTTGCAAAGATAATTCTAAGTATTATACTTATTCTGAAAGCTGTTATTTTACAAAGTTAGATTTAAACGGTTCGGGGTTTAACCCCGAAAAAAGGGGGGCTTCGCCCCCCACCCTCTCATACAATTGCACGTTGTGAAGATAATATTATACTAGGCTTATTATTTAGACAAGTTATATAGTAAACAATTAATCGCTTCACCGACTTAACTCTTAACTATTAACCGTGCCACGAAGTGGCATACCACACCTATTAACTCTTAACTATTAACTTGCATTAAGGAGTTCCAAAAATGATAGAAGCAGATTTGCATACTCACTCAATCGCCTCAACTCATGCCTACTCAACAATCAAAGAAAACGCGGAAAGCGCATCAAAAGCAGGTCTAAAAGCGTTCGCAATTACCGACCATGCACCCGAGATGGCAGATGCTCCGCATATATGGCATTTCCATAATTTTAGGGTTTTGCCGAGATTTATGTTTGGAGTTCGATTAATTTTTGGGATTGAAGAGAATATAATAGACACAGAGGGCACTCTCATGCTCGATGAATACAGCAGAACCCACCTCGATTGGGTTGTTGCGAGCATACACATGGAACTATTCAAACCAACAACTGTTGAAAACCACACAAGAGCATATATCCAGCTTGCAAAATGTCAACCTGTTGTTGACTGTATCGGTCACCCGACGAATATTAATTTTCCATTTGAAATTGAAAAAGTAATCAAAACTTTCAAAGAATATGACAAAATTGTTGAAATCAACGAAGCACATTTGCGAAATTACAAAAAAAGCCATACTCTGGCGAAAGAAATCATCGCGGCTTGCAAAAAATATGAAGTATCCGTTTGTGTTAATTCTGACGCACATTATTGCGACCATGTTGGACAGTTCCCCGTCTCCCTCGCTATGCTTGAAGACTTCCCAAAAGACTTAATCTTTAATGCCGACATAGACAGAGTATTAGAAAGAATTAGTCGTAAGACTTTTAAGCGAACTGTTGATATATAAATGCTCAGAATTTATAGTTAATAGTGCGGAGAGCCTCCGCTGGCATTTTCGCGGAATAGTTTAATCATATCGTTAGTTTACTGTCGCGTTTTAATAGTGATAAAAGTTGCAGGACGCAGAACCGAAATAATTATACGTCACAACTAGCTTGCGTAAACGTGCCACGCAGTGGCACACCACAACTATACACTATTAACTTTTAACTATAAACTATCCAACAATGGTTGCAAATCATTTATGCTAAAAAAGTTGCAGTGGCTCCAAAAAGGTGCAATGATATTTAGTCGCAAAGGTTACTACTGCGGCTCAGACTAAAAAAGGAGAAAAAAGTTGCAAGGGTTTCTAAAAGTTGTAATTGTTAAAAGTTGCAGAGGTAAACGTTGCGGCTCAAACTAAAAAGATGAAAATAGAAAAAAATTTTTCAATTAAAAAATATAATACTTTCAAACTTGATTGTGTTGTGAAAGAATTTGTTACTATTGACACAGAAAATTTTGATAAGAATATATTTAAAGATAAATTTTTCATTCTTGGTAATGGGAGTAATATTCTTTGCCCTGAATATTATGACGGAGTGATTATTAAATATGTTAACAAAAATATCGTTATCAACAAAAATATTACAGCATATTCAGCGGTGCTTTTAAACTGGCTTTGTTTGGCTGCTTTAAAAAATTCTCTCACTGGTTTGGAGTGGGCATACGGAATTCCGGGCACAGTCGGCGGTGCGGTTTATATGAACGCAGGAGCATATGGCGGGGAGATTGCAAACGTTTTGAAAAGTGTTTATTGTTATAATTTTGAAACCCATGATTTTTGTGTGCTTTCAAACAAAGACTGCAAATTTTCATATCGCAACAGCATTTTTATGAATAAAAAATATTTCATTTTGAGTGCGGATTTTGACTTAAAAAAAGGCGACCCCACCGAAATCAAAGCAAAAATGAATGATAATTTGCAAAAGCGTAAAGATAAACAACCTATGAATTTACCGTCAGCGGGAAGTTTTTTTAAGCGACCTGTTTCTGGTGATAACCCAGTTTACGCCGCCGCATTGATTGAACAATGCGGGTTAAAAGGATACAAAATAGGTGACGCTATGGTCAGCGAAAAGCACGCTGGGTTTATCGTCAACGTTGGCAAAGCAACCCTAAAAGATATTTTGTCACTTGCAGAAATAGTTCAAAAAACTGTTAAAGACCAAACTGGCTATTGGCTAGAACTTGAACCAGAGGTTTTGTGTTCGCCTACGTCGGAGAGTTTATAGTTAAAAGTGTAAAGTTAAAAGATACGTATTTTTTGTAGAACTATTAAAACGCGAAAGTTAACTAACCACTCGGTCAAACTATCTTGCGTAAACGTGACGCGTAGCGTCACTCCATAACTATTAACTATTAACTTTTAACTATCCGACCGCGGCTCAAAATAAAAAAAGGAGAAAAAAGTCGCAGTGGCTCCAAAAAGGTGCAATGATTAAAAGTCGCAAAGGTTACTACTGCGGCTCAAAATAAAAAAGACAATGGTTGCAAATCATTTATGCTAAAAAAGTTGCAATGGTTTCTAAAAGTTGTAATTGTTAAAAGTCGCAAAGGTTACTACCGCGGCTCAAAATAAAAAAAGGAGAAAAAAGTCGCAGAGGCTCCAAAAAGGTGCAATGATTAAAAGTTGCAGAGGTAAACGTTGTGGCTCAAACCAAAAATGAGAGAATGCGTTATAATAACAGGACTATCTGGTGCTGGTAAGACAGTTGCGATTAAGTCGCTTGAAGATATTGGATTTTATCCTATTGATAATATGCCGATACAATTAGTCAAAAATTTTATCGAATTGGCTAAGGACAACGCCGATTATGATAAAGTTGCTATCGGAATTGACATCAGAACAGATGGTAATTTTGAAAATATCGCCGAAATTATCAAAAATGAACACATCAAAGTGATTTATATTGAAGCCTCAACCGAAACTATCATCAAACGATATAAAGAAACTCGCCGTTCACACCCTCTCTATAAAGACGATGATAATATTCTGAACGCAATCGAGAACGAATATACTATCCTATCGCCTTTGCGGGAAAACGCCGATTATATCATAAACTCCTCTTTAATGGGAACAGCAAAGCTCAAAGAAGAAGTAATTGACATTTTTCTTGAAAAACATAACGACAGCATGGAAATCAAAATATCATCTTTCGGGTTTAAATTCGGTGCAGATACCGAAGCAGACTTGCTCTTTGATGTGCGATTTTTGCCTAACCCTTTTTATGTAAAAGAGTTACGTAATAAAACAGGTTTAGACCGCGATGTCCGAGATTTTGTTATGCAACACGAAGCCTCCCAAAAACTCTTTGAGAAATTAAAAGATTTGCTCGATTTCATGTTACCCCTCTATCTCAACGAGGGCAAAAACAGACTTGTAATCTCTTTCGGCTGTACAGGCGGAAAACACAGGTCAGTAACTTTCGCAGAATTATTCTCCGAATATCTGAAAGATTATAAAATCATAACTAAACACAGAGACTTGAAACGCTAAACTGCGTTTAGCAGTTTATAGTTAATAGTGCGGGAAGGGCTTTGCCCCCGTCTACGTGCAAGCACTGCGACAAGCCACTGATTCTGCCACAAAGCAGGTGGCTTCCCGCTGGCGTTTCGCGGCGGGGAACCCCCGCTGGTATTTCGCGTCATAGTTTAACTGCACGAATAGTTAACTCACGCGGGCGGAGAGTTTATAGTTAAAAGTTAATAGTGTATAGTTATGGTGTCCGTCCTACGGACGACAGTCCGCGAGAGGCTTAATTATATGATTAGTTTACTGTTGCGTTTTATTATTGATAATAGTTGCAGAACGCGAAGTTAAACTAATTTACAATTAAACTAACTTGCGTAAACGTGACGCTCCGCGTCACTCCATAACTATTAACTGTTAACTATAAACTTTTAACTATCCGACAATGGTTGCAAATCGGTAAGGCGAAAAAAGTTGCAAGGATTTTTTAAAAGTGCAATGATTAAAAGTTGCAGAGGTAATTATTGCGGCTCAGAATAAAAAAATGATTAAAAGTTGCAGAGGTAAGTGTTGCGGCTCAGAATAAAAAAATGATTAAAAGTTGCAAAGGTAAGTGTTGCGGCTCAAACTAAAAAAGGAAAATAGTGAAAAGCAAAAAACTATTTAGATTTCTTTCCAGCAGATTATTTATTACTGCTGTTTTTATACTTTTACAAACTTTGGTCGTGCTTGGCATAGTATATACACTTGCTGAATACTCGAACATAGTTAGCTTTGCTATGTCTTTGCTGTCTTTTGGTACGGCGATTTATATTTTAAATGATGAAGATAATCCCAGTTTCAAAATTGCTTGGCTAATGCCAATGCTTTTAGTGCCTATCCTCGGTTGGGCTGTTTACCTCATTTTCGGTCGAAGACGTATTACAAATAAAACTATTGCTTGGTACAAAGAAATTGAAGATTTTTATAATCAATTGGTGCAAGATATGTTCACCGAAAATCCTGATAATACACAATTAATTGATGATGAAAACATTAGTCGAATCTTTTCTTATATCACTAATGTCACACATTATCAATCATACAGCGGTACAAAAACATTGTATTTTCCGACAGGTGACGCGTTTTTTCACACATATAAATCTGAACTGCGAAAAGCAAAACATTTCATTTTCATTGAGTATTTTATCATTGAAGAAGGTAAATTATTTGACGCGGTTTTGGATATATTAAAGAAAAAAGTCGATGAAGGCGTTGAAGTTCGAGTGATGTATGACGACCTTGGAACGATTAACACGCTGAAACATAATTACGCCGAAACATTGCGAAAACTAGGCATATCCGCAAGTGTTTTTAACCCTGTTCGCCCTGCTTTGGACACTCTGATTAATTACCGCGACCATAGGAAAATAACTGTTATCGATGGAATTGTCGCTTTTACAGGCGGACTAAACCTTGCGGACGAATATATCAATAAAAAGAAACGTTTTGGATATTGGAAAGACTGTGCGATTATGCTAAAAGGTAATACCGTCCGCTCTATGACTTTGCAATATCTTAAACTTTGGGACTTTTCGACAGGAAAATTGACAGAGAATGTTTTACCATATATAGACACACAAACTATGCAGTCTGCTAGTATAACAACTACTGAGAAATTGCAATCAACAGCTATAAACTCGCAACCCGCGACTGATAACATGCAATCTACCAGTATAAACTCGCAGTCCGCGGAATTAAACCAACACTCGTTAGAACTAAATCGCGAACTGCCTGCCAAAACTACCCGCCGCGAAACGCAGGCCAAAACTACCCGTCGCGAAACGCAGGCGGGTGCTACTCGCAGTACAACGTGCTGTTATGATGATGGTCCTATGGATAAGGATTTGACGAGTGAATATGCGTATATGAGTGTGATTAATAATTCAAAGAGATATGCTTATATTATTACACCGTATTTGATTTTGGATAATGAAATGTTGACATGTTTGAGACTTTCGGCAAAGTCTGGTGTTGATGTCCGAATTATTGTGCCTGGGATACCTGATAAACGAACTGTAAATTCTGTTACAAAAGCGAATTATTTGCCGTTGATTAATTCTGGTGTGCGGATATATGAATATCTGCCTGGGTTTATTCATTCAAAAATACTTGTTTCAGATGACACGACCGCGATAATCGGCACAGCGAATTTTGACTTTCGCTCGTTTTATCTGCACTTTGAAAATTGCGTATTAATGTACAAAACAGATGCTGTTGCTCAAATTTACAATGATTTCACCGATACTCTCACACATTGCCGTGAAATTACTTATGAATACTGCCTTTCAACGCCTGTACACAAACGCTTAACACGGTCAGTTTTGAAACTGTTCTCGCCATTTATGTAAGCAGATGATGTTGTAACACGCCGACAGTGTATAGTTAATAGTTGGCGGGGAACCCCCGCTGGTGTTTCGCGTCATAGTTTAACTGTACGGTTAGTTAACTCACGCGGGCGGAGAGTTTATGGTGTCGACTTCGGCGTAAGGAAGCGAGAGGCTTAATTTTGTGATTAGTTTACTGTCGCGTTTTGATAGTTTTATAAAGGTTCAATGGTTGCAAATCATTTATGCTAAAAAAGTCGCAGTGGCTCAAAAAAGGTGCAATGATTAAAAGTTGCAGAGGTAAACGTTGTGGCTCAAAGGAAAAATGGTTGCAAATCATTTATGCTAAAAAAGTTGCAATGGTTTCTAAAAGTTGTAATGATTGAAAGTCGCAGGGGCGAGCATTGCGGCTCAAAATAAAAAAGACAATGGTTGCAAATCATTTATGCTAAAAAAGTCGCAGAGGTTCTTAAAAGTTGTAATGATTGAAAGTCGCAAGGGCGAGCGTTGCGGCTCAAAGGAAAAATGGTTGCAAATGATTTAAACTAAAAAAGGTGCAGTGGCTTCAAAAAGGTGCAATGATTAAAAGTTGCAGAGGTTGCTACTGCGGCTCAGACTAAAAAAAGTTGTAATGATTGAAAGTCGCAAAGGTTACTACTGCTGCTCAAAATAAACAAAAAAAAATTGACGTTAAAGAAAAAATTTGATATAATCCATTAATAAAGGGGAATAAAATGAATATTAAAAAAATATATGCTGATGAAGTTGAAAATTTCTTAAAAACTCTTAAAGAAAGAGATAACGCAAAAGATAAAGAAGTAACTGCAATTGTTGCCGAGATAATTGAAAATGTGCGTCAAAACGGCGATGAAGCAGTAAGGGAATACACTCAGAAATTTGACGGCAAATTACCCGAATATTACGAAGTTTCAAAAGAAGATATGCAAGATGCTTTGGACGATGCACCCGATGATTTTGTTGAAGCAATGATGGGTGCAATCGAAAATATTACAGAATTTCACAAAAATCAAATTGACAAAGGTTTTTGTATCACAAAAGAAAACGGCGTGATATTAGGTCAAAAAGTACACGGCTTAGAATGTGTCGGAATATACGTCCCTGGTGGAAAAGCCGCATATCCGTCAAGTGTGCTGATGAACGCAATACCTGCGAAAATCGCAGGAGTTAAGACGATTATAATGGTAACACCGCCTATGAAAGATGGCAGACCAAACCAAAATATACTTGCCGCAGCTGCTCTTTGCGGAGTTGACAGAGTTTTCCTTGCGGGCGGAGCACAGGGCATCGCTGCTCTCGCTTATGGCACTGAAACTATCCCAAAAGTTGACAAAATCGTCGGACCTGGTAATATTTTTGTCGCAACTGCTAAAAAACTGCTTTTTGGTGTTGTGGACATTGACATGATTGCAGGACCGAGTGAGATTTTAATAATTGCGGACGATACCGCCAACCCTAAATTTGTTGCGGCAGATATGCTCTCGCAAGCAGAACATGACCCGCTTGCTTCGAGTATTTTGATTACAATTGACGGAAATCTCTCTCACACAGTCGCGGTTGAATTAACCGAACAAACCAAGAACCTTTCACGTAAAGAAACAATCACTAAGGCAATTGAAAATTACGGTGTGATTATAGAAGTTGACAACATTGACCAAGCAATTGAAATAGCAGAAAGAATTGCTCCCGAACATTTAGAAGTTCTGCTCGAAAAACCGCTTGAATATATCGGCAGAATTAACAATGCGGGTTCAGTCTTTCTTGGTAACTATTCGAGCGAACCTCTCGGTGATTATTACGCAGGACCAAACCATGTTTTGCCAACAAACGGCACAGCGAGGTTTTTCTCACCGCTTGGAGTGCAGAGTTTTTATAAACGTTCAAGTTACACATACTATACTAAAAACGCTCTCGAAGAAGTTGCAGACGATATAATTACAATCGCTGAACGCGAAGGACTGACAGCACATGCGAATGCTATTCAAGTTAGAATTGATAATTAAGTTAAGCGTTAAGAATTTATTGTGTCGACTAATAAGGTAATAGGTACGGGCAACGCCCGCCTGTATTTCGCGTCATAGTTTACTGTTAGATTTTATTCTAATTTCGCGGTCAATTATTTTTAGCAATTTACAACTTTTTTTGGTTTGACCGATTGCAACCATTGATTTAATTGTATAACTATCAAAACGCGACCATAAAAATAACAATTTATTTAAAAAACGTCGCCCGCAGGGCGACACTATAACCTCTTACCTATTCACTGATACCTGTACCTATTACCTCTTACCTATTCACTATTACCTAATGCAATTCAACCGCAAATAAATTAAAATTGGAGTGCCACTGCGTGGCACAGTCCGCGAGAGACTTAATTTTGTGATTAGTTTACTTTCGCGTTTTGATAGTGATAACAGTTGCAAAACGCGACCATAAAAATAACCGTCCGATTAAACTATGACGCGAAAACGTCCGCCGAAGGCGGACACCATAAGAATTTATTGTGTCAACTAATAAGTTAATAGATAATAGTGAATAAGTAATAGGTATTGGAGTGCCACTGCGTGGCACAGTCCGCGAGAGGCTTAATTTTGTGATTAGTTTACTTTCGCGTTTTGATAGTTTTATAAAGGTTCAATGGTTACAAATAAGTAAGGAGAAAAAAGTCGCAGTGGCTTCAAAAAGGTGCAATGATTAAAAGTTGCAGAGGTTACTACTGCGGCTCAGACTAAAAAAGGCTAAAAAAGTCGCAGTGGCTTCAAAAAGGTGCAGTGATTAAAAGTCGCAAAGGTAAGTTCATAGTGCACAAAATAAAAAAAGGATAATTAAAAATGAAAGATTTCCAACCGTATCAACCGTTTCAATATGAAAATACGCAAATACGCCTTGACGCGAATGAAAGCCCATATGATTACGATTTCGGTGGGGATATTGACTTTTCAGATTTAACTCTCAATCGTTACCCCGACCCGAATGCGACTGAACTTTGCAAAGCATTTGGGGACTATTACGATATTGACCCGCAACTTGTAACTGTTGGTAACGGTTCGGACGAATTGATTTCTTTAATTTTTGGTACGCTGACTGACGGCAAGGTTTGCGTTTTATCATCTGATTTTTCGATGTATAAAATATATGCTGATATTTATGACAAAGAAGTTGCTCTGTTCCAAAAAGAAGAAGATTTTACAGTTAACATTCAAAAACTTATTGATTTTTGTAAAACAGAAAATGTTAAATGTTTGATTTTTTCTAATCCCTGCAACCCAACATCTCTTGGAATTAAACGCGAAGAAATATTACAATTGCTGGATAACTTTAAAAATTCTGATATGTTGATTGTTGTTGACGAAGCATATATGGATTTTTGGAATGAGAGCATTTTAGATACGCATTATGAGAATGTTATTATCCTACGAACAGCCTCAAAAGCCTTTGGTTTGGCGGGAATAAGGATTGGTTTTGCAGTTGCTTCTGAAAAAATAACAAAAACTTTGAGAGCTGTAAAATCACCATATAATACTAATACAGTCAGCCAAAAGCTTGCTGAATTTGTTTTACGTGACAAAAGTTATACCGCTGATATTATAAAAAAAATACTCAAAAATAAGCAAGATTTAATAGTAAAATTGTCACAAATTCCACAAAAAATTTCTATTCTTGACAGCAAAACTAATTTTCTATTTTTACCAAACGCGGGACGAAATTTATATGAAAAACTGCTTAAATTTAATATTATCACAAGATATACAAGCGAGGGGATTAGAATTACAGTTGGCACAGCGAGTGAGAATGAATTGTTGCTTTCCGCGATGAAAGAGTTAATAGTTAGCAGGTAGCACCTGCATGCAATTTCGCGATATATTTCAACTATATTTTTAGTTAATGGACGCATTTTATTAGTAATAATAGAAATTCTTATAAAAGTCGCAAAACGCGACAGTAAACTAACCGCCCAGTTAAAATAACTCGCGTAAATGTCCGCCGACAGGCGGACACCATAACTATTAACTATTAACTATTACCTATTAACTGTCGCCCGCAGGGCAAACACCACACCTAATATACTGAGGAATAAAAACATGTTACAAAAAACTACTGAAATATGCCGAAAAACAAAAGAAACAGATATAACTGTAAAATTAAGTTTTGATAATAAAGGTACTTATGAAATTAACACAGGCATAGGTTTTTTTGACCATATGCTGACGGCTTTTGCTGTTCACAGCGGTATCAGCACCACTATCAAAGTCAAGGGCGATTTGTTTGTTGACGCTCACCATACCGTTGAGGACACTGGAATTGTCCTAGGACAAGCTCTGTCGGCGTATCTCGGCGATAAGTCTGGTATCAAACGCTATGGGAATTTTACTATACCAATGGACGAAAGTTTGGCGAGTTGTTCGCTTGATATTTCCAACCGTCCGTATCTTGTTTTTAATGCTCCCATGCCAGAAGCAAAAGTCGGCGAGTTTGACACCGCTTTAACCGAAGAGTTTTTCCGTGCGTTGGCTTTCAATGCGGGCATAACTTTACATCTCAATTTGCAATATGGAAAAAATTCTCACCATATAATCGAAGCCCTCTTTAAAGCTTTCGCACACGCACTCAAAGAAGCGATAACAGAGACTGATTTTTTACTTTCGACCAAAGGTGCCTTGTGACGTGCCTACGGCACAGTTAATAGTTGCAGGCAACGCCTGCCTGTATTTTGCGAGATAGTTTGACTGTGCGATTAGTTTACTTTCGCGTTTTGATAGTTTTATAAAGGTTCAATGGTTGCAAATTAATTAGGAGAAAAAAGTCGCAAAGGCGTCGGAGAGTTAAAAGTTAACAGTTAACAGTTAATAGTTATGGTGTCCGCCTTCGGCGGACGTTCCGCGAGAGGCTTAATTTTGTGATTAGTTTACTGTCGCGTTTTGATAGTTTTAATAAAGGTTCAATGGTTGCAAATAAATTAGGAGAAAAAAGTCGCAAAGGTTTTTTTAAGTTGCAGTGATTAAAAGTTGCAAAGGTAAGCGTTGTGGCTCAAAATAAAAAAGGAGAAAAAAGTCGAAAAGGCGTCGGAGAGTTTATAGTTAAAAGTGTATAGTGTATAGTTTGCGGGGAACCCCCGCCAACAGTTAATAGTTATGGTGTCCGCCTTCGGCGGACGTTCCGCGAGAGGCTTAATTTTGTGATTAGTTTACTGTCGCGTTTTGATAGTTTTAATAAAGGTTCAATGGTTGCAAATTAATTAGGAGAAAAAAGTCGCAAAGGTTTTTTTAAGTTGCAGTGATTAAAAGTTGCAAAGGTAAGCGTTGTGGCTCAAACTAAAAAAGCGGCTCAAAATAAAAAAAAAAATATGGTAGCAATAATAGATTATGGTGCTGGGAATATTTTTAGTGTGAAAAACGCTTTGGATTATCTTGGTGCTGAGAATAAATTGACTGATAAATCGGAGGATATAATTAACGCCGACAAAATAATTTTGCCAGGCGTTGGTGCATTCCCTCATGCAATGCAAATGCTTAACAAAAACGGTCTTGCTGATGTTATAAAAACACAGGCGAAAAAAAAACCATTTATGGGTATTTGCTTGGGTATGCAGATTATATTTGAAAAAGGTTATGAGTTTTGCGAGTGTGACGGGTTAGGTCTGATACCCGGTAAAGTGGAAAAAATCAAAGATATGGGGCTTGTTATTCCTCATATGGGTTGGAATAAACTTGAAAAAATAAACGGCTCGAATATTGTCAAAGAGGACAATATTTACACCTATTTTGTGCATTCATATAAAGCTGTTTGTGATGAAAAATATATCGCTTATTATTGTGAATACAGCGAAAAAATTCCCGCGTTAGTGCAAAAAGACAATATCTATGGCTGTCAATTTCATCCCGAAAAATCAGGAGAACAAGGACTGAAAATTTTAGAGAATTTTATAAATCTATAACAAAGAGTTAATAGTTAAAAGTGCGGGGAGCCCCCGCTGGCGTTTTCGGGAATAGTTTAATCATATCGTTAGTTTATTGTCGCGTTTTGATAGTTTTATAGCGGGGACCCCCCGCTGGCATTTTCGCAGAATAGTTTAATCATATCGTTAGTTTATTGTCGCGTTTTGATAGTTTTATAGCGGGGAACCCCCGCTGGCATTTTCGCGGAATAGTTTAATCATATCGTTAGTTTATTGTCGCGTTTTGATAGTTTTATAATGAAACCAATGGTTGCAAATAAGTAAGGAGAAAAAAGTCGCAGTGACTCCAAAAAGTTGCAATGATTAAAAGTTGCAGAGGTAAACGTTGCGGCTCAAAATAAAAGAGTTGCAAAGGCAAGCGTTGCGGCTCAAAATAAAAAAAGATGATAGTGCTACCAGCAATTGATATATTGGGCGGAAAATGTGTACGGCTGACACAAGGCGAATATACTACGGCAGGGCAGGTCGCACAGGACTATATGGCGACTGCTTTGCAGTTTCAAAAAGATGGTGCAGTTTGGTTACATATGGTTGACCTTGACGGTGCAAAAGAAGGCAAGCCCGTTAACTCCGAGATTTTTCTTGATGTTGCTAAAAACACTAATTTAAAAGTCGAAATCGGTGGCGGAATTAGAGCTCTTGAAACCATTGATTACTATTTAAACGGCGGTATTTCAAGGGTTATATTAGGTTCGGTTGCTTTGAAAAATAAGCAACTCGTTATTGATGCCGTAAAAAAATACGGAGAAAAAATTGCCGTTGGAATTGACGCGAAAAATGGCATGGTTGCAACCGAAGGCTGGCTTGACGGCTCGAACGTGAATTACATTGACTTAGCAAAAGAAATGGTTAAGTTTGGCGTAAAATATATTATATATACTGATATTTCCAAAGACGGCACGCTCAGCGGAATTAGCAAAGAACATTACGCAGAACTCTCAAAAGCCGTTGATTGCAACATAATCGCGAGTGGTGGCGTTAAAGATATTAGCGATATTATCGCTTGCAAAAATTTGGATTTATATGGCGTTATTTGTGGTAAAGCGATTTATAACGGTAGTTTGGAATTGAGAGAGGCGATTGCAACAGTAAATGCATAAAATTATTTAAAGTCTAGGAAGTTTAACATATCAGGAAAATATGCGACAATACATTCTAACATAATCGCGAGTGGTGGCGTTAAAGATATTAGCGATATTATCGCTTGCAAAAATTTGGATTTATATGGCGTTATTTGTGGTAAAGCGATTTATAACGGTAGTTTGGAATTGAGAGAGGCTCTCAATGATGTAAATGTGTAAACGCGGAGAGGCGGGAACCCCCGCTGGTGTTTCGCGGCGGGGAACCCCCGCTGGTGTTTCGCGGAATAGTTTAATCATATCGTTAGTTTATTGTCGCGTTTTGATAGTATTACAAAAATATCCATTTCTCAAATGAGTAAGGCTAAAAAAGTCGCAGTGGCTCATAAAAGTTGCAATGGTTAAAAGTTGCAGAGGGCAAGACTGCGGCTCAAAATAAAAAAAGTTGCAGAGGTAAACGTTGCGGCTCAAAATAAATAAAGGAAAAAAAGTCGCAAGGGTAAATTAAGCGTATAAATGCCAAAAAGGTGCAATGATAGTTTATGAGTACCCAAAGGAAAAAAGCGGCTCAAAATAAAAAGGTTTAATATGTTAGCAAAAAGAATAATCCCTTGTTTAGACGTTAGAAACGGAAAAGTTGTCAAAGGCGTAAACTTTGAGGGAATAAAAGATGTCGGCGACCCTGTTGCTCTTGCACAGGAATATAACCGTCAGGGAGCAGACGAACTTGTTTTTTATGATATAACAGCTTCTCACGAGGGTAGGGGAGTTATTCTTGATGTTGTGCGGGAAGTTGCAAAAAAAGTTTTTATCCCGCTGTGCGTTGGCGGTGGTGTTTCAACAGTCGATGATTTCCGCGAAATTCTTAGAGCAGGAGCGGATAAAGTCTCAATAAACTCGCAAGCTGTCAAAAACCCGCAACTAATCAAAGACGCAGCAGACATTTTCGGTTCACAATGTGTTGTTCTTGGAATTGACTGCTCACGTGTGAAAACACAAAACCCTAATTCACAAAATACTGAAAACGAACACACTAATTCCGCTAACATTTCTGAACAAAAATACACAGTTTTTGTCAATGGCGGAAGAATAGATATGCACCTTGACTTAATCGAATGGGTTAAAAAAGCAACTGAACTCGGTGCAGGTGAAATTTGCCTTAACTCAATTGACACAGACGGGGTTAGAGGCGGTTTTGATTATGACATGCTGAATGCTGTTTGTGCGGTTACAAATATCCCCGTAATCGCAAGCGGAGGGCTTGGAAAAATCGATGATTTTTATGATGTGTTCACAAAAACTAATGCGAGTGCAGGTCTTGGAGCATCTCTTTTTCATTTCGGCGAACTAACAATTTCACAGGTTAAAGAGTTTTTAAGAGAAAAAGATATTTTATGTCGCATAGCGGCAGCGAATGCTTCGCATTCACAAGTTAATAGTTAAAAGTGTATAGTTTATAGTTGTGGTGTCGCCTTCGGCGACAGTCCGCGAGAGGCTTAATTGTATGATTAGTTTACTGTCGCGTTTTGATAGTTTTATAAAAGTTCAATAGTTGCAAGTTAATTAGGAGAAAAAAGTTGCATTGGCTTCTCAAAGGTGTAATGATTAAAAGTTGCAAAGGTAAATTCAGAGTGCACAAAATAAAAAAGTTGCAAATCAGTTAAACTAAAAAAGTTGCAGTGGCTCCAAAAAGATGCAATGATTAAAAGTCGCAAGGGTAAACATGGGTGGCTCAAAATAAAAAAGTTGCAGAGGTAAATCCAGAGTGCACAAAATAAAAAAAAGAAAAATTGATGAATTTTATTTATCAGAAGAAAGACTTGAAATTTTAAACGGCGAGATTGTTGGTATGGCAAGTCCGTCACCTGCACACGCAATGGCGAGTGGTAATATTTTTGGAGAATTTCATCATTTTCTTAAAGGAAAAAGATGCAGAGTTTTTACAGAAACTGATATTCATTTAGAATACGAATGGAATGTCTTTCGACCTGATGTTATGATAATTTGTAATCCTGAACAAATTACAGATAAACGCATTTCTGGTACGCCTGATTTAGTTGTTGAGGTTCTTTCCCCTTCAACAACTAATTATGACAGAACAACCAAAAAAGATATTTATGAAAAATACGGTGTAAAAGAACTGTGGATTGTCACCCCAAAAGAAAAAGCAATAGAAGTTTATCTTCTAAAAGACGGTGCATATAAACTTGATTTTGCCTATACTGATTTTGAACCATCAGAGGAAACAGAAGAACATTATCGCCTCGAAATTACAACTACTCTCTATGGTGATGATTTTAAGATAAAATTAACAGATATTTTTGAGAGTTAATAGAAGAGGTAATAGGTAACAGTGAATAAGTAATAGGTGGTCGTGTCGGCTTTGCCGACGTTCGTGACGCGTAAACAAACATTTAGTTTGCTGTCGTGTTTTGATAGTTTTATAAAAGTTCAATGGTTGCAAGTTAATTAGGAGAAAAAAGGTGCAGTGGCTCCAAAAAGGTGCAATGATTAAAAGTTGCAAAGGTAAATCCAGAGTGCCCAAAATAAAAAATAAAAAAGGAGAGAAAAATGGAGCAATACTTCCAAAAAGGTGATTTAATCCCTGCCATTGTTTTTGAGAACAAAACAAAAACCGTATTGATGTTGGCATATATGAACAGAGAAAGTCTTAAAAAAACTCTTGAAACTGGATACACTTGGTTTTGGAGCCGTTCAAGACAAGAACTTTGGAACAAAGGTGCAACAAGCGGTCATTTTCAAAAAGTTGTTAGCATATATTCTGACTGCGATAATGACACACTTTTGATCAATGTTGAACAAACAGGTGTCGCTTGTCACACAGGGACTTTTTCTTGTTTTTATACATTAGTTGATAGTTAATAGTGCTGAGAGCCCCCGCTGGCATTTTCGCGGAATAGTTTAATCATATTGTTAGTTTACTGTCGCGTTTTGATAGTTTTATAAAGGTTCAGTTGTTGCAAGTTAATTAGGAGAAAAAAGGTGCAGTGGCTCCAAAAAGTTGCAATGATTAAAAGTTGCAAAGGTAAACCCAGAATGCCCAAAATAAAAAAATGATTAAAAGTCGCAAGGGTAAACATGGGTGGCTCAAAATAAAAAAGTTGCAAATCAGTTAAACTAAAAAAGTCGCAAGGGCTTCAAAAAGGTGCAATGATTAAAAGTTGCAAGGGCAAGCGTTGCGGCTCAGACTAAAAAGAGGAGAAAATAGAATTGCTAAAAGGATTAGAAAAAGTTATTTTAGAGAGAAAAAAGTTTTTTGAAGAAACTGGTCAAGTTGAAGAAGACGGCAGAAAGCTATATACCTGCTATCTTTTTCAAAAAGGAATAGATAAAATACTCAAAAAATGCGGTGAAGAATGCACAGAAATGGTGATTGCCGCAAAAAATAATGATAATAAAGAGCTGACTTTGGAAATTTCGGACTTACTCTATCATATAATGGTGTTATGCGTTGAACAAAATTTACCGTTTAATGATGTATTATCAGAATTAGACGAAAGAAGCAAAAAAATCGGAAATTGTAAGATTTTTAATCAAGTTGATAAAAATTCTTGATTTTTAGTCACATATCCTCCTATTTTCAATAGACTTCTAAAACTTAATAATTTATCTTTTTTTTTGAATTATTCTAACGTTAAAAGTCAAGAAGGCGTGGGGCGAAGCCCCACAGTTATTAGAATACAAATATCGTATTGCGTTGAACAAAATTTACCGTTTAATGATGTATTATCAGAATTAGACGAAAGAAGCAAAAAAATCGGAAATTGTAAGATTTTTAATCAAGTTGATAAAAATTCTTGATTTTTAGTCACATATCCTC
>BNZF01000026.1 GCA_026000865.1 Clostridia bacterium
TTTCTGCTTCTGTTTCGACTTCTGTTTGATTACGTAATTGTCCCGCAACTGACACATGATAACGGAAAGTGTAGTTTATCATTGCTCGGTCATTAAACAAATCAGCTTTCAAACGAACAGTAAACTCGTCGCTTATATCTGCAACCATTTTCCATAAATCATTCAAAGAATTCTCAGTTACAGCTTCGCCGTCATGGAAAATTTGCGAAAAAACATTATGCAAATTATGATAGATTTCGTCTAAATATGTTTCGTCAATTTGTTCAGCAGTCAACTTATAAATCTTTGCAACAATTGAAATAAATGTAACAATTTCACGCTTATCAAGATGTTCTGAAAGATAAGCCAGACGCTTTGAATATTGATTAATTAAATCAAAGTTTTCGATATTGACAATTTTGAGCTTATTGGCTGTAATAAGATTATGATATAGCTCACGAACATTGACTTTATTTGGCTCTAATTGTTCAAAATATTGTGATAATTTATAGAGCGAAACCATATCCAAATCTTCAATATTTATCGTACTTGTTGAGAGAAATTCTTGCGTAAAAGTATAGTGTGACTCGTCAAATTTTGTAATTAAATCAAAATAACTCTCCGCACAATACTCATTCAATTCTTCAAGAAACAAAAATTCGGAATTAGGAAGAGGGTGAATATTTTTGGTTTGCGGGTCGCGAGTGTCTGAGCCTACAATAATTGCAAGCACTTTTTTCTGGTCATTTCGCCCAGTTACGAGGTATTTTCCATGCTGGTCAACAAAATAAAGATTTCCTTTTTTGTGGCAATCCGTCAGCCGTGTCGCAAAAGGCAACTGCAACGCAACAGAAACAGGCAGTGCGTATTCTATTGCAGCTATCCATTTTCTTACATTTTCTTCCGTATCACGAATAATTATAAATTCCCGTTCGCCCAAAGGAGTACGGAGTTGACGGATTACAAATGCAACCGCATTTTGCAATAAGTCTTGGTAATTATTCGAAATAATCCATTTTCCGATATTTGAAAAGCTAAATTCATTATTCCATTTTATTTGTTCGGCGTCAATAGACGAAAGCCAAGCAGGCATCTCAGAAAATCTAAACTGATAGTATTCAACATCCTCTTCTTTTGAGCCAATAGCTGTTCTATAAACTTTGCCGTTAACATCGGTAACTTCGTCAACTGATGGGCTTTCAAAATACACACAAGGGTAATAATTCAGCTTGCCAACTAAACCATAATTTAGGAAAGTTCCGCGACCATCTTTGGCATATTCACGTGGGATATAAAGCCATTTAGTGAAAAGCGGCTGTCCCTGCATTGGAACATAATACGAATATGCATTATCCGTCATTGTTTCTCTTTTGTCAATATCACTGATTTTAACATAAGATGGTTTCGGCTGGGAAATATAAGTATTATAAAACTGAAAATCATACCCATTTTCTGTCACAATAGGCTCTGAAAAAGAAAACACCTTGTTCCCCTCACCAAGTGCCAAATTGCCTTTTTGCAATAAATTCCGACCATTTCCAGCTCTTAAATATATAATTTGATGTAACATCTTTTTATTTTTCAACACCATTTTATGGTGTATACTCCCTGTTCTATCACTATTTTAACTAATTTGCAACTGAAATGCTTCGGCTTATAGGACTTGTAAACATAAGTGTTTTTGTGTATAACAAAACTCGTATCAACGCATTCCTTCTCGGCAATCAATAAATCCTTGTTTTGCCATTAGCCAAAGTAGCGGGTCAAGAACTCTATGCGGGTGAATTTCTGGCAATGACCCCTCAATATCAGGCTTTTTACCAAACGCAGATATTCCAAAGAGGAAACATTTTTTCTCCTTGAATCCTTTTTTGTCGAAGTAAAAATGCTCTTTAAGTGAGCGAACAAAGTCCTCTTGGTCGTTTTCAATAAGCCATTCTGTTAGCTCTTTGTCAACCTCACGGCAATCTTCCATATTGAAATATCCCAATTGAGGGTGGTTGCTGTTACGTGCAAAAAGCAGACCGTTTTGGTCAAAATGGTCCTTGAAAAGGTCCATTTTTGTCAGAACAATTGCAACAAATTTGTCAATTTTTTGGCTGTATTTTAGGCGATTTCTGTTCTTGTACATTTCAGCAATAGAGTTTATAATAGAAATCGCGTTTTCACCCTCGTCAGCGATTGAACTTTGCACGGCGTCATTGGAAATCTGCTTTCTCAAATTTGAAAAACGCAAAGGGTCAATCAAAAACATCATGCTCTCGGAGTATTCAATATACCTCAAAGTCAGCTCAGAATATGGGTCAGAGGAGTTCGCAGAGGTGATACTTTCTCCCGCACCGTCATAAATATTGAACGTGAGAATATCATTGCTTTTTAGGTTTTTTACAGAAAAAATGTCAACTTGTTCTGTGCCAGTTGCGGTCTGGTCAAGCTTAACTCTATTCTCATAAACTTGGGCTTTGTTGAGCTCAAATTTTTGGCGACAATCTGCTGTAATCGGCGTCAATGCAAGGTTTAGGTTCTTATTTCGTTTGCTTAATTCTGTCAGCATAACCGTTATACAGTTAGTTTTTCCCGCACCAGTTGACCCCAAAAGTGAGAAAGAAGTCGTTTTTGTATGAATAAGTGCGTCAGCGATTGTATGGTTGCAACTGTCATAAGGACAACGTCTTTTTGTAACATTTTGGCACGAACATTCGTCGTTACGACACTTAATTTTCGTCTTTGAATTTTTTTCTGTTACAGATAATTCCTTTTCCTTAATCGCGGTATCGCACTCGGAGCAGATATATTCTAACTCTCCTGACTTGATTTCATTAAAACAATATGGGCAAATAAAAGCTTTGGTCATTTCATTTCTCCTCATTTTTTTGCGGGTAAAACCCGCATGTTTTTCGGCGGGTATCTCCCGCATGCATTTTCGTGATTTATTTCAAATTGACATTTTATTTTACTTTGTTTTTTGATAGATTTTTATTAATCATTATTCAACATTGATAAAAAATCGTCAACACTTTCGCTCTTTTTCTTTTCAACAGGTTTTGTTTCAAAAGGCTGCACCACTTCCACGACTTCCTCAAAAGACGTCACCGCTTCCACAACTTCCTCAAATGGCAAAATATTTTCAGTATCTCCATAAATTTGTGCATATTTTGCAGCTAAACTTTCCATTTCATCTTCATCAGTAGCGGTATAGAATTGTGGCTCACCATCTTGTTCAGCATTATAAAACTGTATAGGCTCATCGTCAGTTAGCTGTTTACTATTATCTTCACTCGGTGTTGGAACAAATTCTTCCAACGGCTCGTCAAAGAAAATCTCATTATCTTTGATTACAGGTTTTGGAGCAGTTGTCGCAGGGACGATATATTTCTCGTAAACAGGTTTAGCTTCATCAATAGAATTGGTAATTTCGTGAACAAATTCTTCCAACGGCTCGTCAAAGAAAATCTCATTATCTTTGATTACAGGTTTTGGAGCAGTTGTCGCAGGGACGATATATTTCTCGTAAACAGGTTGAGCAGTTTCGGGAACAAATTCTTCCAACGGTTCGTCAAAAAAGATAATATTATCCTCGATTTTTGTCTTTTGAACTTGAGGAACTTCAACAATAGGTGCAACCGAAACAGGTTTTTTATTACCAAAAAATTCATCAGGGTCAACATATTTTTTTACATGTTTTTCTTGTTCAATTGCAGACGTTTTTTGCTCAGAAGTTTGTTGCATTTTGGCATATTGCTCTCTGAATTTTGCCTCTTCTTCGGCTAATTCTTTTTCAATATCAGCCTGTGAAATGACTTTTGGAGCGGGTTTATTAGGCTTTTCGGCAGGTTTATATTCGGGCTTAACATATTCAACTTTTTTAGATTGCTGTTCACCTGTGACCATATTTTTTTTGCCTTTTTCGAGCATTGTTTTAAGTTCACTTGAAAGCAACCACTCAACTCCCTCGAAAACGCCGTTGGGTTGATATTCCATACCGTTAAGATGGTGTCCCATAGCGGTCGCAGGAAAATAATGCACATTCTTAAAATTCGCGTCAACCATTTGCAAAAAGTCTGAAAAATCTATGTCAAACAAAAATTCCTTACAAATAGTATCCCTTGCATTAGCAAATTCAAAGTTGTAAGAATATTCTTGTTCTTTAAATTTTTGAGTAATATTTTCAAGACCTATCCTTTGATTTACCACAGATATGTCCGATTTTGTTATTATTATTGACAGCGGAACATTTACAAGGTTTTTCCTATATCTATTCAGATTTTTGTAAGTTTCCAAAAATGAAGATAGGATAATAAACGGTGAATTTTGGGAATATCCTTGTAATTCATCCTCATCAAAACCAATCCGCTGACGAAATTCGAGAGAAGTCAGTGGGTCAACAAGAACAACCAAACCCTCGCAATATGTGTATTGACTTTGAGTTCGTTCATATGTGCTGTCGGAAAAAACCTCACCCGCAATGTCATAAATTGAGAAATTCAGCATCGTATCACTGTCAGGGAGTTCGTGGGAAATTGTGTAAGTAATCGCAGTGCGTTCAGAAGTTGCGTTACTTGTACCAGTTTTAAAACAAAACTCCAACTCGTCAAATTTCTCGCTTGGAACAGTATAAAATTTCAAGGAATTGTAAGAAAAAGCTTCAAGACGTTTGGTATATTCGTGCCAAAAAGCGGCAAGAAAAGTCGTCTTACCCGCAGATGAACCGCCGATAAGCTGAATACCAAAATTTTTTGACATCGCAAAAATCAAATCGTTCATACAAAGCGGACAAACTTCATGAACAGACAAATTCCTTTGACGTCCCTTGTGCGTCAAAGGCAGTTTATAACCGCAATCACAGCGGGTATTCCAAATTCCATATTTGCTTGGGTGAAGATTTTGATGCACTCTTTGGCATTGCGGACAACGAAAAAAGCAATCGGTACTCTCTTCAAGACAGTGTGTGCAACGAATTGCACGGTTATTTTGTGCCCTTGACGCAATCTCTTTTGCCTTGTTAAAATTCATAATGATTTTACCAACACCAGAAACAGGAATGGCAACAATTGTATGTAAAACTGTAAAAATAAATAGCAGTAATGCAGTAAAGATTACACTAAAAAATCTCTCAAAATAATGATAAATATGTATAAAAAACCAAAGCCAAAACATTGGTATAATTATAAAAAAACGCACAATTAATGGGATTTTTGTTATGTCAATTTCGGATATTTTTTCCTGCAACCAAGATATCCCTGCAAAAGTTGGTTCAAGCGTAATAATCTCACGGCAATCTATATAAATCAATTTTATCTGATGACGCCAAGGTCCAAAGAAATAATTGCGATAAAGTTCCTCGTCGGGGTGAGCCATATGCCAAAGATAGGTCGCACCGTTTGTAATCGCGTTTTTCCAAACCGCATATCCATAAGTATACAACGCTCTCAACAGTGACGTTCCCAAGACCGCAATTAATATATATAAAAGAGATTTACTCAAAGCCTCGCTCAAAATCTTTTTACTCCTTTTTTATTTTGTGCCATAGAAGCAACTTTTCAACTGCTATTCAATGCGATATACAATAACTTTTGCAACTTTTTTCTTCTTAATTATCCAATAACTATCTCAAACTGTCAACCTACTCCGCCCGCGAGAGTTAACAAGCCGTGCCGTTAAACTATGACACGAAAGTGCATGCAGGTGCTACCTGCTCCGCCCGCGAGAGTTAGCTAACCGTGCCATTAAACTACGACGTAAAAGTTACATGCAGATGCTACTTACTCTGCCCACTACTAGCCATGTAGTTAAACGCGAAAAACAGGCAGGCTTTGCCTGCTACTTATGCAATGAACCTAAAATATTTTCCATAGGTAAAGCGGACACAGAGCGAACAGAGAATAAAATTGACTGTGTAGGTGAATATATACGGCAATAGATAAAGGAGTACGGTCGCGAATGAAAAAGCAAAGCCGTACCAAAGGTAAAGTGGAAAAACAATACCTATTAAAGACGAAAAAGTAAAAATCCAACATTGCATTTTTTTAACTTTGAGCAAGTTTGATGTTAAAGCGGGGACAATATACGCACAAATAAAATTGTAAATAAACGGTATTAAAATCGCAGTAAAAAAGAAGTATTTTTCATAAAAATTAGAATAGGATTTGTCATAAAAAGTCTTTTTAGGGTTAATTGAAAACACCGTCGGCGATAGTAAATTTAGAAAAATAATCCAAACGCTAAGACATATAATTAGATTCAAAACCAACGCCATAATACCGCTTAAAAGCGGATGAGTTCCGAATATTTTATCAACCATTAATTTTGGGAAAAGGAATATTCCAAAATAAATTACCGCAAGGAGCAGAACCGCAAATATAATCACAGGGATAATATTTACTTCATTGATAGAATACATTCCTTCTTTTTCCCCTGCATTGGATGGATTTTCACCGTTGGGAACAGTGGTAACAGGTGCTGTTGTCCAAACCGCTTTGAGGGTAATATTAGAAGTAATGGGAGTTGACAAATCAAATTTTGTCTCACCCAAAAGCCAGCCGTCAAAATTAAAACCTGTTTTGGTGGTTGAAAGTGAAGGCAAAACTGCACCTTTTGCAAGGTACATGGTTTGTATTTCCGTACCGCCGTCGGTGTCAAAAGTCACCGCGATACTTTCCGCTGATTTTTCAGTTGTCAAAAGCTTTACTGTTACATTTTTGTCAAAACCTAATTCTATCGTCCCTGACTCGGGGTTAGCCTGTTTTAGGAGAATATAACTAGGAGTTTCGATAAAAGTTTCCAAAGAATGTACAACAGTACAAGGTGGCATAATCACAAGATTTAAAGTTTCAATATTTTCAGGAACTTTCACTTCGCAATTTGTAATATTATCGCCAATTGTTTCAAACTTACCGCTTGAAAGGTTGATAAATATTTTCATAAAACAGTCGGGCAGGTCAGTATTTTTGGTAACTTCATAATAAAATGCCTTGGTCGTGTCAGCAATATTTTGCATCAAAGCAGTGTCAATTCCGCCGTCATAATTCAAGCCTATTGTGTATACAGGTGCAATATCTTTAAAATAATTTGTGGCAGAATTGATTGAATTATAGAGTTCCTCAGCAGTTTTGCCTGCAACTTCTGGCTTGCCGTCAGTCATCAGCACAATGATTTTTTTATTGTCTTTAAATTTCTCATCGTCATCAAAAAGTGTTTGTGCAAATTGTAAAGCCGAGCCAATGTCGGTCGCTCCAATTTCTGGATAAACCGTATTCTCAAAAGCGTTTTTTAGAGAGGTATTCCCGTTGATTATTTCAAGAGAACGTTTGTCTCTAATCGTGTCAGAAAACATAACATAGCCCGCACGGGAATTTGTGCCCGCAAGCAAATCAACAAACAACTCCGCACCCTTTAACGCAAGGCGTTCGGGGTCAGATTTTAACATTGAACCGCTGTTATCAATAACAAATACAACATCAAAAGATTTTTCAGCCGACGCTGAAACAGGAACCGCCATCGATATTAATATAAAAACTGCCAAAAAAATTTCAACAATATTATGTAGCAAATTTTTCTTATGTAACAAAATTTTCTCCTTATATGTAAAGGATTTGCCAAACATTTTATGCATTATCACCAAAATCTTCACCCATTTACACTCATTTTAGATTATATCATAGAATTTTTTATTTTACAACACTTTTTTTATTTTGAGCCGCAATAATTTACTCTGCGATTTCTAATCATTTCACTTTTTAAAAACCTCTGCAACTTTTTTCTTTTTTACTCCTCACATTGTTTTTGACATTGATTTATTCTTACTGCTCTTCTTTTATTTTAAACTTTTCCCTTTGAGCCACAATAATTTCCTCTGCGATTTCTAATCATTGCACTTTTTAAAAACCTCTGCAACTTTTTTCTTTTTTACTCCTCACATTGTTTTTGACATTGATTTATTCTTACTGCTCTTCTTTTATGTTAAACTTTTCCTTTGAGCCGCAATAATTTCCTCTGCGATTTCTAATCATTGCACTTTTTAAAAATCTCTGCAACTTTTTTCTTTTTTACTCCTCACATTGTTTTTGACATTGATTTATTCTTACTGCTCTTCTTTTATGTTAAACTTTTCCTTTAAGCCGCAATAATTTCCTCTGCGATTTCTAATCATTGCACTTTTTAAAAATCTCTGCAACTTTTTTAGTATTAATGATTTGCAACCACTGATTGCTAAGTTAAAATTATATCAATCCTGTTAAACATGACGCAAAAATGCCCGCAATAAGCGGACATTTTAAACTTATTACCTATTAACTGTTACCTATTACCTAGTCTACTCTTCGGTCTTGATATTCGCAACAACATTCGTAACCAACATATCAGGCAATTGCTCATAACGTAAAAATTCAAAGACATAATCTCCCATTCCGCGTGTAACTTGACGCAGATAGAGTGAAAAATCCTGCATTTCCATCATAGGTGCTTCAGCGTTAACAGCACTTATACCTTTTTCAACTGGGTCGATGCCAAGTACACGACCGCGACGTTTATTGAGCTCTCCCATAATATCGCCTGTGTTTTCATCGGGTATTGTGATTGCAAAAGAAAAAATCGGTTCAAGAAGTTTTGGACCTGCTTTCGGCATAGCAGCTTTATATGCCAAAGTTGCGGCAAGTTTGAAAGAAAGCTCGTTCGAGTCAACAGGGTGATAAGAACCGTCAGTTAGAATTGCTTTAAGTCCAACAACAGGACAACCTGCCAGTACGCCTTTTTGCACACAATCCTGCAAACCTTTTTCAACAGCAGGGAAATAGTTTCTTGGCACAGCACCGCCGAAAACTTTCTCCTCGAAAACAAGTTCATCGCCAACAGTTGGTTCAAATTCAATAACAACGTCACCGAATTGTCCCGCACCGCCTGATTGTTTTTTGTGACGTCCTCGCTCAGACACTTTCTTTGTGATGGTTTCTTTATATGAAATTTTTGGTTTTGAAGTTTCAACTTCTGCACCAAATTTTGTTTTAAGTTTAGACATTGCAACTTCAAGGTGCTGGTCGCCAAGACCGCTCAAAATAAACTCTTTTGTAGTGTTATCACGTCCGTATGTTAAGGTTAAATCTTCTGCCAATATACGTGAAATACCACTCGAAATTTTGCCCTCGTCACCTTGTGATTTTGAACGTACTGCGAGTGAGAAACAAGGTGTTGGACCTTTAACAGATGGGAATTGGATATATTCACCATTGCAAAGTGTTTCACCTGCACGTGCATTAATTTTCGCCAAAGATACAATTTCACCTGCAATTGCCTTAGAAATCTCGGTTGTTTTCTTGCCAAAAATACTATAAAATTTGCCTATCTTTTGGCTGTCACCGTTAGCATTTTTAACTTCTGTGTCGGGTGTGAGAGTTCCTCTCATAACCTTAGCATAAACCTTGTCGCCAAACGGGTCTGCAACTGTTTTGAACACATAAAGTGCAAGGTCACCGTCTGCATCTACTGCTATTTCTTTTTCATATTTAGGCTCCTCACCACTGTCGCCTACGCCTGCGGACGCCAAAGGATTACCGCTTTCTTTTTGGTTAGGGAAGAGCAAAACAAACTCTTTTAAAAGCATGTCAATGCCCGCAAGAGTAGTTGAAGACGCCAAAACAACAGGAGTGATAATGCCTTTATTCATGCCGTTATGGATACCGTCGATAATTTCTTTTTGTGTAAAAGGCTCACCCATGAAGAATTTTTCCATCAGTGCTTCGTCAGTTTCAGCAACAGCCTCCGATATTGCACCAACCAAACCGTCAAGGCGATAATCTTTATCCTGCAAATCTGTTGGCATATCAATTTCTTTTGCATTGCCTTTGTCGTCATATTTATAAGCTTTTTGCTCAATTAAGTTAATAAAGCTGTCAATTTCAGAATTTTTGATAACAGGTACAATGACAGGGCAGATGCTTGCACCAAACTCAGTTTTTAGTGCAGTCAAAGTATTATAAAAATTAGCATTCGGGTCGTCAATTTTAGTGATGACAATGAGTTTTGATTTGCCCAGTTTTGCCGCAAGTTTATATGCTTTTTTTGTACCAACTTTAACACCGCTCTTACCAGAAACAGGGATAATTACAGTGTTTGCAGCAGTAATACCCTCATACATACCACCTGCAAAATCAAACATACCAGGGGTATCGATTAGATTTACTCTAACATCATCGTTTTTTAAATCAAAAGTCGCAACAGATGTATTAATCGAAAAAACACGTTTTGTTTCTTCGGCGTCAAAGTCCATTACTGTAGTCCCTGCGGTTGCTGTGCCAAGTCGGTCAACAGCACCTGCTTTGAATAAGAGTGCCTCTGCTAACGCCGTTTTTCCTTCGCCGTTATGTCCTGCAAGTGCAATATTTTTTATTGTCATAATTTTCAATGCTCCGTTCTGTTTATATCTTATATATCATAATGCCCACGGCATTGCATAAATACTATATAATCATCTGTCACCTTATATACTAACCGATTTTTGCCGTCTATTCGTCTACTCCAACAGCCTTGTAAATTACCTTTAAGAGGTTCGGGCTTACCTAATCCACTAAATGGTTCACGAATAACTTACTTAACAAGAGTGTTAATCTTTTTAAGAGTTTTCCTATCTTCCGTTTGCCAGAACAGATAATCTTCCCAACCCTCGTCAGCCCATACTCTCAGTCTCACAATTAATCCTCAATAAGCTCGTGTTCTGCGAACTCCCCTCTTTCAACAGCTTCAAGGACTTTTCTCAAATGCTCTTGATTTCTTTCCCCATAAAAAGGGTCAACAATTTCAAAAGGGATTTTTCCTTGTATCAGAGCCTGTTTACAAAAAACGGTAAATGCAGTTGACAAACTAAGCCCGAGGTCTTCAAAAAGTATCTGAGCATTTTCTTTAACTTTCTTATCGAGCGTTAAAGTCACATCTATTGTATTTGCCACTTAAATAGCCCCTCTTTTTTGTCAAGTTAATAATTAATAGGTAACAGTTAATAGTTGTGGTAACGAACCGTTTACTGCCAAGCTTTAATAGTTATACAAAAATCACAACTGCATTGTCAAAAAACAATTAAGTTAAACTGTGTAAACGTTGGCGTCCACCATACCTTTTAACTATTATTACCTGTTCCGTAAGGCACATATGTAAGGATAGGCTTTATATAAAGCATAAAGCCCAATCCAATGTGAGTAAAAAATTACTCTTCGCCGATAGAAGTTTTGAGGAACTCAACGATATCGTTGACCGTTTTCATATGTTCAACTTTTTCGTCTGGGATAGAAACGTCAAATTCTTCCTCAACAGCCATAACGAGGTCAACAACGTCGAGAGAATCTGCACCCAAATCTTCCGCAATTGCACTTTCGAGTTTAACATCATCGACTTTTTTTCCGAGTTGCTCCGCAACAATTTTTTGCACTTTTTCAAACATAGAGAATGCTCCTTTTTTTATTATAATATTAAGAACTTGTATTCATTACAAATACAAATTCAGAGTTTCGGCAGTCTAAGAGTGTCGGAGAGTGTAAATTCTACCGCGTAAAGTTTAAAGGTGTGCACACCGACAATTACGCGAGATAGTTATAATAATCGAATATCTCCGCGTTTTGCAAGTGGCAATTATAACTCTACGAATCGCCTGCGTGCGTTAACTAACAGCACGGTTAAATTGCACCGCTAAATATCAGGCGAACGTCACCTACAACTATACAATATACACTTTAAACTTTCAACTTTCCGACCCTTGTATTTCCGAAACAGAAAAACTTCCGATTTTTCTGAACTTAGTATAACGCCCGTTTAATAACTCGTCAATAGGTTTTTGTGAAATAGTTGTAATTTTTTCAAATAAAACCTCTTTTATGTTGTCTGAAATGCTATAAAGGTCAATTCCGATGGGAGGTTCTGGTATAATTTCCTCTACAATTCCAAATTCAACCATATCTTCGGCTGTGATTTTAAGTAATTCACAAGCCTCTTTTTCTTTTGAGGGGTCTTTCCAAAGTATGGAAGCAAAACCTCTTGGCGAAATAACAGAATATAGTGCGTTCTCTAACATAAGCAAAACATCGCAAACTCCTAGTGCCAAAGCACCTCCACTTCCACCCTCACCGATTACGATAGAAACTATCGGCGTTTTAAGCGTCATAAACTCCGCAAGATTTTTTGCAATTGCTTCACCTTGACCGCGATTTTCAGCCTCAACTCCGCAAAAAGCACCAGGAGTATCAATGAAACAGATTACTGGTCTGTGAAATTTTTCGGCTTGTTTTGCCGCACGCAACGCTTTTCGATAGCCCTCGGGATAGGGCATACCAAAATTTGTCCGCTTGTTTTCATTTATATTATGCCCTCTTGTTTCTGCAATTATAGTCACAGGCTTGCCATCAAGTCTTGCAATACCCGTGATTATAGCATTATCGTCACCAAAAAGCCTGTCACCATGTATTTCAACAAAATCGTCAAAAACCTCACCGATATAATCACTCGAAACGGGTCTCTCTTTATTTCTGATTAACAAAAGTTTTTCATATGCACTTAATTTACTCATTTATTATTTTTAGTCCTCACATTGTTTTAAGGTTTATTTATCTCGTTTGCTCTATCGTTATTTTAATTAACTTTCAACTTCAATTGCATTAGACCTGTTCTAAAACCTGTTTTATGAATAGTTTAACTTTGAAATAGTGAGGATGTTTTTTCTAAGAAGTGGTGCTTTTCCCCACACCCACTCTTTATTTTTTAACGTTAAAATAATCTAAAAAAGATAATTTATTAATTTTTAGAACAAGTCTAATAGTTAAATAGTTAACAGACAATCGTTAATAGTTACCCAGTGCCACTGCGTGGCACGTTACGCGAGAAAGCTTAATTTAAACGTTATTTTATGGTCGTGTTTTATTAGTTTACATAAAAAAACACATAACTTTCAACTTTATACTGCAACTATCCGATATCATACTGTTAACTATTCACTCTTACTTATTACCTGTTAACTATTACCTATTCACTCTTGCTTATTACCTGTTAACTATTGACTATTCACTCTTACCTTTAATAGTCCATTTTTCGCATTTAAAGTACGACACACCAAATGCACCAACCCAGTTACCGATTACTGCAATAAGTATCCAGGGTATCGCCATTCCATCAAAGCTTTCGCCAATTGCTCCGAAAAACGCCGCCGACAATGCTATGCAGTGATAAAAGCCCGACATTAAAAAAGCAAACACACAACCTATTGTAACATATATACTCTTTGAATTACAAGCAATTCTCATTAAAGCTCCACAAAAAATTGCTTTTATAAAAACAGCATAAAACTCATCATTAGTAAGACCATTAATTATTAATTGAAAATTTTTTTCATATCCGCTTTCAGTAAAAATTAACGGGAATGTCACAATAAAACAGCCCAAAAGGTTTGAGGGTAAAACTTTCAGAAATAAATCTTTTTTTGAAAAATCTGTACCCGCTTTGCCTGTAAAAAGAGGCAAGCCTTGTTCTTTTATATATGTTAAAGCAAATGCGAATATACCTGCTGCAATTGGTTTATATAATATTGCCATTAAAGTATGAACATCGCCATCATAAGGACTGGCATTCCCAATTTTTGCATACATCGTCATTGCAAGTGCAATAAGTACACCCGCCAAAATGCTTTTTTTAATCATTTTTTAGTCCTTTTTTACCCCTCACATTTTCCCTTTGAACTTTTTCACTTTGAACTTTTCCCTTTGAGCTTTTCCCTTTAAGCCGCAATAATACCCTTTGCAACTAAATATCAGTGCGAGTAATATGAACCCTTTGCAACTTTTTTCTTTCAACTTTTTCCTTTGAGCCGCAATAATACCCTTTGCAACTAAATATCAGTACACGTAATATGAACCCTTTGCAACTTTTTTCTTTCAACTTTTTCCTTTGAGCCACAATAATACCCTTTGCAACTAAATATCAGTGCGAGTAATATGAACCCTTTGCGACTTTTTTCTTTCAACTAATTTACAACAATTGTATTTTTTGTCCCACACAAAACGTGGATATTAAATAACAATTAAGTTAAAATACCGCGAAAACGTCGACAGATGCTACCTAAACGTTTGATTTATCTGTGTTTTGCCGACAATCCTGTACATCATATATGTAAACAGTATCCCTTAAAATTCTATAAACAAATCTATAATATTTTGGGACAAAATGACTGAAAAAAGTCAAATTGTCGCACTTATTGCTTTGATATTTAATGCCAATAAAAGGATTTTTACCTAAAAACTTTAATTCATTATTAAAAGAGTTTCTTAGACGTTTCGCTGCCTGAATGTTGACCCGAGATAAAAATTCGATATGCTTTTCAATATGAGATACAGCAAATTCAAGAGGTATTACTTTATATAACATTACTTCCCCTATTCAGCACTATTTATAATTCGGTCAATTCGTATCATACATTCCTCTACACTAGAAAATCTACCGTTCTCAAAATCTTTATGAGCAATTGAAATTGCATTCCAATCCAAATCAACATCAGAATAGTTATCAGTTGATATTATTCCGTTGATAAACTCATCAAATTCAGATTTTAAGTCAATTCCGAGTTCATATATTCTTTCAAGCGAAGATTTATCAATATCAAAACTCACTGTTGTTGTCATTTTTTAGTCCTCTCTTTTTCACTATTACCTCGTTTTTTCACTCTTACCTATTAACTAAT
Organism: Clostridia bacterium; assembly: GCA_026000865.1. Classification (GTDB taxonomy): domain Bacteria; phylum Bacillota; class Clostridia; order Oscillospirales; family Ruminococcaceae; genus BNZF01. The sequence continues at coordinate 14,684 of BNZF01000026.1, forward strand.
TGTGAAGTGTCAGCAATTGTGCCAAAGTTGTTCGTATTTTTTTACGTTCTACTATCATGTCCACAAAACCTTTTTCGAGTAGCATTTCTGACATTTGAAAATCATCTGGCAGGTGTTGTTTTATGGTATCTTGGATAACTCTGCGACCCGCAAAACCGAACATAACTTTCGGTTCAGCAATTATTATATCGCCGAGTGACGCAAAAGATGCTGTCACACCACCTGTTGTCGGGTCTGTGACCACGGTTATATAGAGTAAACCTCTATCCGAGTGCAACTTAACAGCTCCCGAAGTTTTCGCCATTTGCATAAGAGAAATTATTCCCTCTTGCATTCTCGCACCACCTGATGCAGTAAACATAATCACAGGCAAAGAAAGTTCGATTGCTTTTTCAAAAGCACGTGTAATTTTCTCGCCAACAACACTACCCATCGACGCCATTAAAAAATTGCTGTCCATAACGCCAATTACACATCTATTACCGCGAATGGTACACTCACCTGTAAGTATCGCGTCCTTTATACCTGTTGACTGTTGCAAAGAACCTATTTTTTCCTCATATTTCGGAAAATTAATAGGATTTAAGCTCGTCATATCACTGTCATATTCAATAAAACTGCCTTTGTCCGCAGTAATTTGCAAGCGTTCTTTCGCTGTCATACGACCATGATAACCGCACTTACAAACCTTACCCTGTGCCAAAAAATCGTCCATAAGCGTAGTTTCTTGACATCTCGGACATTTATATAATATATCCTCAGGCACATTTACTTTTGTTTTAAAATTATCAACAACTTCCGCACCTTTTTCAGCAACTCCATTAAACCTTGTCTTAACAAGGTTTAGCATATCTTCTAATCCCATTTTTTATTTTGGGCACTTTTTTCCTTTGAGCCACAGTAATCCCCTTTGCAACTTTTAAAAAATTACAACTTTAATTTACCTCTGCGACTTTTTTCGCTTTACTGATTTGCAACCACTAAGTTCACCGTTAAAATGCAAATCATATTGTTATCAGGAAAAACATTATGCCTTTTCCTCTTTTTTATTTTGGGTTGCAATAATTACCTTTGCAACCTCTATTTAGTGCATCTTTACAGAACCTCTGCGACGTTCTCAGTTTTACCGATTTGCAACCCTTTTTTTATTATCAAACTGCAAAACGCGACCGATAACAAACGATTAAATTAAGCTACCCCGCGTAAAACGTGTCACACATTGTCACTCAATAACTATACACTTTTAACTATTAACTGTGAATGCGATAGCATTCACCCAACTATACACTTTCAACTATAAACTATCACCTATTCACTGTGACAATTGTAAATTGTCGACCGTGTTGTTGTCATATTCTCCGTTTTCAAAGAAATCATTTTTAATTAAGTTTAACTGAAAGTCAATGTTTGTGTCAACACCTTCGACAATGAATTCAGATAATGCACGTTTCATTTTCATAATCGCTTCGTGACGAGTTGGTGCTTTGACGATTAATTTTGCGAGCATATTATCATAAAAAGGAGGAATATCATAGCCTTGATAGATTGCGGAGTCAATTCTCACGCCGTTTCCGCCGGGTAAATTGAGCGAGGATATTTTACCGCAAGACGGTCTAAAATCCTTATCAGGAGTTTCAGCATTAATTCTGCATTCAATTGAATGACCGCTTAGTTTGATGTCATCCTGAACAAAAGAAAGTTTTTCACCTGCGGCAATTTTGAGTTGTTGTTTTACTAAATCAACGCCTGTTACTGCTTCTGTAATCGGATGCTCAACTTGTATGCGGGTGTTCATTTCCATAAAATAAAAATCCATATTTTTATCAACAAGAAATTCAATCGTTCCCGCGTTAACATATCCGCTTGCCTTTGCCGCTTTAACAGCAGCGTTACCCATTTTCTCACGCAATTGCGGTGTCATAATCGGAGACGGGGTTTCTTCCAAAACTTTTTGACGGCGTCTTTGAAGAGAACAATCTCTTTCGCCAAGGTGAATAACATTTCCAAAGCTATCCGCTAAGATTTGAAATTCAATATGTTTTGGATTTAACAATAATTTTTCGATGTATATGCTATCATCTCCGAAAAATTTCTTTGATTCTTCTTTTGCAGCGGTGATTTGATGTTCAAGTTCATTTTCATTGTCAACACGGCGAATACCTCTGCCTCCACCACCTGCTGCTGCCTTAATTAACACAGGATAACCGATTTTCCCAGCAATTTTTTTAGCATCATCAAGATTATTAACCGCACCGTCCGAGCCAAGAATTACAGGTACACCCGCCTTTTTCATAGTCTCTTTCGCATTAGCTTTATCACCAAGCAAAGTTATAACATCTGACGGCGGACCGATAAAATTTATATTGCATTTTTTACAGCAATTAGCAAAAGAAGCATTCTCTGACAAAAAGCCAAACCCAGGGTGCAACGCAGAAGCCCCTGTAGTTTCACAAGCAGCGATTATGTTTTTAACATTAAGATAACTCTTATCAACTTGTGGCGGACCTATGCAAACCGACTCATCTGCGAACATAGTATGCAAAGCGTTCCTGTCCGCAGTTGAATACACCGCAACAGTCTGAAATCCCAGCTCTCTGCACGCCCTTATTATTCTTACCGCGATTTCCCCACGGTTAGCAACCAAAACTTTCATTTTTAGTCCTCACATTGTTTTCACGTTTTGCACTTCTGACTGCTCTTCTTTTCATTTAATCTATTTGCGACCGTGCTGGCTTTGGTTTGACCGATTGCAACCAGACTACGTAGGTAATAGTGAACAGGTAATAAGTAATAGGTTGTGGTGTCCGCCTAAGGCGGACGTTTATGACGCGTAAACAAACGATTATTTTATTGTCGCGTTTTGCGACAACTATCCGTAACGATTATTAATAATCGTCCGCATGAGTTAAACCAGTGACACAGTTAAACTATGACGCGAAATACAGGCGGGAAGGCTCCTGCCTGTGGCAGAATCAGAGCCTTGTCGTAGCGTTTACGCATAGACGGGACACGGAGTGTTTGCCCGCCACGTAAACGTGTCGCGTAGCGACACTCCACACCTATTACCTGGTCACTATTCACTATTACCTGTCGGCGTAGCCGACATTATCCGATAATCATAATCGGTTGGTCAAATTCTACCGCTTCGGCATTTTTGATTAATATTTCTTTGACAACACCATCATAATCACTTGTGACTTCGTTCATAATCTTCATGCTTTCGATTAACATCAAAACATCACCCTTTTTAACTTTTTGTCCAACAGGGGCAAACGGAGGTTTATCAGGCGATGGGGCAGAATAAAACGTGCCGACTATCGGAGATTTTACAATTTTATCGTTGCTGTTAACAGCGACAGGTGCAGTAGAAACAATAGTGTTCGCTGGAATATTCGCATAAGTCGGAACCGCACTCTCTGTTATTACACGGGTATCTGTTTTCGCTTTGACAACTATCCTTGTGTCTTTATATTCAATATTTATTTCAGACAAATCATTATCTTTAATCGTTTTAACAAGAAATGATATCTCTTGTTCTGTTGGAAAAGGTACTCCATTAAACATTATTTTTCTCCTCTTTTTTATTTTGGCAGTCTATAATTGCCTTTGCAATTTTTTCTTTTATTTAAAACTTTTCTTTTATTCCTGCTTCTTTCAAAATGGCATTAGAGTGTGCCTTGATGGGATATAATTCGGTACAGTTACGTTTTTCATCATTCAAAGGACTGTGCCAAATATCATGACTGCCTTTTCCATGCCTTACAAAATAGCAACCATATTCTTTTAACTTCTCTCTCACTCTTTTTTCATATTCAGCCATTATATAACTAAGTTTCTTTCGGCTTTAACTTGCATATTTATAGTTCTGTATTGTTCGGGTTTAAGTTCAAGTAAATCATAAAGAGTAAATCTGACTTTTTCAATAAGAGCATCAAAAGAACCGCTGTCCATACATACTTTTGGTTCGTTTTCACCATTTGCAACCTATACATTTGTCTCTTCATCCCAAAAAATATTTACATTATAATTCATTTTAGCTCCTCTATTATCAGTTGTTAACTATTTTGTATTGCAAATTTTATTTCTGCCGAAACTGCCAATTCTCCGTTCACAGTTGCAATTCCCGTGCCAATACCAATTGAGCCCCTCTGCTTATTTATCGTTGTTTCAAGCACAAGCACATCACCCGGCACAACTTGCCGTTTAAATTTCACGTCATCTATCCCTGCGAAAAACGCCAATTTTCCCTTATTTTCTTCTTTTGAAAGCATTACAACAGCACCTGTTTGAGCCAACATTTCAACCATCAGCACTCCTGGTGTGACGGGATAATTCGGAAAATGACCTTGAAACCAAAAATCATCACTTTTAATATATTTTATCGCTTTGGCCTTTATTCCAATTTCAAGCTCAATGATTTCGTCTATCAACAAAAACGGGTCTCTATGCGGAATTATCTCTTTTATTTGTTCTCTATTTAGTTTTGGCACTTTGTACCTCTCCTTTTTTACTTTTTTATTTTTAGTTTGAGCCGCAGTAGTCACCTTTGCGACTTTTAACAATTACAACTTTTAGAAACCCTCGCGACTTTTTTATCCTTACTAATTTGCGACCATTGTCGGATAGTTTATAGTTAAAAGTTAACAGTTAATAGTTATGGAGTGACGCTTCGCGTCACGTTTACGCGAGATAGTTTAAATAAACCATTTGTTCTCGGTCGCGTTTTGCGAGTTTACATGGGAATACATATCTTTTAACTTTACACTTTTAACTATAAACTATCCAACGCCTCTGCGACTTTTTTCTTTTTTAGTCTGAGCCGCGGTCGGAGAGTTAATAGTTTATAGTTAACAGTTAATAGTTATGGAGTGACGCTTCGCGTCACGTTTACGCGAGATAGTTTAAATAAACCATTTGTCCTCGGTCGCGTTTTGCGAGTTTACATGGGAATACATATCTTTTAACTTTACACTTTTAACTATAAACTATCCAACGCCTCTGTGACTTTTTTCTTTTTTAGTCTGAGCCGCAGTAGTCACCTTTGCGACTTTTAATCATTGCATCTTTCAGAAATCCTTTGCGACTTTTTTATCCTTACTAATTTGCGACAATGGATATTTTTGTAATACTATAAAAACGCGACAGTAAACTAACAATACTACTAAACTATTCCGCGAAAATGCAGGTGGGTGCTACTCGTAACTATTAACTCTCCGCCCGCGTGAGTTAACTATTCGTGCAGTTAAACTATGACGCGAAACACAGGCAGGTGTTACCTGCCACGAAACACAGGCAGGTGTTACCTGCCACGAAACACAGGCAGGTGTTACCTGTCGCGAAACACAGGCAGGTGTTACCTGCCGTGAAATACCCGCAGGTGTTACCTGTCGCGAAACACAGGCAGGTGTTACCTGCCGCGAAACACAGGAAGGTGTTACCTGCCGTGAAATACCCTCAGGTGTTACCTGCCGCGAAATGTCACGGACACATGTTATGTGCCTGCGGGAAGCCACCTGCTTTGTGACAGAAACAGTGACTTGTCGTAGTGCATGCACGTAGATGGGGGCAAAGCCCTCCCTGCTGTTACACCTCAACTTTTGTCAAACAAATCGACGCATTATGTCCGCCAAAGCCAAGAGAATTAGAAATTGCAGCGTTTATTTGAGTTTCAACATTACCGTTAACACAGTAGTCAAGGTCGCATTCTTCGTCGGGAACAACATAGCCAACAGTTTTATGGATAAGACTATTTTTGATTGACAAAGCAGTAACAATCGCCTCAACTGCTCCTGCCGCACCAAGTAAATGCCCTGTCATAGATTTTGTTGAGTTGATTTTAATCTTTTTAGCATGTTCACCAAAAGCAACTTTAATTGCCGTTGTTTCATATTTATCATTAAGAGAAGTTGATGTACCATGAGCATTGATATAAGTCAAATTTTCAACAGGAATGTCACCTAATGCAAGTCGCATAGCCGTTGCCGCAGATTCCCCTGTTGGAGACGGCGAAGTCATATGATAAGCGTCACAAGTTGTGCCATATCCGCTGACTTCTGCATAAATTTTTGCACCTCTTGCTTTTGCGTGTTCATATTCTTCAAGCAATAATATGCCTGCACCCTCACTTAAAATAAATCCATTTCTTTCTTTATCAAAAGGAATACTCGCACGGTCAAGGTTAGTCGACTTCGAGAGTGCTTTCATATTAGCAAAACCCGCGAGAGTAAACTCTGACATTGAACTTTCTGTACCTCCGCAAAGACACATATCAAGTTGTCCATATTTAATTTTCTCGAAAGCTTCGCCGATGGCGTGAGTTGCTGACGCACAAGCGGTAACAGGCGCAAAATTTGCACCCTTGAATTTTGAACGCATCGCGATTTCTCCCGCTGCCATATTAATTATCATCATAGGTATAAAGAAAACGCTAACTCTGGACGGACCTTTTGAAAGATATTTTGAATATTCATCTTCTATCAAGTTAATACCGCCTGTACCGCAACCGACTATAACTCCTTTGCGATAAGGGTTTTCGATTTCTGTTTCAGAAAAATCCAAACCGCCGTCAATCAAGGCTTCTTTTGCCGCAACTACCGCCAATTGCAAAAATCTCTCCATGCGTTTAAATTCTTTTGCAGAAATCACATTTTCAGGAGAAAAATTTTTAACCTCACCGATAATCTTTACACCTAAATCAGTCGGGTCAAAAGTTGAGATATAAGAAAACCCATGTTTATTAGCCCTAATATTATCCCAAAATTCATTTACATTGTTTCCAAGAGGGTTTACCGTACCCATCCCTGTTATTACTACTCTCTTCATCTTTTTCCTTTTTCCTTTGAGCCGCAACACTTACCTTTGCGACTTTTTTCCTTTGAGCCACAATACTTACCTTTGCGACTTTTTCCCTTTGGGAAGGCTCCTGCTGGTAGCAGAATCAGAGCCTTGACGTAGCGTTTACGCATAGTCGGGAAACACTTACCTTTGCGACTTTTTTATTTTGAGCTACAACACTTACCTTTGCAACTTCTATTCATTGCACCTTTTATGAGCCATTGCAACTTTTTTCGTCTTACTGATTTTCAACTTTTTTCCTTTGAGCCGCAACACTTACCTTTGCGACTTTTTTCCTTTGAGCCACAGCACTTACCTTTGCGACTTCTATTCATTACACATTTTATAGAACATTTGCGACTTTTTTCTTCTTAACGATTTGCGACTTTTTCCCTTTGTGCCACAACACTTACCTTTGCGACTCTTTATCATTACAACTATCCGACGCCGTTGCAACTTTTTTACCCTAATTAATTTGCAACCATTGTTCGCGGAATTAAAATAACTGTACAGTTAAAATAAGTCGCGAAAATACCAGCGGGGGTTCCCCGCCGTGAAAATACCAGCGGGGGTTCCCCGCCGTGAAAATACCAGCGGGGGTTCCCCGCCGTGAAAACGCATGCCAAAGCTACCTGCAACTCTACGACACATATACTAATCCATTATAACAAAACAAAAAAACATTGTAAACTAATTTTAAATAATATTTCGACCCAAATTTGTAGAAAAAAGCAAATTTTTGTTTTTTAGTGCAAAACTCGGTGTTAAAATAGTAAAAAATTAGTTGTTAAATTACAACATAACTTTTATACTACCACCTATTAATGTAAATCACCCTTTGAAATTTGCTATATTAAACGATTTTGCCAAAATTAAGGTGTGTAAAGTGCCTATACATAGTAATTTGATTTTTTATAGACTATATTGGCTTGAATATTAACAAAAATATATAAATGATTGCGAGGAGTGGCTTGTCTGTGAGAGGTGGGTAGCACGCCCCATGCCCGTATATGAGATTTATCTTATGATTGAATGATTGAAAAATCATCTAGTTTTGTTAATGTACACTAGTTTTTTTGAAAATTAAACATTATGCATGTCAAATATGTCGAAACTACGACCAAATATGCAAAACCTATTTAAATTCAACATTTTATCCTGTAAAATGCAATAATGCAGAAAG
>BNZF01000027.1 GCA_026000865.1 Clostridia bacterium
CAGCGTTCACAAGCTCTCGTTTTTCATATTTACTTTTATTCCCAACTGGAAAGTATTCCTTTACTATTTCCCATTGACTGTCACTTAAATCACTTGTATATCTCATTTTATTATTTTATCATATTATTTTTATGTGGTCAAGTTCTAAGTTTTAGAACAGGTCTATTTAATTTTTATCTGTAAAATTCTACACATAAAGCAAAACTTAATCTTCATCGTAAAGTTAAGCATAAAAATCTAACTTTTAACAGTAAAACCAACGCCATAAACTTTTGTTTCAACTTTATCTAAATCATACTCGGTGTATTCAAGAATAGCGTTTTTTTCTAAATTATTGTCCACAGGCAACTGAAAACCTAACTTAAACTCATAACTTAAATTGGGAGAAAGTGTTTGAGTTGCAAGCATATATTCACTGTCATCAATACAGTAAAAAAGTTCGCCGTTATAATATAAAGCCCAGTCTTTTTTTAATAATTTTACTTTTTGGTCATATACAACATCTGTCAAAATTGTAAATTTTACTTCGAGAATATTTTCTGTTATTTGATAAGAATTTACACTATAATTAAAAAACTTTGTTTTGACAACATTATTTACAGAAAACAATTCATAATCATAAATAGTGTTATGTTTTCGTACATCCCCTGCCCTCTCCAATCCATTTTGCAAGTTTGGAGACAACAGTACTGTATAAATTTCGCCTTTTTTCGATACACCATTGACCATAATAATTTCGGTATATTCAACGGCAAAATCCGTCTGTCCATATGGCACTTTATAAAACAAATCACCTGTTAATGTACCTCCAACAGGTAGCTGATAGTTTACAGGAAATTGGTCGTTAGTAATGTCGACGATAGGTTTTGCGAGTTCTCCGCCAATATCAAGAGGGAATTCACCCGCACCAATCGGTATGCTGTCATTGGATTTATTAATTACAGTCATATTTACTCTTAAAAGCGAAAGATTTTCATTTTCAGGGATATGACCATTTATTTCATAATGCAAATCGGTTTCATTGACTTTATATTTAAAAAAATCATTCTCCATTAGAAAACCTAGACCTCCCATAAGAGGATAATCCGAAAATGTTGGTACTGTTCCAATAGACGGCACAGAATTTGCCCCGTTATCATTATAAAGGTCATCATAACTAGGAGGATTACAAGCAGTAAACATCAACATAAGAAATATGACAACAAAAAGTTTACGCACAAACACTACTCCCCAAGTCAAATGCTTTAATATTAAGAGCAACGAACCTTTCGGCAACTAACTTTTTAATGTTTTCTTTCCAAGTTTCTGCCAAAATATCCATATTTTTCGAGAGTACACCAAGCAGAACAATATTAGTTGCTTTAACACTTCCAGCCTGTTCCGCAAGTTTCACAGCATCAACAAAAGTGGTTTCAATGTTAGCAAGCAAGCCTTCAATATTTTCAGGGTATTTTGCGTTGCCGATAATCACAGGCATTGGGTCAATTTTTTGAGTTGAAACAAGCATTTTTCCATTTGGTTTAAGATATTCAATATATCGAACTGCTTCAAGTTGCTCAAAAGCAATAATTACATCTGCCTCTCCTTTGTCAATAATTGGAGAATAAACTTTTTCGCCGTATTTAACATAAGTCACAACAGACCCGCCACGTTGCGACATTCCATGAACTTCGCTTACTTTAACGTCATAACCTTTTTCAATCAGCACATTTCCGAGAATTTTTGAGGCAAGCAAACTACCCTGCCCTCCAACGCCGACTATCATTATATTCATTTTTGTTGTTCTCCTTGATAATGGTATTTATATTTATTCTGAAACTTTTTATAAAGTTTAATTTTGAGAGGAACGAGGGCGAAGCCCTCGAAAAGTTGAGAAATACTCCAAAAATCTCTCATATATTTAATCTTCTAAACTCTGTAAACTTGTTTGATAATTTTTCAAAAAGGTATTGTATTTTTTAGTAAACCTTAGACTAAGTGCGACAATCATATCAAAGAAAAATATGATTAGCATAAAACTATAACGTGTTTTTGTAACTCCTTTTATAATACCATTTTTATGCAAAATTTTGATATGATGAAATAAAGGTGCAGAAGTTGCCCACATTACAAAAAATACATAAACAATAACCAAAGGCATTGCCATCATACCAAACCCACGTGTACTGCTAATGAACAAAAATGACGAAAAAAGATTTAATATAAAATAAGGGATTAGAAATAATTTATATTTCACCGCTTTAACGAAAGTCAACGGGATTTTTTTGGCAGTAGCAATTAATACTATTGAAAACACAAGACCACTTCCAGCCAAGATAAAAAACAAGTATAAAAAGCTTTTCAGAAATATTTGCGAAATATTATAGGTATTTGCCAAAAAAGCAAACAAAGGCGGTAAAAGAACTAAAATATACTGGAAAACAACGTATATTCGCATTGCTTTTTGCATATTATCCCTCAATCGCTCCAAATTTACAAAGTCCTTTACAAACACCACAACCAACACACTGCGTATTATTAATTTTAACACGGGGTTTTGAATTATTATCAATTGTACATTGTCCATTATCAATTGTCAATTCATTGTCAACTGAAATCGCAGGACAACCTATTTTCAAACAAGCCTTACAAGATTTACAATTATCATTAATACTAAACGGAGCATTATGCTTAACATATTTTAGCAAAGCACAAGGTCTGCGTGATATGATAACCGATGGACTAGAAATCGCGAGTTCTTCTTTTATAGCATTTTCAGTTTCTTCAAGATTATAAGGGTCAACAACTCTCACTCTTTCAATTCCAACAGCTTTACAAAGAGCAACTAAATCGATTTTATTTGCAGGCTCACCTTTAAGATTTTTACCTGTTGTTGGGTTCTGTTGATGTCCAGTCATGCCAGTAATCGAATTATCCAAAATCAAAACAGTAGAATTTGTAGCATTATAAGCAACATTAATCAGCGAATTAATACCGCTATGAATAAAAGTACTATCACCAATAACCGCAACTGTTTTACTCTCATTTTGCGGATTTGCCTTATTCATACCATGCAACGCAGAAATACTCGCACCCATACAAATAGTAGTATCCATCGCGAACAACGGAGCCCCCGCTCCAAGCGTATAACAACCTATATCCCCTGAAACCTGCACTTTATTCTTACTCAAAACATAGAACACGCCCCTATGCGGGCACCCAGCACACATAACCGGCGGCCGGCCGACAACGTTGGCATGCGTTTTCGCGTCATCATTTGATTTTACAGTTAGTCTGCTCTCGCGGACGGTTAGTGACACGGTATCGTTATTAAGTTCACTTTCGCAAGCGGTTATTTGATTAGAGTTATTAATTACATCAGCCAATTTCTCTCTAATAATATTTTGCGACAATTCTCCAATATATCCAAAAATCTCTTTACCTTTACAGTCAATACCAATTGACTTACAATGCTGTTCGATTATTCCGTCAAGTTCTTCCAAAACATAAATGGTTTTATGTTTTTCTGCAAAATCCAAAAGCAACTGCACAGGCAAAGGATTAACTATTCCAAGTTTAAGATATGAAACATTATCGCCAAGAGCGTCTTTTGCATATTGATAAGATATGCCATTCGTAATAACTCCAATTTCAGTGTTATTATCCTCGACAACATTTAATGAAGATTTTTCCGCATATTTAATTAACTTTTGAGTTCTTTCTTCAACAAAAACATGACGCAATTTTGCAAAAGCAGGCATCATAACATATTTCTGCGGGTTTTTCACATATTCTTTTAGAGGGACATTTTTCCTTTCACAAATATCAACAATCGACTGGGAATGAGCAACTCTTGTTGAAAGTCTGACGATTACAGGTGTGTCAAACTGCTCTGAAAGAGAAAAGGCAAGTTTAACAAATTCTTTACATTCATGACTATCTGACGGTTCTAACATCGGCACTTTTGAAGCAATTGCATGATGACGACTATCTTGCTCATTTTGCGAAGAGTGCATACCGCTGTCATCTGCAACCGCGATTACCAAACCGCCGTTTACACCCGTATAAGACGCTGTATAAAGCGGGTCTGCCGCGACATTCAAGCCAACATGTTTCATGCCACAAAAGCTTCTTGCTCCTGCGATAGACGCACCCAGAGCCGTCTCCAATGCCACTTTTTCATTCGGTGCCCATTCCGCATAAACAGTATTTAACGCAGTCTGTTCAAGCGTCACTAATCCGTTTTCTAATTTCGCTTTTTCAAAATAATCACCGTCACAGTATTTTGCTACAAACTCTGTTATTTCTGTTGACGGCGTACCTGGATAACTTGATACAATACTGCACCCTGCCTCATAAAGTCCGCGTGCAAATGCTTCATTGCCAATAAGTAATTTTTTCATTTTATTTTATACTCCGCAATTAAAATTTTTCTAAGAAAATCTATTAACTTATCATTTATTTTTAATTTTAACTGAATGTTGTTTCCAGGGTGTTTAATACTGTTTTTAGGTATAGTTTTTGACAACGAACCATTCCCACCTTTACGTTGAAACGACACGAATTCACCAGTATTAAAACCACCTTTTGTTCGTTTAACCTCACCTGCCAACAATTTCAAAATGTCTTTCATAGGATACAGTTTTGCAATATTCATTTTTCTATCAAAAAGCACTAAAATCTCACGACTTGAATGTGAAGAAAATCCCCATTTCAAAAGTTCATTTTTAATTTTAACAAAAAGTTCTTTCCGACCATTCCATTCTTTTTCAGTAAACAAATATTCTTTTGGTTCATGTGATTTCTAACAACAATATCTTCAAGTATAGAAGTATCTGAAACATTAAATTTTTTCGCAAAACTTTGAAACACTTGTTCTGGTGAGTTGATTAAAGCCTGCCGAATATGCTTTTATATTCAGGTCAACAAAATGTCCGCAATTAAAATTTATCCTTACATCTGCCTTTTCACCATATATTCCTGATAGAGATGCACTTTCAAACTCTCCTGTAATCGCCTTAAATTTCTCTTTGATTTTGCTTATAACATCTGGCTGATGCCCTATTGTATTCTTTATAAGCTCCTTAATATTTCTGCCAATATAAGCATTTTCATTCATATATTTAGTCCCTCATAAACTACCGACACCATTTTAGGAATAACTGCATTACCAAGTTGCTTATATCCTTCAAGTCCATTGCTTACAATATGACTATCAGGGAACCCCATAACACGTTTACATTCAGTTAGAGTAAGTCTACGAACATCGTCAACCGTACGGTAAAGACCAGTTCTTGCACCAACTCCTCCGCCATATGCAGACTGTGTGATTGCATGTCCTTTTATACTGTAAATACGTTCACCTTGACCACCTTTGTTTACTGTCCCAACTCTTATTGGTTCGAGTGATTTTTGAATTTCAAAATCTTGTTTTGTGATTTTTATATCATTTCGGTTTATTGCATTATCAGCATTTTTTTCAAGTACATCATCAAGAAAAATATTTTCTTTTGTTGGATTTGGTTCAGTATAATTTATATTCAAATCTTTTTTAATTGCAACAAAATAAACTCTTTCTCTTTTTTGAGGTATACCAAAATATGACGAATTAAGAACACTATAACTAAATCTGTACCCTATTCTGTTGAGTTCAGATACAATTGTTTTAAGCATACTGCCATTATCAATTGTTAATATATTTTTAACATTTTCAAGGAGTAATATTTTAGGTTTATAAAATTCTGCTATTCTCACAATTTCAAAGAAAAGTTTACCTCTCGGGTCATTATCAGACAATTGTTTACCTGAGATACTAAACGGTTGACAGGGAAACCCCGCACACAAAATATCGTGTTTAGGAATATCAGCATTTTTTATCTGTGTAATATCACCGCTCGGCAATTCTTTGAAATTATTACTATACGCCGTTTTGGCATTATTGTCAATATCACTTGAAAAAACGCAGTTATGTCCGTATTTTTCAAGAGCAAGTCTAAAAACACCTATGCCACAGAACAAATCTATGAATGTCATTTCTCCCCATTCCTTAAATCAACAATCCGCTGAGCCTTACCTGCTGTACGCTCAATTGAACGATATTCAACAAGCGAAACTTTACTTGAAATTTCGAGTACATTTTTAAGTGACTTTTTAATTTTTACTCGTAAATCTTCAAGAGCGGTATAGTTTTCCAAGAGTGAACCGTCTGCGAGTTCGACTTTAACTTCAAGCTCATCTGTAGAATGAGTTCGAGTTAACACAAGCTGGTAATTTGGTGAAATCTGCTCAAACCCGATGAGTACGCTTTCGATTTGTGAAGGAAAAACATTTACTCCGCGTATTTTAAGCATATCATCAGAACGCCCTTTGATTTTTGCCATTCTCGCAAAAGTACGCCCACAATCGCAAATATCATAGCTAATTTGAGTTATGTCTTTTGTGCGGTAACGCAACATTGGTATACCCTCTTTTGTAAGAGTTGTAACAACAAGTTCGCCTGTTTCGCCTTGCGGTAAAACTTCGAGAGTTTTAGGGTCAATAATCTCAGCAAGGAAATGGTCCTCGTTAATATGCATACCTTTTCTGTAAACACAATCGCCCGAAACACCAGGTCCAATCAGTTCGCTCATACCGTAATTATCTGTTGCAAAAAGATTTAAACCTGCTTCAATTCTGTCTCTGAATTCTTCTGAGCAACCTTCTGAACCAAAAAGTCCAGTTGTCAGATTAAGTTTATTAAGTACACCCTTTTCTGCGATGATTTCGGCAATATGTTGAGCATAAGACGGTGTTGAAACAAGACCTGTCGTTTTAAAATCTTGCATAAGCATAATTTGTTTTTCTGTGTTACCACTTGAAGTTGGCACAACAGTTGCACCGATTTTTTCAAGCCCGTAGTGTAACCCTAACGCACCTGTAAACAAACCATATGAAAAAGCAATTTGAATAATATCATCTTCGGTAACACCTGCCGCCATAATAAGCCGAGCAACACAATCTGACCACATATCGAGGTCATTTTTTGTATATCCGACAACTGTCGGCTTGCCAGTCGTACCGCTTGACGCGTGCAGACGGACAATATCTTTTAAAGGTTTTCCAAACAAACCAAATGGGTAGTTATCGCGAATATCCTCTTTCGTTGTGTAAGGAATATATTCAATATCTTTAACGGTTTTGATTTTCTCACTACTAATATTTTCTAGCCTTTTAGCATAAAAAGGCACATTTTTTTTACAATAATCAACAAGATGTCTTAATCTTTCAAGTTGTATTTCCTCAATTTTTTGTCTTGATAATGTTTCAATATCTTTTTGATATATATTTACTTTTGGCATCTATTTACCTTTTTCCTTTTTCCTTTGAGCAGCAACACTTGCTCTTGCAACTTTTAATCATTGCACCTTTTAAAAACCTTTGCGACTTTTTCCTTTTTACTTTGAGTAGCAACGCTTGCTCTTGCAACTTTTAATCATTGCACTTTTTAGAACCCTTTGCGATTTTTTCCCTTTTTCCTTTGAGCAACAACGCTTACTCTTGCAACTTTTAATCATTGCGCCTTTTAGAACCCTTTGCGACTTTTTTTCGCCTTACCGATTTGCAACCATGTCTAGCGACTAATTACAATAATCTTCCGCGAAAGTGGAATTTAACTATTAACTAAACTATCTCGTCTGTCTGCTATGAAAATGCATGCGGGAGATACCCGAAATTTTCTTCTTGAAAGTTGGAAACATAAAAATCAAAAATAAGATTAAACCGCCAAAAGAGACTAAAATTCCGTCTTCAAGACCAGGGGTGGTGTAATGAAAACGAATAATTGTTTCGCCTTGCGGTACTTTAACTGCCATAAGTCCTGCGTCAACTTTTTCAACTTCGGCAGGTTTGCCGTTTACAGTTGCTTTCCAACCGTTAGAATACGGAATGCTGAAAAACACCAAACGCGACTTATCTAAATTGATTGTGGCGGTAAAACCGTTGGTGTCATATTCAAAACTTTCGCATGACATACTACGGCGTTCATCACAAGCTTTAACATACACGTTTTTATCGTTTGTGTAATATTTCATTGGCATTTCAGAAATTATATCGCTATATTTCTCGACTTGGTCAGCGGTAAGCATAAGCCCGTTCATCAGAGCGTTTACGGTTGTGACAGAGTTTAATTCTTTTGCGTTTTTATAACCACTTGGCACAGTAGCATTTTCATATTCTTTGAAATATTTTTCAACTATTTCGGGAGTAATATAATAATCATATGCAAAACCAATGGGCACATAATTTGTGTTTTCGTAAACATCAAACTCTGCTTGTTTGCCAATATTTATATAACCAGGCATTATAAGTTCCACACTTGAAAAATCTTTATTATTATTTTTTTCTTTCAAATTTTCAAGATAGTATTTTACAGACAAAAGCCCTCTAACAGCATAAAATTTCATTTCAGGTGAAAAATGTTGAATAGAATCTTCCATATGATAATAATTATAAAACTCTGCCATTGTTGGATTTTCTGTCGAATGGAAAACATTTATCCCTGAGTTACCCCAAAGCAAGTGGTAATTTTGAAACCTATGATTAGTATCTGTTCGATAATATCCTTCATCAGTTGGTAAAGATATTTCATTTCTAACACTGCTGTGTATATTTTCACCATAAAAACCTATATATACTCTATAAAAACATATAGAAGTTGTTGCGATACAAGCAACCAAAGTTAAGCTTAAAAGTTTACGTCCCGTATGTTTTTTACCAATTATAAGAATATATAAAACAATATAAATCACCACTACAAACAATAAACAAAGCCAAAAATCTATCTTCTCGGCAGCAAAATCTCCCCAAATAACTTCTTTGGTTGATGAAACACTGCTTTGCAATTTTCCAAGTAAGTCATTTTTAACAGGAACATCTTTTTGCAAAGGAATACAGGCAATTACCGCGAAAATCAATAGCATTATTGCTGTTAAACGAAAACCAAACAGGTAACTTTCTTTAACAGGTTCTGGAAACACACCCACCATTATTGTATCTTCGCTTTGTTTGACGTCAGTAACACCAATAGAAATATACTCTTCTCTTAAATCTTGAACAGAATAAGCGGTCATCAAACAAAGCACAAGAATTGGCATATAAAACCAACGACCATAATGTGAGTTGCCATTAAAAAGATAAAAAGCACTGTTAAGAATTGGCACTAACGCAAAAACAAGACTTATAATAGTGAGTTTTGACGCCCAATGTGATTTGCGAATTTTCATAAACGAAATTACACCGAGCAATCCAAACAGTGGTAAAAACACAGCGATTGAATCCCATTTTTGGTCGCCGTCAAAAAGCAATGGAGACGCAGGCATATTCGGCATCATAAACATAGTACGAATTACTTCAAGAAAACTATTCTCTTGGCTATAAAACAACCATTTTTCACCGTAAATGTGTTCATCTAAACGTGTGCTCTCGGCTAAGTGGTGATAGGTTGGCAAGAGAACAAATCCTGCAAGTAACACACCGATTATTCCCTCGGAAATCACACAAAAAAACTTCTTCCATGTGACAGGAAAATCTTTGTTATCGGGCGTTACATATTGTAATCCTAAATTGAATAAACACTTGCCTTTGCTGCTAAGTTTTGATAGTTTGCGTAAAAAGTTTTTAAACAATGCCCAAATATTGCATCTTACAAGAAAATATATAACGCAAAAAAGCACTTCTCCAATAAAAAAATAATAATTTAAAACAGCAGAAAAACAGACTATTAAAGCAAAATAGCCTTTTTTATTATTTTGTATTAATTCTTCCAAAGCAATTAGGAGCAAAGGGAAGAAAGTAAAGACTTCGTTGAAATCGGGATAAAAAATATTATTAATCTGAAAACCAGAAAAAGCATACAAAAAAGAAGCGATTACAGAGGCGTGTGCAGATTTCACAAAGCGTTTAATATAAAGAAACGCAAAAACAGATGATAATGCGATTTTCAAACTTAGCAGATACGGCAGAAAAAAAGGTACTGCTTCATTTGGAAAAGGAATTGTTAACCAGAAAAAAGGTGAAGTTAGGCAATAGTAGGTATATGTGCTAATAAAATCTGAACCCAGTCCTGTGACCCAATCCCAAGCAGTATTTCCGTTACGAATAGCGTCATGAACATGAATATAAAAAGGAATTTCCTGACCGTTATAATCACCATAAAAGTAAAAATAGCCGTGATTTATAATTATATCGGGCAAACAAACTAAAAACATAATAAGAAAAGATGCTGTAAACAAAAAAAGTATCGGGCGTTTAGAAATAAAAGCATCTATTTTTATCATATTACAACCTCAATTTTATAGTTTATGAACTTTAAAAATATAATTGACCTGTTCCAAAAACTGCTTTAACCTATTTTTTCCATTTTGATTAAATGTGTCTGAGAACGGAGTCCTCATAATACGCGAGGCAGAGCCCCACACCCCTTGTTGTTTTCTATTCATGTCATAACTCCAAAGGGGTGTCCCTAAAAAAACCAACCAATAATTATGAATTTCAAAACAAATATAATTGACTTGTTCTAAAAACTGATTTAACCTATTTTTTCCATTTTGATTAAATGTATCTGGGAACAAAGTCCTCTTAATACGCGGCGTGGCACTCCACATCCCTTGTTGTTTTCTATTCATGTCATAACTCCAAAGGGGTGCCTCTAAAAAACCACCAATAATTATTAGTTTCAAAACAAATATAATTGACTTGTTCTAAAACTTAATAATCTATCTTTTTTGTATTACTCTAACGTTAAAAAAATAAAGATGTGTGTGTGGTGCGACAGTTTTCTTAGTCCAGTGGACTGTTACAGTGCAGACTACCCGCTTTTTAGAGAGAACGTTCTCAATATTTACAAGTTAAACTATTTATGGAATGAGTTTTTAGAACAACTCTAATAGAAAATTGCTAATATATAACATGTTTATTACGTTACACTATATTTTAAGTCGCTTAAAAATAGTAACCTAAAATAATCTGCCACATATTATATATCATAAATATAGTCGATTAACTTGAAAATCGTACTGAAATTTGTTAGGATTTTTGTCGTCATACTAAGGATGACAACGAAGTATAGTGGCAAAAGAGCGCAAACCGCAAAGAAAGCAAAATAAAAAATAGTACGGTTTTCAAGTTAGCCAACTATATTAAAACATCAAACGGTAAATGGTGGAACAGGTGCGATTGAACAGACTATATGCCCATCATCAGTAATATCAATAAAAGCAAAAGTCGGATTACCACCGCTACGCGACTCGCTTACACTTCCAGGGCAAACATAATATATTCCGTCATCATAAACAATCTCGGGTTTATGTGTATGCCCATATAACACAATATCAGCATTGGTATCCTTTGCAAGTTGATGCAAATATGACTTCGTAATTTTAACATTCTGCAAGTGACCATGAACAGCAGTAATCGTCACATTAGAATATTCAAGAGTAGTGCTGAAAAGAAGAGGTATTGTGTTTCCAAAATCACAATTTCCCCGAACACGATAAATGTTCTTGCAGGGATATTCACGCAAGATATGTTCAATATCTCCTTCGCCGTCTCCTAAAAAGAAAAAAGTTTTAACTTCGGGATTATGTCGTACAATTTCTTTCATTGGAGTTACCTTACCATGGCTATCACTCATTACGATTATTCTATCGCCCAAACTTTCACCGCCAAACATATAATTGATTAACTTTAAAAAAGTTTTTTATAGACCTGTTTTCCTGATAATTTTCTGTTTTTTTATAAACAAATAAAATGGTTGCAAATATGAAACTGCTATATAATAATGTGTAATCGCGTAAGTCGTTATAAAACATGTCGCGAAAATGTAGATATATGGTATGTTTCTCGTAAAAATAGCAAAACGTGGTTAAACAAACAATTATACTTAACAAATTCGCAAAACGCTAAAACTTCTCGTGAAGTTAAACAAACAATCTAGTTTTGATATATCGCGAAAGCATATGCAGACAATGCCCGCCGAAAATGCATGCAGGTGCTACCCGCCGAAAACATATGCGGGTGCTACCTGTTGCTCATAATTTCAAAGATTATATCATATAAATAATAACATAGCAAGAAAATTTGTATTAAATTTACTCGCTAAGAAAGAGGTCAAAAATGAACGCGTTATTAAATACAATATCGCAAAGGTTAGGAGTACCACCGCAAGAAATCGAAAAAGCATATCAATCGGGAGAATTTAACGATGTGCTTAGAAATATGCCAGTAGGCTTGAAAATGCAGGTTATGGGAGCAATTAACAATCCACAAGCACTTGAAAGGATAATGCAAACCCCACAAGCACAAGCATTAATGAGGAAATTTGAGGAAAATGGCAAACATTAACGATATTCTAAAAGACCCTGAAAGCTTGCAAAACATAAAAGAACTCGCTGATATGTTCAAAGACGAGTTTAACCTCGGCGACGGTAAAGATATTATGTCAATGGTTGGCGGACTTTTTGGAGGCGGGCAAAACAATAAAAATACTGATTTATTGCTCGCCTTAAAACCGCATTTGAGTGAGGAAAAACAATATAAAGTTGACAAAGCAATCAAATTGCTCGGAATGGTTGAAATTTTTTTAGTTTTGAACGAAAGCGGTGCGTTGAATGAGTTATTATAATCAAAATGAAATTGAACGCCAAAAAGAAGATGCAATTCGCCGAACAAGAGAAATGTATTCTCGCTCTACTTGTAAAGAGGACGAGATACCTAATGAATTGCCTCCTTTACCGCCAGAACAACCTTTTTTTGAAGAGGAAGAATATATCGTTCCGCCTGTTTCGCACGCACACTCACCTAAAAAAAGAAATTTTAAATTGGACAAAGATACCCTTATTTTACTCGCAATAATTTACTTATTATATAGAGAAAAAGCAGATAAAAAATTAATATTGGCGATTTTGTATATTTTTCTGTAAAACGCACAATACTTCCCGTAGAAAAGCGGTGCGTTTCATAGCAGACGTATGCTGTTACGCATGAAAACGGAGGGGAGTAATGAGTAAAAAATTAATCTATAAGAGGGATAATTTCTCGCAAGAATTAGTTAATGACATTAAATTAATTTGTGAAAAGAGAAAAAATTTAGTCCTTCGATATAATCATATACTTGATTCAGACTTAATCGAAGCAAATATTTTTGAAGAACTATCCCTAAAAGCAAGATACAACTATTTATTAAAACTTGCAAAAGATAACGACATAAAACTAGACAACAGATGTTATTATGTTGAAGCCTAGCGGGGAGCCCCCGCTGACGTTTTCGCGACAGGCAACGCCTGTCTGTGTTTTCACGACAGGCAACGCCTGTCTGTGTTTTCGCGATATAGTTTAACTGCACGGTTAGTTAACTCACGCGGACGGGTCGGAGAGTTGATAGTTAAAAGTGTAAATTTAAAAGTTTTGGTCAGCAACGCCTGTCTGTGTTTTCGCGATATAGTTTAACTAAATCGTTAGTTAATTTCCACATTTTGATATTAGGACGAAAGACTAATGGTTGCAATCGGTCATGCCAAAGCCAGCAAAGTTGCAAATAGATTAAAATAAAAGAAGAGCAGTTAGAATAAAGACGTCACAAAACGATGTGAGGACTGAAAAAAGATGTCACAAAACGGTGTGAGGACTGAAAAAAAGCGATGTGAGGATTGAAAGAATGAATGATATTGTGTTTTACGGTATTTGGGTAATTGTAGGTTTGATAATGCTAGTTTATTATGCTAAACGCAAACGAACGCTGACTTCAAGTATTGTCGGAATGGGCAGTGGTATGGTCGCTCTTTTGCTGTTGCATTATTTTGGTGAGAGTATTAACTTCACACCTGAATTGTCGCTGTTTAATACAATGACTGCACTAATCCTCGGAGTACCTGGAGTTATTATGATGATAGTAGTGAACAAATTATAGTTAATGGGTAATAGGTAAAAGTTAATTGGTGTATGTCAGCTTCGCCGACAGTTTTGCGAGTTATTTCAACCTAACGATTAGTTAATATATGCGTTTACACCTATTAACTTTAACTCTTAACTTTCCAATGGAAGCTGCCGTATCATATGCGACCCAGCAACAGGAATACGGTTTACTTTGTATTTCTTATAATCATCTTCTTCGTTGGTTTTTCGTACAAAATCAACAGTGTTTTTGCCTTTGAGAGTGATAACTTGAACGCCCAAAGTGTTTTTAGTAGATTTCAAAGCAATTAATGAAGTGTTAAAAATCAAAGCTTTATCATTCACCGAATGAACAAGCAAATCAATATCATCGGCAAAATAAATTAAACCGATTAAAGGGCTAACGTCGCTGTAAGCATTTTGCAACTTACGGCGATTTGTTTTTGTTTCATAAGCGCAAAGCGGTACTTTTGCAAATTTTCCGTTCTTAAAAGCAAATACTATATTTTCGCTGTAATCGTTTGTAATAACCATTCCAACGACATTTTCGCCCTCGTCAAACTGTAATTTCGCAGGAACATAATCTCCCAAAACGCTGGCTTTTGTATCGTCAAAATTCTGAGCTTTACATTTATACGCCTGCTGTTTATCGGTAAAGAAAATCAAATCTGTGTTGTTAGTAATTTCAGCAATTTTTGAAATAGCATCACCGTCTTTGAGTTTATGTTCGCTGTTCATTCTCAAAGATTGCGGTGTTATTTTTTTAAAATAACCCTCTTTTGTTAGGAATATTGTAACAGGATAATTCGGTATTTCCTCAATTATTTCAGCTTCTTGTTCGTCATTAGAGTAATAATCCGTTTTTCGTTTTTGCTTATATTGTTTAATAACACCTTTCAGTTCTGTAATAATAATTTTACGAATTTTTGACTTATCAGAAAGAATATCTTTTATTTCCGCAATTTCCTTTGTCAATTGCTCAATATCAGCAATACGTCTTAAAATATATTCTTCATTAAGATTACGAAGTTTAATATCCGCAACATATTCCGCTTGAATTTGGTCTATTAGGAAGGCATCACAAAGATTAGGTATTACCAAAGTTTCCTGTTTTGTTTCACGGATAACTCGAATTGCTTTATCAATATCAAGAAGTATTTTTTCTAAACCTTTGAGGTAATGTAGTTTCTCGGATTTTTTTTGCAAATCAAATTTAAGACGTTTTTCAACACAAGTTTCTCTGAAAATCAGCCATTCATTGATAATCTCACGAACACCCATTACCCTTGGCATACCGTTAATGAGAATATTGAAATTACAGGAATAGTTATCTTGCAAAGGCGTCATTTTATAAAGACGTTGCATTAATTTATCGGGGTCAACGCCACGTTTCAAGTCTATGGCAATCTTCAAACCCGATAGGTCTGTTTCATCACGAATATAAGATATTTCTTTTAATTTGCTTTGTTTAATCAGGTCAATTATTTTTTCAATAATCGCTTCTATCGTAGTTGAATAAGGAATCTCGGTTACTTCAATGCAGTTTGCAGTTTTATCATAATTCCATTTCGCACGTACTTTAAAAGTACCTCTGCCAGTTTCATAGATACGTCTAAACTCATCCTCATCTTTTAATAAAAAACCGCCTGTCGGAAAATCTGCACCTCCGAGTGTTTCTAAAATATCGTGATTAGGATTTTTGATTATCGCAATACAGGTTTCACAAATTTCTTCTAAGTTAAAAGGACAAATAGCACTAGCCATTGACACAGCGATACCAGTGTTGGAATTTACTAAAATGGTTGGAAAAGTCGTTGGCAAAAGTCTTGGTTCTGTTGTGGAATTATCATAATTCGGTATGAAATCAACTGTTTCTTTGTCAATATCAGCAAATATTTCTTGACAAATCACATCAAGTTTTACTTCTGTATAACGTGAAGCGGCATATGCCATATCTCTTGAATAAAACTTACCAAAATTACCTTTGCTGTCAACAAAAGGGTGCAAAAGAGCCTCATTACCTTTTGCAAGACGCACCATTGTTTCATATATTGCACCATCGCCATGGGGATTAAGTCGCATGGTTTGTCCGACGACATTTGCGGATTTTGTTCTTGTGTTACCCAACAGCCCCATTTTATACATCGTATATAAAAGTTTTCTGTGCGAAGGCTTGAACCCGTCAATTTCAGGCAAGGCTCTGGAAATTATAACACTCATTGCATAAGGCATATAGTTTTTTTCAAGCGTATCTGTGATAAATTCATCAACTACTACACCTGAATTTTCGATATATGCCGAAGGCAAAGTTTTAGTTTTTTTTGTTTCTGCTCTCTTTTTCATAAGTTTTTAAATGGTCCTTTATTCAAATGCTATCAAATTTTCTGCTCTTTTTTCATATATAATGAACTTGTACTAAAACTTAATAATCTATCTTTTTTTGGCTTATTTTAACGTTAAAAAAATAAAGAGGGGGTGTGGGGCACCGACCAACTTCTTAGAGAAAAACATCCTCACTATTTCAAAGTTAAACTATTAATAATAAGTTTTTTAAATGGTCCTTTATTCAAATGCTATCAAATTTTCTACTCTTTTTTCATATATAATAGACTTGTTCTAAAACTTAATAATCTATCTTTTTCTAGATTATTTTAACGTTAAAAAATAAAGAGGGGGTGTGGGGCAAAACTCCACTTCTTAGAGAAAAACATCCTCACTATTTCAAAGTTAAACTATTGATAATAAGTTTTTTAAAATGGTCCTTTATTCAAATGCTATCAAATTTTCTACTCTTTTTTCATATATAATAGACTTGTTCTAAAACTTAATAATCTATCTTTTTTGGATTATTTTAACGTTAAAAAATAAAGAGTGGGTGTGAGGCAAAACCCCACTACTAATAGAGAAAAACATCCTTACTATTTCAAAGTTAAACTATTCATAAAACAGGTTTTAGAGCAGGTCAAATATTTCAATTTTACAAGAATCTGCCGAAAATTTTACTTACAAAGTTCCTTGAAAGTGAAGTATAATTCAAAATGTTAGGAATACACTCTGCACGCCTATGCTTTAATAGTAAAAACAACTATGCAGTTTTAAAATTAAGTTGATTGGCAATATTATAGTAATCTTTCAATTTTATATCCTGAACACCAAAAGTTTGAATATTTTTGCCTTGTTCTAAATACTGGCTAATTTCAGCAACAAACATCTTGTCAAGATTATTTGAAAATAAAAATATCGCGGTGAACTTATCACTTTCAAAATCAAAATCCTTTCTTTTGTCAGCAAAAGGAATATAAGCTAATTTTGTAGCCATCTCTTCAGCTTCATTTAGAGTGTTTATTTCATAAGTTTCATCTGCCATAACTTTGCAGGCAAAACCTGCTTCAACAGCATTTTTTAGTAATCCAAGAGCAGTTTCAATTAGTTTTTCATTATTTGCTTTTGAAATAGACTGATTAAAAAAATCATTATTTTTTTTAAAAATTAAATTAGAAAAATCAATCAAAAAGATTATTTTCACGCCGTTAATTGCCTCATCAAGACGTGTCATTAACTCGCCTGTTCTTGCGGAAAGTTTCCAGTTTATCTTTTTCAATGGGTCGCCGATTTCATATTTTCGATTTTCATAACCAGGTGTAATACTCTTTGCGTTGTATAATGAAACTTCTGTATCATCTGGTTCTTCTTGAATTTGCTCGTTAATAACTTGTAAAGGTTTGTAAAATTTTTCCTCTGGCAAGCTATACATTACAGGAATTGTAAATTGCTTTGAAAATGATTTTTTTAAAAACGGAAACTGGAATAAATCTAAAACAAAATATCTTATCTCTTTTGTTTGCAAACCACTAAATTCAAGTTTTTCTTTAATGGTAAAAGTTTGCTTTGTTTTGCCGACATAAGTAAAACAAAGAGTTTTTTGTTCAGCAATTTCAAGATTATCGTTCAAAACTTTTAACCATATGCAGGCTAATGCCAATTTTTTGCTGTGAAAAGAAAGTTCAACATCAAACTCTTCACCCCTGCTAACTATTGACGGAGACTTAACCTCAAATTTTATATTTTTTCTCGTTGCAAGGGTTATTATTGCCGAAACAATTGGAAATACAACAAAGAAACTAAGCAAAAATACGCCCGTTTCTCCGTTTATATATTTCATTATTATCCAAAGTATATAAACAATAAATAAATATGCGGGCAGTAAACTCTTCACTTCTCACCTGTACTCTTAAATTTTTTGCATATAACACATAATTTTATATTTGACTATATTAGTGTTTGTGGACAGGTCTAATAAAGAAATCTCTTTATTAGACCTGTGAACCTATTATTTAACAAAATTTATACTCTGAAATATTAGCGAGATTTATATACTTGTTTTTCATAGTCTTGACACCGCTCAACAGTGTATCATACCGCGCTGTTCTAGTCAAGACCATTGTTAATATGGTCACAATATTCACATCTAAAACCTTTTTCGGTTTTAACAAAATAATGCGGTAAATATTTTTCATGTCTTGAAATACAGTTACGGTTATTACATTCAAGAGCCATAACTTCACCTTGAAATAATTCTGTTTGCTCTTTGTGATCTAACAGCATTTTTATAAGAGAAATTCGTGCATATACACCATTTGTTGCTTGTTTAAAATAAAAAGCACGCTCATCTTCGTCAACTTCAACAGATATTTCCTCATTTCTTGGCAATGGGTGAAGTATTAATAAATCTTTTTTTGCTGTTTTCAAAGACTGTTTTGTCAGAATAAAATTTTTCAAGTCATAATTATATTCTATTCTTTCCCGCTGTATTCTAGTCATATAAAGCACATCAAAAGTATCAATTTTTTCCTCGATTGTTTTAACGACTTCATATGTACAGTTATGTTTCAAAATAAAATCGCAAATATCATCTGGCATTTCCAAACCATCGCAAGGAATAAAAACAAAGTGGTTATTCGGGTAAAGACTCAATGCTCGACAAAGAGAATGAGATGTTCGCCCAAGTTTCAAATCTCCGCAAACTCCAATAGTGAGGTTCGAGAACGTGTGTTTTTCCTCGCTGAGAGTGAAAAGGTCTGTGAGCGTTTGAGTAGGGTGAAAATGTTCTCCGTCACCTGCGTTGATTACGGGACAGGTTGCATACATAGAGGCAACTTTTGCCGCACCCGCATACTTGTGGCGAATAACTATTATATCAGAATAGCCCGCAACCATTTTTATAGTGTCTTTAAGGCTTTCGCCTTTATTAATGGAAGAATGTTCGCCTAAGTCAATTATATCGCCTGCCATAGTGGTCATTGCACTTTGAAAAGAAAGACGAGTTCGCGTTGAATTTTCAAAAAATAATGTCGCCATAACCTTTTCGCTGAAATCGTTTGAGCGAAAATTTTTCAAAAATTCTTTTATCGTATGTGCCTTTGAGAAAATTTCTTCCCATTTTTCTGTTGGATAGTCATTTATGTCAACAAAATGTGCGTATTCTGAACACATAGTCCCTCTAAAATCTTTTATATACTTAAAAATTAATTTTGTTTTTACTTAATATTTAACCAAATTTCACATTAGGCTTATTCTCTAGCGTATTATTTAACAGAATTTGTTTTGGTGTGAGGTGTATAAGCCCATCTAAGGCGGGGCTTCGTCTCACAGCCTCTTATGTTTTTAGCTTAGAAAACAAACATTTTATTAGGTTAATGGACAAGTCTATTCTAACACATCTGTGAAGTATAAGTTACTCTAAATTCAGCAATTATTTACCAAATTCAAAAAATACTTATGCACAGCAAGATTTTGTTCTTTTGTACCGCCATGACCGCCAAGAAAATTACCGCTCAGTTCAGGGTGAAAAGCCGTCACAAGCATGTTTTTTTCTTTTGCCGCAACAATTTTATCGTTTACATTTGAAAGCACCTCAACACCAATTGATATGCTTTCAATATAGGGAGCACGGATAAAAGTCATAGGAATTTTGCCTATACCCGTAAACTCAGCCTCTGTATAAAAACTTCCCAATTGACGTCCATAGGCGTTACGGTTCGCGACAATATTCATTAACGCAAGATGACGGCGTTTATCATTAGTGATTTCTTTCGCCAACAAAAGCAGCCCTGCACAAGTACCATAAGTCGGCAATCCGCCTGCTATTTTCTCACGTAAAATATCAAAAATATCAAGTTCACGCAGAAGTTTACCTTGGACCGTGCTTTCGCCACCAGGTAAAATAATTCCGTCAAAAGATTGCTCAATGTCTTTACTCTGCCTAATCTCGAAACTATCTACGCCTAATTCGTTTAATTTATCTATATGCTCTTTGAAAGCACCTTGTAAAGCTAACACTGCTATTCTCTTTTTTATTTCGAGCACCTCAAATTTTCTTGTTTACGCTTTTTATTTTATAAAATACAGACGGTAAGGTCTGATTGTGGCAGAATCAGAGCTTGTCGTAGCGTTTGCTCGTAGACGGGCACGAAGTGATACCCGTTACGTGAGTTTACCAATGAGACGGTAAGCTGTGCCGCGAAAACACCAGCAGGTGCTACCTGCTTAATTGGCTTGACGTTCAGCCATTAACAGTTTAATTTCACCCGCATTAATTCCAACCATTGCTTCGCCCAAATCTTCGGAAAGTTCAGCGATTAATTTTGCATCTTTATAGTTTGTTACAGCTTTGACAATAGCAGCAGCTCTTTTTTCGGGATTCCCTGATTTGAAAATACCAGAACCAACAAACACACCCTCTGCACCGAGTTGCATCATTAATGAAGCGTCTGCGGGAGTTGCAATACCTCCTGCGGCAAAATTGACAACAGGTATACGTCCGTTCACTTTTACATATTTAATTAAGTCGTATGAAACTCTCAAATCTTTTGCGGTTTGAAAAAGCTCGTCCTCGTTTAAATTAGAAATACGGCGAATTTCAGCGTTCATCATTCGCATATGTCGGACTGCCTGAACAACATCGCCAGTTCCCGGTTCACCTTTTGTCCTAATCATAGACGCACCTTCTTCAATACGTCGTAAAGCCTCACCAAGGTCTTTTGCACCGCAAACAAAAGGTACGCTGAACTCTCTTTTGTTTATGTGATATTTATCATCGGCAGGTGATAAAACTTCGCTCTCGTCGATGTAGTCAATTTCAATTGCTTGAAGAAGTTGTGCCTCCGCAAAATGCCCAATTCTGCATTTAGCCATTACAGGAATAGTAACTGCGGCTTGAATGCCTTTAATCATTTTCGGGTCGGACATACGTGAAACACCGCCAGCAGCACGAATATCAGCAGGTATTCTTTCAAGTGCCATTACCGCACATGCTCCCGCTTGTTCAGCAATTTTTGCTTGTTCAGGCGTTGTAACGTCCATAATTACGCCACCTTTTAACATTTGTGCAAGTTCTTTATTCAATTCATATCTGTTATCTGCCATTTATTTTCTCCTAATATTAATAAGTGTAATAAAATTGTTCTGTGTTTTTTTAAAAAAATCATATTAGACTTGTTTACTAACCTATTATTTAACATAATTCGTTTTGGTGTGTGGCGTAAC
>BNZF01000028.1 GCA_026000865.1 Clostridia bacterium
CGGACACATGTTATGTGCAGGGAGGTGCTACCCGCCCGCCCGCGTGAGTTAGCTAACCGCAAAGTAAAACTATATCGCGAAAAGCATGCAGGTGCTACCTGTCGAAAATATCACGGACACATGTTATTGCAGGCAGGTGCTACCCCCCCGCCCGCGTGAGTTAGCTAACCGCAAAGTAAAACTATATCGCGAAAAGCATGCAGGTGCTACCTGCCGAAAATATCACGGACACATGTTATGTGCAGGCAGGTGCTACCCGCCCGCCCGCGTGAGTTAGCTAACCGCAAAGTAAAACTATATCGCGAAAAGCATGCAGGTGCTACCTGCCGAAAATATCACGGACACATGTTATGTGTAGGCAGGTGTTATCTGCAATAAGTTACAAAATAGTTACAAACAAGATTATATTACAGTTTGTAAAGTGTGTCAACGAATTTACTAAAAAAAATGTCGGTTTTTTTGTTTTTTCACAGGTTGTGTGTAATAATTTTTAGCATACAAAATAAGCCTTTCAATATTATTTTTCTGCACAAAATAGATAAAAGGTATTGTCAAATGCTATTCTTAGCTGTATAATAAATTTGTCTGAGAAGTTTTACAATTTGTTTAATTTTCACAGATAAGATAAAAAATCTGGACTTCAACTTGCTACTCGGAATTGTTCCACACAATACCACTATAACAACTAGCTATAATAATTAAACGAGGTGATTATATGAATAAAACAGTAACTTTTGATGTTGACCAACAGGTAATTGAAAATTGCGAAAAACTTTTTGCAAATTTAGGAATGACCGTTACCGAAGCTTTAAAAATATTTTTGTATAAATCGTTGATTGAAGATGGCATCCCCTTTGCGGTTACTGATAGAGTTCCTAATGCAAAATTCCAAGCTTCTATTGATGAATCCGAAGCAATAGTTAGAGGAAAATTACCTGAATCACCAGCCCAATCTGTTGAAGATTTTTTCAAAGAAATGAGGGCAAGCGGTGAAATTTAACCCAATTTACCAAAATTCCTTTAAGAAAAGTTTGAAACTATGCAATAAACGCGGTTATCCTATTGATTTACTTGAAGAAATAATGATTAAACTTCAAAATGGTGTTGCACTTGATGCGAGTAAAAATCGTCCGCACCAGCTTAGTGGTACTAATCCACAAATAATTGAGTGTCATATTACATCTGACTGGCTTTTGGAATATCGATACAATGATGACAATATTATATTTATAGATACTGGCACTCACTCAGACTTATTTAAATAACTTTTTAAAGCACAAACACTTCGCCCTAGTAGATGTTTTATTTTATAATACTGTCTATATATTTTTACCAAAATACTCTGCATGGATTTTTATTACTAAAATAATATTTTTTCCATATTAAACTGATAAGTTTTCTAAAAATAAAAATAAACAACGCCTTTGTAATTACAAAGGCGTATATTTTTTATATTTCGAGAATAAAATTATTGTGAAACTATTTTTTCAATTGTTTAACACAATCACCGCAAACAACATTGCCTTTAAACTCTGTAAGGTCATTGTTTGAGCCACAGAATACGCATGAGGTTTTCGCTTTTTTAAGGATAATCTTACCATCTTCTGTAAAAATTTCAATTTCGTCCTTTACATTGATTTGCAGAAGCCTTCTTAGTTCCATTGGTAGTACGATGCGTCCTAGTTCGTCTACTTTTCTTGTGATGCCTGTATTTTTCATCTTTTTTTCTCCTATATTTTTTGGTAGCAAAGAATAAACATTTTCCAGTTATGTAACTCTGTCAAATGTTTTCGACATTTTACTACTTTTTTTGAAAATTGTCAACAGATTTTTTAAATCTTTTTGACTTAATTCGCTAATTAATTTGACTTTTACGAAAATATTTTCGTAAATTCAGGGAGTTGTTAGAAATTCTAAAATATATTTTCTCCGGATTGATAATTATATCCGTAATTTTTGGTATTTTAAGGGATAATATTTCAGAAGTTTCCAGTGCTGTTTTGAGCGAGGGAGTAAACGCCGTTGAGTTAGCAATCTACATGCTTGGAGGAATGTGTGTGTGGGGAGGAATAATGCGTGTGGCACAAAAATCGGGACTTTGTGAGAAATTAAGTGTTTTGTTCAGACCAATTTGCAAACTGATTTTTAAAGGACTAAATCCAAAAGGTGAAGCTTTTTCCGCGATAACAATGAACATAACGGCGAATCTGCTTGGCTTGGGTAATGCAGCTACGCCTTTCGGCATCAAAGCAATGCAGGAAATTGAGAAAGAAGAGCATACAACTGATACAGCAAGCAATAATATGATTACTTTTACTGTTCTTAACACTGCATCTATTACTTTAATTCCCACAACCGCTTGTATGCTAAGACTGAAACATAACTCCGTTCATCCTTTTGAAATTATACCTATTGTAATGTTGGCGAGTACTCTTATACTTATTTTAACACTAACTTTCACAATTTTTATGAACAAAATAAAAAAAAACAGTAAATAATGCACTGGCATAAATTTTATTTGTAAAATAATCGAGTTATTCCAGTTTTAATTTGCTTTTTTAGTCATCAACAACCTGATAATATTAATAGTTAATAGAAGCCGTGTGCCTATGGCACAGTTAATAGGTAATAGTTAATAGTTAGAAGTCGTGTGCCTATGGCACAATTAATAGGTAATAGTTAATAAGTACCATGTCGGTGATGCGGTCGACACCACAGCTATTAACTATTACCTACCACAGTAAAGGTGTTGAAAACCAAAAAAATGAAATTCACTGAATATATATTGCCAGTAATTATTTGTGGGATATTGATTTATGCACTCGTAAAAAAAGTCGATATTTGGGAAGAATTTACTGCTGGTGCAAAAGCAAATATCAAAGTTACTCTTGATATTTTGCCCTCGTTAATTGGGCTTTTGCTCGCTGTTGGTATGTTTCGAGCATCGGGTGCAATTGATTTAATAACGCTCGCTATGTCGCCAATATTGGGTATTACAGGCTTTCCAAGTGAGTGTGTTCCGCTGGCGTTAATCCGACCAATTTCGGGTTCGGGAGCGTTGGCAACTTTCGAGAATATCCTCTCGGCAAGTCCGCCTGATAGCTTCGCGGGTCGCGTCGCAAGCGTTATGTTCGGCGGAACAGAAACAACTTTCTATACCTGCACCGTCTATTTTGCCGCAACAAAAGTCAAAAAACTGCGTCATACTATTCCATGTGCTTTGGTTGGTGATATTTTTGGTCCGTTTATTTGTGCGTTTCTTGTTTATACACTTTTAAAATAGGTAAATAAAATATTAATTTTTGGTAATAAAACACATTATGATTTGTAAATAAAGTCGAATTTTGTAAAATATTTATTGAAACTATGTGAATACGTCATATTTAACATTTTGTATAAATTTTATTCTAAAAAATTACATGCCACAGTTGCTAATATTATACAGATTAACTCTTTTAGTATACTGACTTATTATTCGTTATTATTAAAGGTGGTAAAATTTATATAAAAATATAAAGTGAGTGCGGTGGGCAAAGCCCACCTTCCTATAAGAGGGACTTCACCCCATGTCCCATTATTGTAAAAAATTATACCTGTTTTTTTGAATATTTTACATCATAAACAAATAAATTTAAGAAGTTATCTTACCAATAATATTTATAAATATCACAAAATTTATAACATTAAAAGTTTACATAAACTAGCACAATTAAAATTAAGGAATATATTAACAAAACTAAAAACAGCAAAAAGTTAGGGTATGCTCACATAATCTGAATGTGTGAACATGCCCTATTATTCTTTGTCTATCAACCGTAATTTGTTATTCTCCTTAATTCTAATTAAATATTGCTGTTAACTGTAATTAGTTACTACTAGACATGGACTTGCTTTTATGGCTTATGACTTTTTTGCAAGTTAAGAGAGTTCGGTGGAATATACCCTAATAAGCAGGGCGTACTCCCTAGCCATACGACGTGAACCCCACATCATATGTCAGTGGAATTGCTATATAATTAAACTATTCCTAACTATAACTAAACTATTCCTATCAACTGTAATTAATTTATCCCAACAATCTGTCGTTTAAGCGGTAAAATTTTATCTGGCACAACCGAGAGAGCGTCAAAACCACGGCTGAGGAAAAAGTCAGTCATAGTGAAATCTGCGGCAAGCTCACCGCAAACGCTGACCTCAATTGCATTGGCTTTTGCAGACACCGCCACAATATCAAGCATACGTCTAATCGCGATATGTTTCGGGTTAAAAAACGGCTCAACAAACTGATTTTGACGGTCCATTGCAAGAGTATACTGTGTTAAATCATTAGTTCCGACGCTGAAAAAATCGACTTTTTGTGCGAGTAAATCCGAAATCATAACAGCGGCGGGAGTTTCAATCATAACACCAAGTTCATAATCACCAAACGGTATGCTTTTGCTGTATAAATTATCCTCAATATCCGCAAGAATTTTCAATACTTTCTCAACTTCCTCAACAGATGTGACCATTGGAAGCAAAATTTTCAGCTTGCCAAAAACAGATGCTCTGAGCAATGATTTAAGCTGAGTAATCAAAATATTTGAACGGCTCAGACCATAACGTATGCCTCGCAGACCCAAAACAGGATTTTTCTCTTCGGGCAGTCTTAAATAATCGGCTTTTTTGTCCGCACCAAAATCAAAAGTTCTAATGGTCACAGGCAACCCGCCCATTTTCAAAAGCAATTTTTTATAAAGTTCATATTGCTCATTTTCGGTTGGAAAACGGTCTTTAATCAGAAAGAAAAATTCTGAACGGAATAAACCAATTCCCTCTGCATCATTAGACAAAGCATAGCCAACATCATTCAAATTGTTCACATTCGCAAGGAGTTTAATGGATTCACCTTGCGGAGAGACTGCTCTTTTTCCTTTAAGTTCTTTTAGTATACGTTTTCGGTTAAGGTCTGCATCTCGGCGTGCTCTTGCGTGTAACATAATCTCATTGGTAGGTTCAATGTATATACAATTGTGATAAGCATCAACAATAGCCATTTTTCCGTTAAGATTTTCGGAAAGTTCCATATCTGTATTAATCAAAGCAGGTATTCCCATAGTCTTAGCGATAATTGCGGTATGTGAATTAACAGAGCCGTTTATTGTTACAAAAGAAATAACTTTGTCTTTTGTAAGCTGAAAAGTTTCGGTAGGTTCAAGGTCATCCGCAATCAAAATCACAGGCTCATCTGTATTAATCGCGTTAGCAATTCCGCCCGCGAGTATGTTAATAATTCTCTCGCTAATATCAGAAATATCAGCCGACCTATCTTTCATATGAGAGTTGTCCATCATTTTAAAAATCAAAGACATACTATCCGCAACCTTTGCAACAGCAAATTGTGCGTTTACTTTTTGTTCTCTAATCAACGCAACAATAGCGTCATTATATTGTTCGTCCTGTGCTAACATTTGTTGTATTATAAAAATCGAAGCAGTGGAATTTCCAACATCTTTAACAGTTTTTTGATATAACTCACTTAAATTTTCAATAGCTTCATCACGAGCTTCATAAAATCTCTGAATTTCAACGTCAACATTCTCTACTCGATTATCACACACATCATTTTTGTTTCGCTCATAAACGAAAATTTTTCCAATAGAAATCCCTTCCATTACGGGTTTCCCATATTTAATCTGCATCATCTTTTTAATCCTCACCTTGTTTTAAGGCATCTTAATCCAGTTTGCTCTATCTTTATTTAATAAATTTTATTTTGGGAAGGTTCCTTGCTTTGTGGCTGAATCAGAACCTTGACGTAGCGTTTACGCATAGTCGGGAAACGCTTGCCCTTGCAACTCTTTTATTTTGAGCCACAATGTTTACCTTTGCAACTTTTAATCATTGCCACTCTAAAAAAACCTCTGCAACTTCTTTATTTTAAATAATTTGCGACTCTTTTAGTCTGAGCTACAATAGTCACTTTTGCAACTTTTAATCATTGCCACTCTAAAAAACCTCTGCAACTTTCTTATTTTAAATAATTTGCGACTCTTTTAGTCTGAGCTACAATAGTCACTTTTGCAACTTTTAATCATTGCCACTCTAAAAAAACCTCTGCAACTTCTTTATTTTAAATAATTTGCGACCACTTTATCTTTTTTTGTTCTATGCACCTTCTTTATTTTAAATAATTTGCTACCACTGTACTTTTTGTAAACATGCTTTTTCGCGGAGTTAAACTATAATTAAGTTAAACCACATCGCGTCCCACTTGCGTGGGCTCACACCTTTGACGTAATAAAGTTGTGACCAATATGCATTATTATGTTCTACAACTTTTCCGCTTAATTGTCCGTTACAGTTCTCTGCAACTTTTTTTTAAAAAAAATATAACTTTTTTGCTTAACATTTGCTATCATTGCTCCAAAGTTATCCTGTAAAATTTGATTGTAATTTAAGAAATAAGTCAAGCTTTGTCGCGTAATCATCCCGCTTTTTGGCTATAACTATCAAAATCTCCTTTCTTTTTTCCCTTTGATACACCTTGCCGAAACCTGTTATTTTACAAATAAAATAAGCTAAAATGTCGCAAACCACGGAGTTACGCTAACGATTAAGTTAAACTAACTCGCGGACTGTCAGCAAGGCACACGTGCTTTGTGGCACAGTCAGTGTGGCAACCCGTTTACGAGGAAAGGTTCACCAAAACCGTTAACTGCACCATAACTATTAACTATTAACTATTAACTGTGCTGTTGTTTTTACCGCAAATTTTAACGCAGCATTATAGTTAAAACTCTTAAAATATTCACTGATAAACGCCGCTAAGAGCGTGTCCCCCGCACCAACAGTAGATTTAACGGATATTTGCGGTGCTTTTTCATAAAACGTGCCGTTTTCGGTAACCAATAACGCACCCTTTTCACCCATTGACACGAGAACATTTTCTGCACCGCCAGAATGTCCGCCAAAAAAACTGTCCATATTCCCATTCAAACGTCCATCTGAATACACGTCAGTACGTCTGTCTGAGTATCCGTCTGTTCGTACATCTGAGTACACGTCAGAATGTTTGTCTGTTTGCCTGTCAGTCTGTCTGTCTGAGTATCCACCTGCCTGCCTGCGACCACCCGAACGCAATTTCTCTGCATAGAATTGCAATTCCGAAATGTCACAGCTACGCAAATCAACTCCAAAAATTTCACCTAGTTCCAAATGATTCGGTTTTATTAAAAACGGTCTGCACTCCAAAGAAGCCAAAAGAGTTTGTTCAGACGTGTCTATTATTATATGTCTTGATTTTGTATATTTTGTGAACGTCGAGTAAAAATCTTTTGGAAAATTTCTTGGAAGCGACCCGCATAGCACAACAACATCGTCCTCACCGATGTTGTTTGCTTTTTCAAGCAACAAATCAATTTTTTCATCAGATATAATTCCGCCGTTTCCGTTTATCTCAGTTTCCAAACCATTATTTAACAATTTAACATTAATTCG
This sequence comes from Clostridia bacterium, assembly GCA_026000865.1. GTDB lineage: Bacteria > Bacillota > Clostridia > Oscillospirales > Ruminococcaceae > BNZF01. The sequence continues at coordinate 7,480 of BNZF01000028.1, forward strand.
TGAAACACCGTCAACTTCTATAAAATCGGTCTTAAAACCGCAATTCTTTTCTATGTGTTCAACATCAAAAGTTTTATCCGCAATTTCTGTGCTGACAACACAGTTATCTGTAAGTCCAGCACTAAAATCTTTATCTATAATGGCTAGCCTTGCATTAAATCCGCAATGCCTTTGAATTTCTTTACCAGTAAACCCTGCAATAAACCCTAACGCAACGCTCTGTATTCCAAGACGGCTCAGCACACGAGACACGTTAATCCCTTTTCCGCCGATTTTAAAACTCTCACCCAGCGACCTGTTTGTCATTCCAAGTTGAAAATTTTCCGTTTCAAGGTAGTAATCAATCGCAGGATTTAAGGTTAAAGTATAGACCATAGCTGTTCCAATTTATATCAATATATTAATTATTCACATTCTACTATAATATGCTAGTATTGTCAACAAAATTTACAAAATATTTTTATATTTTACAAATTTAGTGTTTTAACTTTAAAAACAGCTAATTTTGTGCTTCAATGGCTCTCCTAAATAAGAGTGACAGATGTCCACATATGCACCTGTTTTTTTATCGTTGGTCTAAATATTCCAAAAAGAACAATAATTTTTACATCTTGCGTTTATGGCAGTATTCTTGTAGAAATGATGTGAAATATTATTGCATACGTCACATACTCGGCAAAAAGTTGCTTGTGCATTTTCAGACAATTTGATACAAATAGACTTGTTCTAAAACTTAATAATCTTTTTTTGGGGTTATTTTAACGTTAAGAATAAAGGGGTGTGTGGGCGAATCCCCACTTTTTAGAGAGAACGACCTCAGTATTTACATTTATATGAGGCTTTAGAACAGCTCTAATGTGCAGGCTAAAACTGTATGTAATATTCGAGCGTTTTAATGAATTTATGAAAAAAAATCACACAAAAACATTTGACAATATAATTTATTCCAGTATACTTATGTTGTAAGTTTGTTATCACTTCAATATAATTATAGTATGAAATATATTTTTAAACTATAATTTTTAGGAGGACAATATGAAAAAAGCAATTTCTTTGCTAATGGCAATTGGCATGTTTAGCATGTCAATATTAAGCATTGGTGCATATGGAAATATCACCAGAACAGCTCCCGATGTTACACAAAGGGAGAGTTGGTTATGTGCACCATCAAGTGTGGCGTCAACATTAACCTATATTAATCAAGTTTACCTTTCTAGTTATAGTCCGCTTATTAACACTCGAGCTTATCAGGTTACAATAGGTTATTCAGTTGGTGTTGGAAACCCCGATACTAATAATCCATCATATGGTGGTGATGATACCACAATGAAAAATTATCTCAATTCACATCAAACTTATCGTCCAACGCCATATGTATATACAGTTAAACCTGTTTATGCAGCACCCAGCGGTGTTACTGGCTTTTTGAATAATATTTATAATTCTTTAAGCAATTATGCACCTGCAATTCTTCACGTGAAATGTAATTTCGCTACATTTGGGTATAATACTACTGGCGGACATTTTATGGTTGCGTATGCTATATCTGGTGCCTCATCATCTCCAAGCGGAACAAATATTATTGGTGTTGTTGACCCAAATAGGCAGTTAGTAGACCCTTCACTTTCGCCAAAAACAACTTATACTGGCAAACAGTTACACGATGCTACACGGGAAAATGCCGTTTGGAATGTTATTTCATAATTTGAAAGGAAAATAAAACATGAAAAATTATATAAAAATTCTTACTGTTATCACTTTAATTGTCAGCGTTATTACAGGTTGTAGCGGTAAGGAAACAATAGATGACACTATTAAAAATGAGATTACCACTACTACTGCCACCACCGCAACTACCACAAGTTCGGGAGAATATTCTGAACAAAACGAACCCAATGTGCCTAACAATACACTGGATACTAGTATTTTTGATAATATTACCTTCGATAAACCAGTTACACAATTAAATGTCAATCAAAATACATTTTTGCATTCAGAGATTGGTGGTTACATTAACAATAAAATTTATCTTATTAAAACAGGCGAAAATTTTGATACTAATCAAAAATTCTATTTTTATAATACTAATAACGGCGAAACTCAATTAATTCAAACAGTTCCTGATTTTTCTATATATGGCACAAATTCCTGTGCTGTCGGTAATTATATATTTACAATGACACAGAGTGGCACTGACTATATATGTATAGCAACTGATATAACCGATAATTCTTCTTATGAAATGTATAGAGGAACTGAGGTTTATGAAGAAAATGAAAACGAACTATATGCAGAGAGTTTCCGTTATTTGCATTCAGTGAATGCAACACAATTTATTGAATATTGGGTTGATTTCAACTTATATAATTATAATAAAAATGTTCATATCAAATTAGGTAACGTTACGACAGTTAATAATGAACCTGAAATTCAATTTACAGAAATAAACACAGAAAATATACAGTCATTATTGGGAAATAGAAATCTATTATATGGTACTGTCGCCAACGATAATAAAATTTATTTTCTCACCTCCAAAGATATTACAGTTTCAGATTTGACTTTATACACATTCGATTTAAACGGAAATTTATTATTAACCGATAATTTAGATATAGTTGACAATTTTACGGCAGAACTTGAGAATAAAGAAGTACGGAAGTTTAATATCGTCGGAAATATTCTTACTATTAATTTTCATAACAGCAAGCAACTTGTTGTAAAGTTAACAGATGGTTTAACTAGTGAAATAATATTTGATAATTTGGAGTATCAAAAACCAATACATTCAACAAATTCAAATAATTTTGTTCTCTTTGAAAAAACTTATGCAGAAGATTATTCTGTTGAAGGATATGGCTATCTTGACCATTATAAAGTTTATCTGTATAATTCACAAAGTGGACAGTTAACAGGATTAGTCGAGGGAGATTTTACTTGGGTAATTGCAAATGACGAAAAACTTGTTTATGGTACATCCACTGGTGAATGTTATTCAGTTTCGCTGTTTAACAATTAATGTGAAAATATTGACAATTTATCCGCAGGGAAAGTTACTCCCTGCGGATATTTCTTTTTAATTGTTAAACTGTTAAACCAAAATAATATCCACTATTTTCCGCCGTCCTTTTTTTTAACATGTGCTTTTTCGCTTCGCACCGCCACAACACGCCTTTCATATCCAAACAAAACAATTTGTGCTAATCCTAATATTGCAGTAACATAAACAGGAGGCATTAAGGACACGCCCAATAAAGTTGAAGCCAAATCACTTTTATCATTCGATAAATATACATTATATATGAAAAAAAGAATAATAAATAAAACACTTACTGACATCGTATAGACTCCAGAAATCAACAAAACATGACGAGCACGTTGTTTTATTAAAAACAACATAAACACACAAAAAATATTTACGACAGGTATAATAAGAAGTGCAATAAAAAGTGCTTGCAAAATGATAACTCCGCCCACGTCTGCATCGCTTATTTTAGAAAGCTGAATTGCCTTATTTATTGCAGAAAGTGCTTCGGCAATTGTTATCCCGTTCACGGTGTCAATATGAATTTCTGTTAATTCGCCCACCAGTCCATTAATTTTAAACCACCGCAGAATAAACATAATAGCCACGTTGATATTTACAATTATAGCAAAAAGAAGCCTTACATGCATCTCAATATATTTGATAAAAGCCGAAATTTGCAATGATATATGCTCATGAGCATTGGCATGAAAAGGCGTAGCTTGTCCGCAGTCACGACAAAAGCTATCATCCTCATTCAATTTTGCACCACACTTACTACAATACATTTTCCCTTTGAGCCGCAACGCTTGCCCTTGCAACTTTTAATCATTGCACCTTTAAAAAAAACTTTGCGACTTTTTTCTCCTAATTAATTTGCAATCATTGTACTTTTTTTAAAAACTATCAAAACGCGAACATAAACTAACAATTAAGTTAAACTTACCCGCGTAAACGTCCGCGAGGCACACGTGCTTTGTGGCACAAATAGTGTGGCGACCCATTTATTGGGAGAGGTCATCCGTAGGACAGACACCGCAATTGTCCATTGATAACTATACAAAACGCGAACATAAACTAACAATTAAGTTAAACTTACCCGCGTAAACGTCCGCGAGGCACACGTGCTTTGTGACACAAATAGTGTGGCGACCCATTTATTGGGAGAGGTCATCCGTAGGACGGACACCGCAATTGTCCATTGATAACTGTCAATTGTCGTTTCTAATTATATCCTCAAAAGTTTCACGTTTTACAACAACGCGAGATTTGCCGTCTTTAACAAAAACAACTGGTGGCTTGGGTATTCTGTTGTAATTTGAAGACATTGAATAGTTATATGCACCTGTTGCCAAAACAGCAATTATATCATTTTCAGCGACTTTTTGCAAGCTTAAATCCATGCCGATTAAGTCACCGCTCTCGCAACATTTTCCAGCAAGAGCTATGATGTCAGTCTTTGGTTCACTCGCTTTATTTGCACACAAAATTTCATATTTTGACTGATAAAGTGCATATCGCGGGTTATCCGTCATGCCACCATCGATTGAGACATATTTCCTGATATTTGGTATGTTTTTGACAGCACCGACTGTGTACAGTGTAATTCCCGCAGGACCAACAATTGACCGACCTGGTTCGATTAAAATAAATGGAGTTTTAAGCCCTTTTTCAGCGGTGATTTTTGCTATAATTTTAGAACAGTCGCGAATATAATCATCATATTGTATAAAATCATCAGTTTCAAGATATTTTATACCAAATCCTCCGCCTAAATTCAAGTCATCAATCTCGTAATCTAATTCAATCTTAATTTTTTCGATTAAAGAGAACATAACTTCTGCCGCGTGAGTAAAAGGCTCTGTGTCCATAATTTGCGAGCCAATATGACAATGCAATCCCAAAAGTTTGATGTTTTCATATTCCAAAGCTCTCTTAACAGCCTCAAAAGCCTCGCCTGTTTCAAGTGCAAATCCAAATTTGCTGTCAATTTGACCCGTCTTGACAAAATCATGAGTATGTGCGTCAATTCCTGGTTTAATTCTGAAAATTATGTTCGCAATCATATTTTTATTTTTTGCAATGGCGTTCAGTTTTTCAAGTTCAGAAAGATTATCAACCGCAATTCTTCCAACGCCAACTTCAAGAGCGTATTCCAGTTCAGAGAGCGTTTTGTTATTACCATGGAAAAGTATTTTTGAGGTGTCAAAGTCCGCTTTTACAGCTGTATATAGTTCCCCCGCCGACACAACATCAAGACCTATGCCCTCCTCTTTTGCAATACGGCAAACGGCTAAACAGCAAAAAGCCTTACTCGCATAGCAAACAAGCCCATTGCCAGAGTAATAATTATCAAAGGATTTTTTGAATGCACGCATATTTTCTCGGATTAAATCTTCGTCCATAACATAAAGCGGTGTACCATAAGTGTAGGCAAGGTCAAGCGTTGAAACTCCACCTATATATAGTGTATTATTTTTTAAAGTTAAATTATTCATTCTTTTTTTATCCCTCAGCAACCTCTAAGGCAGATTTATTTCGCTTGTTCTATCTTTATTCTAAATAACTTGCGACTTTTACTTGCGTAGTTAGCATTTAATAAGTGTGTTCTACGGCGACGTTTTTCGTGAGATATTTTAACTAAATTGTCAGTTTAACTCCGCATTTCATTATAGTTAGAAGTCGTAAAACACAGAGTTAATTAACTGTTTGGTTAAAACTCCTCGCGTAATTGTGTAGCGAAGCTACCTATTACCCTCTTACCTATTCACTAGACTTGTTCTAAAACTTAATAATCTATCTTTTTTTGTATTGCTCTAATGTTAAAAAATAAAGACGTGTGTGGTGGCGACAGTACGAACAACAGCGTGGACTGTTACAGTACCGACTACCAACTTTTTAGAGATAATGACCTCAATATTTCCAAGTGAAACTATTTATGAAACAAGTTTTTAGAACAGTTCTACTATTACCTCTTAACTCTATCTATTCACTATTATCTCTTAACTATTCATTAGGGTCTTAACTATTGCCTCTTAACACTCAGTTGTCTCTTTCTTTTTTGGGTCAAAAACAATATTCATGATAGTAATTAAAATTGCCATAGAAATTGAGACGATGAACATTCCGCCCATTCCCATTCCCATGATTTCAAGCGACTTGGAGAAATTTTCTTTGTTCGCTTTAACTTCAAACTTTTCACTGTTGCCGTTCACTTCAAAACGCAGACCGTGTTCAGACGCGTATTTTTCAGCATATGATTTACTACTCCCAAGAATAATAAGGTTTGTGTCGCCGTTAAAAGCGTCAGCAGAAATCCAAGTAACACTATCAGGGATATAAATCCATTTAAGATTTTCACAACCCTCAAAAGCCGAATTGCGTATAGTTTCGATACCCACAAAAATTGAAACGCTTTCTAATTTAGTGTTATGATAAAACGCGTTATTGTCAATCGCAACAATCGGATATTTCGTGCCATCTGTGTCAGTATAAGTGCTTCCAATAATAAGATGTGTCGTATCGCCGACGTAATCTGTAATTATCACACTCTCATTATTTTTAGTCCAAGATACAGAATAATCTTCTGATGTGACAGCTTTGGCACTTTCACTAACATCAGCAGAAACGCTAATTGCCGAAAAAATCAGCAAGCTAAATATCAACATTATCTTAAATATTTTCATCTTTTTATTTTGAGCCGCAGTAATAACCTTTGCAACCATATATAATTACAACTTTTATGACCCTCTGCGACTTTTTTCTCCTAATTAATTTGCGACTTTTTAGTTGCGACTGCACATTTAATTGCGAACCGTTATTCTACCCTCGCGACCTCTTTTTGAATTTGCGACTTTTGAATTTTTACACGTGCTATTCGCAATTATTAAAAATAATCACCCGCGTGAAGTAAACTAACGATACATTCAAACTAAGTCCGTGAAAATGCCAGCGGTGGCTCCCCGCTAAACGAGGAATTTCTCAACAAGAACAATTACTAAACCGCCTGCAATTGCTGAGGCAACTTGTCCGCTGACATTTGCACCTGCCGCGTGCATTAATAAGAAATTGAAAGGGTCTTCTTTTAAACCCATTTTGTGAATAACTCGGGACGACATTGGAAACGCGGAAATTCCAGCCGCACCTATCATCGGGTTAACTTTCTTTTTGAGAAAAAGATTAAGAAATTTCGCAAAAAGCACACCGCCGAGAGTGTCAAAAATGAAAGCGATTAGACCTAAACCGAGTATCATAAGTGTTTGTTTTGAAAGGAATAATTCCGCTTGCATTTTTGCCGCAACTGTGATACCAAGCATAAGGGTGATGATATTTGCAAACGCTTTTTGAGCGGTGTCTGAGAGAGAATTAAGCACTCCGCATTCGCGTATTAAGTTACCAAACATCAGAAATCCAACCAAAGCCACCGAGCGAGGTGTAACAATTCCTGCGATAATAGTTATCGCAATTGGCATAAGAATTTTGGTAGTTTGAGAGACATTTGCAGGTTTATATTCCATGCGGATAAGACGTTCTTTTTTAGTTGTAATGCACTTGATTACGGCAGGTTGAATGATGGGAACAAGTGCCATATATGAATATGCTGCAACAAGAATTGCACCAATATAAGTGCTGTCAAAATACATAGAAACAAAAATTGCAGTAGGACCGTCAGCTGTTCCGATTGAAGCAATTGACGCGGCATCTTTTAAGTCAAAACCTATTAAAGACCCGAGCGAAAGAGTAAAGAAAATACCAAAATGTGCCGCCGCACCAAACAAAAACATTTTCGGATTAGAAATCAGCGGACCAAAATCAATCATCGCACCAATCCCAATGAACAAAAGCAACGGAAACAGCTCATTGGTAATACCGTTATCAAAAAGTAAATCAAGTATGCCGTGTTCGGCATTAGTAGTAGTTTGTCCGTTGGTAGTATGCGTGATAAACTGTGTCACCGCCCCCGACATAGGCAAATTTGCGAGTATCGCACCAAACCCCATCGGCAAAAGCAAAGTCGGTTCCATATCTTTTTTAATCGCAAGATAAATCAGCACCCCGCCAATCAACCACATCGCGACCTGTGCAACAGTTAAATTTTCTATATTCTCGAAAAGTGTTCCCATTTTCTTTTTTTATTTTGAGCCACAGGATTTACCTTTGCAACTTTTAATCATTGCGAGTAGCAGGAACCCTTGCGACTTTTTTCTCCTTTTTTTCTCTTTGAGTAGCAACGCTTACCTTTGCAACTTTTTTTTCTTTGAGCCGCAACGCTTGCCTTTACAACTCTTAATCACTGCGAGTATTAGGAACCCTTGCGACTTTTTTAGCCTTACTTATTTGCGACAATTGTTCGCGGAGTTAAAATAACGATTAAGTTAAACTATCTCGGAAAACGTGCCACGAAGTGGCACTCCACACCTATAAACTTTACACTTTTAACTATAAACTCTCCGACGTCTTTGCAACTTTTTTAGTTTTACTAATTTGCAACCAATGTATTCTTACAGAACTATCAAAACGTGGAGTTAAAATAACGATTAAGTTAAACTATCTCGGAAAACGTGCCACGAAGTGGCACTCCACACCTATAAACTTTTAACTATTAACTCTCTGACGCCTTTGCGACTTTTTTAGCCTTACTTATTTGCGACCAATGTATTCTTCAGAACTATCAAAACGTGGAGTTAAATTAACGATTAAATTAAACTACCACACGTAACTGTCGGCGTGTTACGACACCAGAATTATCAATTGTCCATACATTGTCAATTGTAACTGCTCCGTATTCACAATATTATATCCAAAGTTCGACTGCTTTGCAAGTATTATTTGCAAAATTACAGAATACAATATAGTAAAAGCTAAAAATGTACCGAAAAATTGGTGATTTGAATGAGAATAAATTTACATAGAGTTAAATCAAGAAACCGCAAGAAATTTCTAAGCGAAAAGACATACTATACGCTCACTGGAGTAGTGAGCGGATTATTTGTAACTATTCTGTGTTTGTTGGGTTTTTCATATCTTTTAAAATTGCTTGGAGCATCAAGCGGAATAACTTCTGCATTGTCGAACATTGCGTTGGTCGCAGGGTGTTTTGCCGCAGGATATACCGCGTCAAAAAACAGACGTAAAAACGGATTAAAAACAGGGCTTTTCGTTGGTGTAATAATCTACGGAATCGTCTATCTTCTCGGCGTATTCACTCTGCAAAACTTCGTTGGATTTTCACTTTTCACAAAACTAATTATAGTTTTAATCGCGGCTTGTTTAGGCGGAATTTTGGGAGTTAACAGTAAAATTAAGCCGAAGTTATAGTTAAGTTAATAGTTAAGAGTTGTGGTGTGACAGGACGAACAACAGTCTAATGGATTATTTGAGTACCTCGCCTTCGGCGACGTTTTTCGCGATTTAATTTAACAAATTACTCGTTTTCGGTCGCGGTTTGCAACTGTTAATTATAACTATCAAAACGCGTAATTAAACAAAAAAATCAAGTTAAACTATGACGCGTAATTGTCAATTTACAATATCATTATTAATATTGCTACACTTGAATAAAGGTTACCAATGATGTGTGCAATAAGACTAAATCTGATGTCAGACTTTTTCATTACCCAGTAATATATAGGCACCATTAAGATAAAACGGCTGAAAAAATTCCACGGTGAAAAGAAATGATAAAGCGAAAAAAGTGCCGCATTCAAAATAACCGCACCGATTGGCGGAAGATTTATCCTCGGCAATAAAAATCCTCTAAAATACAATTCTTCTGAAATCGGTGCAATTATTCCATTAAAAATAACTCCTAAAATAGCAGTAAAAATAAGACCGTTTTTTGAAAATTGTGCCAGTTGGATATTACGCAACGCAATATTATCTGGGACAAATGCGAACAAACTATCACGTATATTAGTTTCAAACGGCTCTAAAATTCTTGCGGTCAAAACTCCCCAAGCAACAATGATAACCACAAAAATCAGATATTCCGCGGTCCTCGATTTATTTTTGTAAGGCATTATATTGAAAATATTATAATTCTTGGTTTTTTTCTTTGAGGTATATAGCAGTATGCCGAGTTGAACTGAGACCATTGCAAATGGTATCATCAAATAGCCTGCCGTGGGCGATGCCAATCCGAAATGTTGCACAAGTGGTAAAAATAAAAGTATTGCAGTAAAATTTATCAATCCTGGTGTAATGTGCAAAAATAATGTTTTGGGTATGCTGTGTTTTTCTATTTTTGCGTTATTCCCCATAAAAACTCCTGCAAATTATTTTATCAACGTCTTTTCCACCTGAAACCCAATAGCACAAAGCAACAAACTAAGGCAAACATTTAACATAACATTTCCGACAGCAAAAAAATATCTTTTTTCGCCAATCAGCAAAATAGTTTCTAAGTTAAAGGTTGAAAATGTGCTTAAACCACCGAGAAATCCAGTTGTTAGAAAAAGTTTCGTTCGGTCGCTTAAATTATCGGACTGGGTACTTAACCCAATTATCAAACCTATAAAAAATCCAGCAAGTAAATTTGAAATTAAGGTTGCAAACGGAAAGCTATGATTGCTAATTACCTTTGATATGCCATATCTTAAACAAGCACCCAAAAATCCGCCCATGCCCACGATGAAGATATTCGTCCACATTAATCATTACCTTCAAACCCTAACTCATATCCTCCCTCGCTGTTTTCAAGCGAGCGTGCAACCCGACTGATTGTTGCGGTTGAAGCACTGGTTGCCTCGTTTATTTGAATATAATTCTTCTTCTCATGTAACATTTTTGCAACAACATAACGCTGTGCAATGGCTTCCATTTCTTTAAATGTGCAAACATCCTCAAAAAATTTTCTGCAATCTTCATGCGTTTTCAATTTTAATATCGCAGAGAAAAATTCTTGATATTCTTCACCAACTAAATGTTTCATTCTCTTTTTTACTCCTCAACGCCTTTTTTACTACTCACTATGTTTTGAAGTATTTTTATTTAATTTGTTCTATATTTATTTTAATTAACTTGCAACTTGCTTGTAATTGACGATATGGTGTCATAACACGCCAACGTTTACGCGGAGAAGTGTTAATTATTTGTTAGTTTAATCTCCACGTTTTGCGACTGTTGTTATATTATAACGCGAAAGTAAATTAACATTACAGTTAAAATAACACCGTTATTGTCAATTCTCCATTGTCAATTATCAATTACTAAAATCTAAAATCTAAAATCTCTCTCTCCGTTTTCAATTTGAGCGATGTTTTCTGTTGCAAGTTTTCTAACTTTTTCGTTTGGAATGGTAAATAATTCGTTTTGAAGCAGTTTCTCACCTTTGGCTTTGGTGTCAGGAGTTGCATAGTCCATAAGATATTCTTTGAGAGTAATTAACGCATTTGGCAGGCAACAATTCGCGATTTGTCCGTTTTTAACAAGGCTCATAAACCTGTCGCCCGTCCTACCCTCACGGTAACAAGCGGTACAAAAACTTGGTATAAAACCTAGTTCAAGCAACCAATTCACTACCTCATCAAGAGTACGCGAATCTGAAATTTCAAACTGTGAGGTATTGCGAGAAATATCCGCCTGTTTTTTCAGCACATCATGTTCAGCGTTATTTTCGAGGTGCTTTTGCAGTTTAATATTCCTCTCATCATATCCGCCGACACTTGTTGACGACCCTCCGCTGATTTGCGAAACGCCTATATCCAAAATTTTCTCACGGGTAGTTTGGCTCTCACGTGTCGAAATAATCATACCTGTATACGGTACAGCAATTCTCAAAATCGCAACGATTTTTTGGAAAATATCATCAGGAACGCCGTTTTTAAATTTTGTGCTGTCAATATCCTCCGCGTCACGAATACGCGGAACACTTATCGTATGCGGTCCAACGCCTTTAACTGCTTCAAGGTGTTCCGCGTGCATTAATATTCCAACAAAATCATATTTATAACCAGACAACCCATAAAGCACGCCCAACCCGACATCGTCAATACCGCCGTCCATTGCTCTGTCCATTGCGGTAGTATGATAGTCATAATTTGACTTCGGACCAGACGGGTGCATTTTTTCATATTTCTTTTTATTGTAAGTTTCTTGAAAAAGAATATACGTGCCAATGCCTGCGTCTCTGAGCATGGTGTATTCTTCAACTGTCGTCGCAGCAATGTTTACATTAACTCTTCTAATTGCACCGTTTTTATGCTTAATACTATATATAGTATTAATACTTTCGATAATATACTCTATTGGGCTATTAACAGGGTCCTCACCAGATTCAAGTGCAAGTCGCTTATGTCCCATATCCTGCAA
>BNZF01000029.1 GCA_026000865.1 Clostridia bacterium
AAATATCAAGTGAAATTACTATATTAGTTTTAGAACAATTCTAATATAGCAATAATAATACTTTTCGGCGTAACTGTTACAATGGTTTAATTCCAATTTGGCACTATCTATTTTATATTTTGAGAGAGGTATAATAAAATGACATTAAAAATGATTAAAACGGATTGGCTTGCGATAAAAATGCATCATTGGCGACTGTTAATTATGGCGGCAGTAATAATACTTTTTGGCATAACGGGCTTAACTATGGTTATAATTCCTGTGGCGTCATATATGGCGGTGGTGTTTTCAATAAATACATTTGCAGTAGAGGAAAAAGGCAACCTCGACAGGTTATTATTAACATTACCGCTTTCCAGAAAAGACATCGTACGCGGTCGATTTGTTTTTATGGGTGTAACGTTGCTGATTGGTTTGTTGGGGGCGTAGTAGTTGGTATAGCCTCACCTAATATGCGTCTTGGAGAACTATATATGGGTGTTACACCATCTGCAATATCCATTATGTGCTCTCTTAGTTTTGCATTCGGCGGTTTCATAAACCTGTGTATGTATCCTTTGTTATTTCAGTTCGGATACGAAAAAGGCAAAATATGGGGTTTCTATTTACCTATTACTCTTATAGCAATTATTTTCGGTATAATAGGTGCTGTGTCTAATACAGAAAAAGTCATGCCAAAAATATTAAGTTGGCTCGTGTATTGGTCACAAAATACATTATTTGTCTGCACGATAATGCTGGCAATTGGTGTTGCCTTGATGTATATATCATATCGATTATCACTGTTTTTGTATGAGAAAAGAGACGTGTAGTGTAAATGCTACGCATTTACAGTTAATAGTTTATAGTTATAGAGTGACGCTTCGCGTCACGTTTACGCGACATATTTTAACTTAACCACTTGCTCTCGGTCGCGTTTTGCGAGTTTTATAAGAATTTCTATTATTACTAATAAAACGCGACAGTAAACTAATCATACAGTTAAACTATGACGCGAAAAACAAGCAGGTGTTACCTGCAACTATACACTATACACTATTAACTATTAACTGTCGCACCATAACTCCAAAACGTTAACATTACTTATAATTTTTCATATTAAATACATATAAATTTCACAAATTAGGTATATACTATAGTAGACATGTTCTAAAACCTCATTCCATAAATAGTTTAACTTGGAAATATTGAGGGCATTCTCTCTAAAAAGTGGGGATTCGCCCCAAATCCGTCTTTATTTTTTAACGTTAGAGCAATACAAAAAAAGATAGATTATTAAGTTTTAGAACAAGTTTAATAATGTTATTCTAAAACTTAATAACTCGTTTAATTCGTACAAATTAATATAAATTAATGTATAGAAGGGTGCAGGGTTTCGTATCAGTGTATAGATACTGTCGCTCCCATGATACATTTTATTAAGATAAAAAAAGCAAGTTTTAGAACAGGTCTGAACAGGTCTAATGTTAAAGAGGTGAAATAATTATGGATTTAAATATGTATATAATAATTGCGATATTAATAGTCTTTGTCTTTTCAATATTTTGTCAGATTAATGTTAAGACGACATTCAATAAATATAACAAGAGGAAATCCGAAAAGGGAAATACTGCCGCAGAAGTTGCGAGGGCAATTCTCGACGACAATCAGCTTTTTAATGTAAAAGTTGAGCATATCAGCGGGCGTTTATCTGACCATTATGACCCTTCGTCTAACATTGTAAGGCTTTCTGATGCTGTTTACGACAGCACAGCGATAGGTGCAATAGGTGTTGCCGCACACGAATGTGGTCACGCTATTCAACACAACACCGATTATTCCTTTATCAAGTTAAGAACTGCTCTTGTTCCTGTTGTGAACTTTGCAAATACGTCTTGGTTTTGGCTGTTTTTAGCTGGTATGTTTCTAAATTTTGTTGGATTAATCAACATTGCAATCGTGCTTTTTGCTTGTGTGACACTCTTCCAACTTGTGACTTTGCCAGTTGAGCTAGACGCTTCCTCGCGTGCAATTCGCATTATTGGCGAGCAAGGCTTAGTTACTCCCGAAGAAGTACCACAGGCAAGAAAAGTCCTCACCGCTGCCGCGATGACTTACATTGCCGCTTTGGCAATGTCGTTAGTGCAACTCATCAGACTTGTTCTAATTGCAAGAAAAAATTAAGTGGGTAGCACCCGCCGTGCTTCGCTAGTTAATAGGTACTGTGTGTAGTTGATAGGAATAGTGAATAGGTAGATGGTGCACGCCGACGTTTATTTTACGCAGGTAACACTTGCCCGCTCGCGTAGTTAACCCAACCGTATAGTATTATGTCGCGAAATATCCACATGTTGTGTGCAGGCGGGTGTTGCCTGCAAATAAAAACATAAGAGGTAAAAATTTATGTCATTCATAGTAGAAACTTCGGCACGTCATGTGCATGTCTCAAAAGAACATCTCGCAATACTTTTTGGTGCTGATGCTAAATTAACTCCTAAAAAAGATTTATCACAACCAGGTCAATTTCTTTCTGAGGAAAAAGTTGAGGTTGTTGGTTCAAAAGGCAGTCTGAAAATGAGCATACTCGGACCCGAAAGAAACGCTACACAAGTAGAAATTTCCGCAACAGATGCACGCTCAATCGGCGTAGTAGCACCCATTCGCGAAAGCGGTGACATCGCTGGTTCTGGTGGCTGTAAAGTCGTTGGTCCTGTTGGTGAGATTGAAATCAAAGAGGGTGTAATCATTGCAAAACGCCATGTTCACCTCACTCCCGAGGGTGCCGAGGCTGAGGGCGTTAAAGATAAAGAAATTGTTTGGGTAAAATTAATAACTGACGGCAGAAGTGCAATTCTCGGAGATACAGTCGTTAGAGTTTCACCGGCTTTCGGTAATGCTATGCACATTGATACTGATGAAAGTAACGCAATCTCAGCAACAAGTAACTTGCAAGGTGAGATAGTTAGGCTGTAATTATTACAGTATTAACTCTTAAAAAAACAGTCCGACTAATAAGTCGGACTGTTTACATTTGTTAATTATTTATTCCTAAAACTGCGAAATCAATTTTCTTTTGAGAAGTGAAAAGTCAACGCCATTGACTAAACCATCAGAGTTGAGGTCATAAGCATGGATATTTTCTTTTGTTATGGTAATCGTATTATTTATATACTTAGAAACGGTAACCAAAGTTGTCATATTAATAACACTCTTATCTGATGGAATATCCTCCTCTAACGCAACAAAATTATAATCATATTCAAGTGCATAGGTTTCAGCAGATGAGCCAGAATAACCATAAATTGTTGGATTAACTCCTTCGAGAAAATCGTAGCCATCAAATATTTTTACGTTTCGGGCAAATGTAATGGCTGTTAAATTTTTGCAATCATAAAAATCAATAAATGAAACTTCGTATATTCCCTCTGGAATATTTACAGAAGTCAGTCCCTTACAACCACCAAATGCCGAAGTAGCTAAATTTTTAACACTATTAGGCAACACCACTGATACAATATTATCACTTCTAAATGCAAAATCTGCAATATAAGTTGTACCTTCAAGAACTTCTATTGTAACATCGTCAACGTCAAGAGGATTATCTTTATAGCTATGAACTGCTTTACCTATATAGATTAAACCATCTGGTAGATTATTATACCACGGAGAATTAAGAAATGAATTATAGTTAATATAGGAAAGTTCAAGTGTATCTGGAATAATTACATTTTCAAGATTTAGGCAATTCTTAAATCCACTAAAATACATAACGCTCTCAGGTATTGAAACACTTGTAAGATTTGGGCAATTATTAAATCCGTTAAGATTTGTAACGCGTTCTGGTATTGAAACGCTTGTAAGATTTGGGCAATTATTAAATCCACTAAGATACACAACGCTCTCAGGTATTGAGACACTTGTAAAGTTTGGACAATTATTAAATCCGCTAAGGGTAACAACGTTCTTAGGTATTGAAAAATTTGTAAGATTTGGGCAATTATTAAATCCGCTAAGAAAAGTAACACTCTCAGGTATTGAAACGCTTGTAAGATTTGGGCAATTATTAAATCCAATAAGAGACGTAACGCTCTCAGGTATTGAAACGCTTGTAAGATTTGGGCAATTATCAAATCCAATAAGAGACGTAACGCTCTCAGGTATTGAAACGTTTGTAAGATTTGGGCAATTATTAAATCCAATAAGAGACGTAACGCTCTCAGGTATTGAAACGCTTGTAAGATTTGGGCAATTATTAAATCCACTAAGAGACGTAACGCTCTCAGGTATTGAAAAACTTGTAAGATTTGGACAATCACTAAATCCATTAACAGCCGTAAGGCTAGTTGGTAATGAAACACTTGTAAGATTTGTGCAACCACTAAAAACACTTTCCAAATATTCTACACCTTCAGGAATTACTACGCTTGTAAGAGCAGTACAGTCTGAGAAAGCACCATTTAACCATATAATACTATCTGGTATTGTAACTTCTCTGAGAGCGATACACTTATAAAATGAACCCATAATATAAGTAACAGTATCTGGAAGAGTAATGCTTGTAAGCACATCGTCATTAACACCGCGAAGGTACCTAAAAGCTCCATTTATTCCGACAACTGGATATCCGAATATTTCTGATGGTATCACAATATCGCCGAAAGCATTAGGGCTATCAACTACTTCTAAGCATCTAGTAAACTGCCCCTCATCATTTATAATAGAAGTAAATTCATAGTTTACATTATTATAATTATAAGTGAAGCCAAAATGAACATCTGTTTCTGCCGAAGTTTTTAATGGCATACTAAAAATTTGCAAACTTAAAAACAAAACCAATGACAAGGATACTGTGAAAAATTTGCGAAAATTATTTTTCATAAAAAATACTCCTTTTTAAATTTGTTATATATGTTAGTGTTTCTTTATGTTCCTTGGATTGTAAAGCTATAATATCTAAACAAACTAACATAATTTGATATAGCAACTGTTGGAACTTTTACAGTAAGCAGACTGCTACAATTCGCAAATGTATCTTGGGTATAATTATGACTATTTACGCTAATATTTCTTAAAAGTGTTGCTTCTGTCAAACTACTACAACCAGCGAAAATTCCATTAACGCTCGCATCCCAAGCAAAACCGCTTTGAATGGTTGTAACACTTGCGGGTATTGTAATGTTTTGAATAGCTGTTCCAGCAAACGCCCTGTTTCCAATAGAAGTTACAGTATTAGGTAAATAACTACTAGACTGATTGATAAAGGCTATACTCGTATGTTTAAAGGCTTTATTACCAATAGTCACAAGTCCAGACTCTAATATCAGTCCTCTAATACTTCCACAACCTTCAAATGCACTTTCTTCAATAGTAGTAACAGTATTCGCTCTTATTATGATACATTTATAATTATCTTGTGCAATGCTACCCCAATTTAATACATTAAGTGTGTCCTGAAATGCATTAGCACCAATTGTCCTTACTGGTTTACCGCCAAGAATTTTAGGAATAACAATATCATTGCGAGTTTTGTTAACATCTGTGACATTATAACTCGTGATTTTAGCTGTTGTATTATTGACGATATCATATGAGTATGGCTCATCATCACCTATACATAAAATTTCAAAATAGAGACTACTCACTCCCATATCACTTTCTGGGAATATCGATTTATATACATCACGAACTCCACTATTATTTGAAACAAATATATGTGTCAAAGGAGTATTTGCATTAGCAAAAGACTTGCTGTAGGTGTAACTGGAAACAGAAGTTGAAGTTCTCTGAAATGTGATAGACGAAAGCTTGTTACAATTGCTAAATGCATTGTTGCCAATTGCTGTAACGCTTGCGGGAATTGTAATAGTTGTTAGTTTATTACAGCCATAAAATGCATTTTGCTCGATAGTTTCAACGTTGCTACCAATAGTTATAGATGTCAAATCGATTTTGCCACTAAATGCATTTTGATAAATACTTTAACGGGTTTTTGAGTATTACTCTGTGCGGGATTTGGCAATGTGTTGGGAATAGTTGCAGATGTTCCTGTACCACTATACCCAGTAATTTGGGCATAACTATTGCCAATTATCTCGTAAGTATAATCCCCTGAGGTATAAGCAGAGATTTGCATTGAAGAAAGTTTGCATGTTATTGCGATTAAACACATGAATGCAAAAACAAAAAACAATCTTTTAAGAACATGCCTTTGCGAAAACAATGAACCCACGCGGTGTTTTGTGAAACTCAACATAATAATCCTCCATTAGTTGTGTTTTTTTTACCATGAAATATCACGATGATTTTAAATTTAAATATATTAAAGAGGATTGTATCATACTAATATTTGGTTGTCAAGAAAAAACTAGCAAAAAAATTTCACAAAATTTTCTAATATGGGTTTTGTTTATGGGATAAAGGCACAAAACGCGGAAGTATAATCTTATTTCTTATCAATTTTTGTACGGGTAGTATAAGTTCGCAGGAAAGTATCTTTGCTCGTTGCAAGTTTAGGGTTAATGAGATAATTTGTGGCAGAAACTTGTTTTTTAAACTTATATTTTGATTTTGAAACGAAGAAGAAAATCACAGCGGCGATAAATGACAAAGCGACAGATAAACCGATATAACTGCTGTTCAGAGTGTCTGTGCCAAGCCCGCTGAGCAGAAATATTATAAAAACCAACGCCATTAAAATAAAACTTCCAACCGTCAAACGCTTATATGATAAAGGTGGAGTGCCTGCGAGTTTCCCTGTTTGACCGTTGATAACCATCTCATAATCTTTGCCCCCATATTTATGGTTTAAAAACCAAACGGGCAGGAGTGCATATTCAAAGTTCATTGATTTTATGTTACAATTAGAATGGGAAACACTCACGCTCGAATATCCGCTGATTGTCCCACGCAGATAATCATAACTGCCTTGGTTTACCCGCTCTTTTAGGCGTGGTGTTACATCTTCTTTTGTGTCGTCAAATCTGTTTGAAATAAATCCGCTTAGATATGACATTGAAAACGGCTTAAATTCACTGTAATTATAAGGTTCAATTGCACAGAGCAAGTCGTCGTCAATTTTTTTTGAACCATCTGCGGGGACATCAATAAATGACAAATTCGCCGCTCTTTCAACACTGTATTCTTTTGTTTCGGTAATCTGATAATTTCCTCTGTGATAAGAGCGAATAACTTTACCAACAGCATTCATGTTACTGTCTGTGTCGCAGTCTGCCAGCCAATATGGTACATATATTCCTGTTATATTTGCAACACTTTTTTTGAAGTCTTTTGGAACAAACCAGCGTTTTTTTGTCCAATTTTGAAATATTTCTTTTGCACTTTCTCTGTCTTTTTCAAACACAAGCATTTTATCGGGTTTATATTGCCCCGAAACTCTGCCAGATAAAATCACAGGGTTGTGGCAATAGCAACAAGAAGTAGCAGAGGTTGTGTCATCTGCAACAATTTCTGCTCCGCAACTCGAACAAGTGTATACCTTAATATGTTCAGAATAATCTTCATTGGTATAGACTTCATTTGAGTTTTTTGATAAATCAGTTTCCTCATTTTGCTTCCAAATATTTTTAATTTCCGTCTCAGAATATGAGCTACTACAAAACGGACAATCAAAATTCTTTGTCTTAGGGTTATATGTAACTTCACCGCCACAAGCAGGGCATTTATATGATATTACTGGCATTTTTTTATTTACTCCTCACGTTGTTTTAGGGATTTGCACATCTAACTGCTCTTCTTTTATTTTAAATGATTTGCAACTTTACTGGCTTTGGCATGAGCGATTGCAACCAATGTCGGAGAGTTGAAAGGTAATAGTTAATAGTGTATAGTTATGGAGGTCAGTCTGATGGCAGAAGTTTACGCAAGCTAGTTGTGACGGATAATTATTTCGGTTCTGCGTCCTGCAACTGCTATCACTATCAAAACGTGACAGTAAACTAATCACAAAATTAAGCTTCTCGCTTCCTTACGCCCGCAGGGCGACATCATAACTATTAACTATTACCTTTTAACTATAAACTTGTGAATGCGTGGCACGTTTACGCAAGCTAGTTGTGACGTATAATTATTTCGGTTCTGCGTCCTGCAACTGTTACTTATAATAATAAAACGCGACCAAAAACTATGAACAAGTTAAACTACCCCGCGAAAATGTAGGCAGGTGTTGCCTGCAACTATTAACTATTAACTATAAACTTTGAATTGTCGAAGACAATTCAATTATACGTCTGCCGTCACCATTTGTCAAATTATAAGAATAAATAGTACCCTCATTAATTTCCTCACTCACACCTTTGAGTGCGATTAACTTACCGCTTTCTTTTAGAAATCCCATACAATATTTTTTTAAGTCAGTGATATTGGCAACTGCTCTTGCGGTTACAATGTCATATTTTTTGTTGTATTCGGGTTTTCGGGATAATTCTTCGCCTCTTGCGTGAACGCATTTACCGTCAAGTGAGAGTAAATCCAATAGTTGTTCTAAAAAAACTACTCTTTTATTAAGGCTGTCAACCAACGTTAAGTCAATGTCGGGTCTGAAAATTTTCAATGGCACACCAGGAAAACCCGCACCAGTCCCAACGTCCGCAAGTTTTGCGTTTTGCGGAATATCTATGTAATTAAGAATAATCACACTATCGATAAAATGTTTTATGATAATATCCTCAGGAACAGTTATCCTTGTGAGATTAATCTTTTTATTATACTCCAAGAGAAACTCAGAATATTTACTGAGTTTCTCTATTTGAGTATTAGTTATTGAAATATTCGCCTGTGTGAATAATTTTTTCATTTTTTAGTTGCGGTTTTTTTAGTTGCGTTTTTTTAGTTGCGACTACACATCTAATTGTAAACCGTTAGTTTACCCTCGCTTTTTTAGTTGCGACTACACATCTAATTGTAAACCGTTAGTTTACCCTCGCAATCTCTTTTTGGTGTTGCGACCTATTAGTTTAGTTGTTTTAACTGCTATTTTGCACATTAAACAAAATTGTTAGTTTACCCTCGCTTTTTTATTTGCGGTTACGCACTTAATTGTAAACCGTTAGTTTACCCTCGCTTTTTTATTTGCGACTACACATCTAATTGTAAACCGTTAGTTTACCCTCGCAATCTCTTTTTGGTTTTGCAACTACGTGTAAATTAGTAAGGCTAAAAAAGTTTAAGTCGCAATAATAACTTGTTCTAACTTTCCGCCCGCGTGAGTTATCTAACCATACAGTTGAACTATGACGCGAAATGTCCACATGTTATGTGTAGACCAAAGCTACCTGCCGCGAAATGTCCACATGTTATGTGCAGGTCAAACCTACCTGCTACATTAGTTTAACAATTTTATCTGCAAATTCTGACGGATTATCGAGCGAAAAACCTTCGATTAATTTCGCTCCGCCGAGCAGAATGTCAGCATAGTCTCCGAGTTTTTCTTTGTCGTTTTCATAGAGATTTTGGAGTTTAGTAAAAATCGGATGGTTGGGATTAATTTCAAGTATCGGTGCAGGTGTCATGCCTATATTCGCACCTGGCATTTGTTTCAAAATCTCTTGCATTTCAACAGAAATTTCGCCGTCACTCGCAAGGCAAACAGGGTGTTCTTTTAGTCTTGACGAAAGACGTACATCTGAAACTTTGCCTGCCAAATGTTTTTTCATTTCCTCGAAAACATCTTTAAATTCTTTTGATTTTTCCTCGGTGGCTTTTTTCTCTTCTTCTGTTTCAAGTTTTAAGTCTGAGCTTGAAACAGATTTAAATTGTTTGCCGTCATATTCAACCAAAACTTTTAAAGCAAATTCATCAACATCAGCAGTCAAATAAAGTATCTCATAATCCTTAGATTTAACGGCTTCTGTTTTAGGTGAAACATCAATCGCGTCAACCGATTTTCCTGCTGCGTAATAGATAAATTCTTGCTCTGGTTTCATGCGTCCTTTATATTCTGCGAGCGAAACGAGTTTCTTTTCGCTTGAAGAATGGAAAAGAACCAAATCTTTCAAAGTGTCTTTATTTGCTCCAAAACCCTCATAGATGCCGTATTTGAGTTGAGTACCAAATTCTTTAAAAAACTCTTCATATTTTTCGCGGTCATTTTTCAAAAGTTTGATAAGTTCATTTTTAATTGTTTTTTCAATATTTTTAGCAATGAGTTTTAGTTGACGGTCATGTTGTAATATTTCACGTGAAATGTTAAGCGAGAAGTCCTCACTATCAACCAAACCTTTCACAAAACCGAAATAATCAGGCAAAAGGTCTTTACATTTTTGCATAATCATAACACCATTTGAATAAAGTTGCAATCCTTTTTCAAAATCTTTTGAATAGTAGTTATATGGTGCTTTTGACGGGATATATAGCAATGCGTCATAACTCACTGTACCTTCATTTTTAACGTGAGAGCGAGCGAGTGGGTCGGTATATTCAGAAAATTTGTCTTTATAAAACTGGTTATAATCCTCGTCTGTTAACTCATTTTTATTCTTTTTCCAAAGAGGCACCAATGAATTGATAGTTTTTATAGTGGTAACTTCTTCGTAATTTTCAGCAAAATCTTCGTGGTCATGGTCACAATTTTCATCGTGTTCATGTTCAACTGGAACATTTTCTGTCACAGGTAAAGTGATAGGATAGCGTATATAATCGCTGTATTTTTTGATTAAATTCTGCAAACGCCAACCTTCAAGGTAATCTGAATATTTCTCGTCTTCTGTATCTTCTTTGAAAACAAGAGTGATTTCCGTGCCAAAATCTGATTTTTCGGTTTCGTCTATCGTATAGCCGTCCGTCCCTTCCGACTTCCACTCATATGCTGTTTCAGACCCAAACGCCTTAGATTTTACAATTACTTCTTTCGCAATCATAAAAGCGGAATAAAAGCCAACACCAAACTGTCCGATAATATTAATATCATCAGCTTTATTCTCAGATTTAAAATTGAAAGAACCGCTGTTTGCAATTATGCCAAGGTTATTTTCAAGTTCTTCTTTGGACATACCAATTCCGTTATCACGGATAGTCAAAGCACGGTTTTGCTTATCAGGAATAATGCTAATCGCAAATTCATTTCTGTTTTTGCCAATCTCCTCCGACAAAGATTTGAAATACAATTTGTCAATAGCATCGCTTGCGTTCGAGATTAACTCCCTTAAAAATATTTCCTTATGTGTATAAATCGAGTTAATCATTAGGTCAAGCAATCGTTTACTTTCTGCTTGAAATTGTTTCTTTTCCATTCCTTTTTTGTTTTAAGCCACAACGCTTTCCTCTGCAACTTTCAATCATTACAACTTTCAGAAACCATCGCGACTTTTTTCTCCTTTTTTTATTTTGAGCCGCTTTTTTATTTTGAGCCGCAACGCTTTCCTCTGCAATTTTTAATCATTGCAACTTAAGTATAGCCACTGCGACTTTTTTATTTAAATTTATTTGCGACCATTGTTCGCGGAGTTAAACTATCAACTCGGTTAAACTATATCGCGAAAATGCAGGGGATGCTATCCGCAAATGCAGGCAGGTGCTATCTGCTAAAACGCGAAATTAAAATAACAATTAAGTTGAACTTTTCCGCGAAATTGTCGGCGAAGCCGACATAATAACTTTCAACTTTACACTATCAACTTTCAACTATCCAAATAATATTATTAGCAGTCAATTCAACTGACTGCTAATAGATTATATATTCAAGTGCTAATCATGTCAAGTATTTTTTTAAAAAATTTTTTTATAAAATATTTTGCCGTTATATTGCTATTTATTGGGGCAATATTTTGACGCTTACTCAGCCATTATTTTAACGCTTACTCAGCCATTATTTTAACGCTTACTCAGCCATTATTTTAACGCTTAACTAGCCAATATTCTAATGCTTATTTAGCAAATATTCTAATGTTTTATTTAGCAAATATTCTGACGCTTAACTAGCAAATATTCTAATGCTTATTTAGCTAATATTCTATCGCTTATTTTAGCTAATATTCTATCGTTTATTTTAGCTGTTATCCTTCATTATTCTACCACTCACTACTCAGTCAGCTCAGAAATCAGTTCAACAAATCTCTTAGTAGTGTCAAAATCCTTATAAACACTTGCAAAACGAACGTAAGAAACAGTGTCTAATTTCTTCAAAACTTCAAGTACAGAAGTACCAATCTCGGCAGTGGTGACTTGTCCTTGCATAGAATTGGCAAACTTGTCCTCTAATTCATCAACAATAGTGTTCAGTCTTTCAAGAGGGATGGGACGTTTTTTAGTCGCAACCATTAAGCCGTTGAACAGTTTTTCTCTGCTATACGGCTGATAAGTCCCGTCAGATTTTTTTACCATAAGCGGGATAAGTTCAATTGATTCATAAGTTGTGAACCTGCGGCCACAAGAAAGACATTCTCTTCTTCTGCGTTTTTTGTTGTCGGCGTCACGGCTGTCGATAACTTTGCTGTCCTCAAATCGGCAATATGGACATTTCATTCGTTTATTCTCCTTTGGATTTTTCAATTGATGTTTTTCGGTTGATAATTTACAATTATAGTTTCGCTTTTTTAACTGAATAATCTATATTTTTTTGTATTACTCTAACGCGAAAAAATGTAAGAGGGTGTGGGGCGAAGCCCCGCCTGCCCCTGAGCCTACTTTATTATTAGAATTACCCAAAATAGGGTCACCTATTATAATGTTGCTTTTTCAATTGATGTTTTTCGGTTGACAATTTACAATTATAGTTTCGCTTTTTTAACTGAATAATCTATATTTTTTTGTATTACTCTAACGCGAAAAAATGTAAGAGTGTGTGGGGCGAAGACCCGCCTGCCCCTGAGCCTACTTTATTATTAGAATTACCCAAAATAGGGTCAACCTATTATAATGTTGCTTTTTTCAATTGATATTTTTCGGTTGATAATTTACAATTATAGTGTCGCCTAACAGCAATGTGCTTTATTTTCACATGTTATTGATTAGTTTAACATTATCAAGCAAATCTTCGACCGTATTAAAATTGGACCTATATAATTCAAGCATATATATAACGTTATTATTTAATATTGAAAAAAGTTTTTTGCAATCTAAATTTCCCTGACCAATAAGGAGACAATCACCTTTTTCTCCGTGGTCAGAAATATGAACATGAACAATATTATCTTTTAAAGTTTCAGCCATTTCGAGTACATTTTCGCCTGAACGCACGCATTGTTTTATATCAAAAACAAAATTTGCTTTGTCTTTTAGAGCGGTTTGCATATCAACTAAAAACTGCAAGCTACTACTTTGACATCGCACAATATTTTCCTGAGCAACTGTTATTCCAAACTCTTTTCCCAATTCATAGAGTTTTAAAAATCTTTCAAAATATAACTCGTTCGCAACAGGGATAATCGATTTATTTCCGTGAAGAATAAAAATTTTAGCACCAATAATATTCATAGCGTTGAAATAAAGCTTATGATATTCCAAGAAATCCGATATACGTCTTTCGTATTTTGAGAACAACATCAACGGTTCAATGACACATGTAAAAGGGTGCAAACTGACGCATTCTGTGCCGTATTCGTCCAAACGTTTACGAAGATTTTTGAGATAATTTTCTTTTAGTTCGGAGTGTGTATTTATAAATATTTCAATATATGGAATACCCAACAAGTTCTCAATTGCATCTTCAAGCAACATTGGATACAAACAAGCAGATGATATACCAGTTTTCACCTTTTTAATCCTCACTTAGTTTTAAGGGTATATATTCCCGTTTGCTCCATCTTTTTTAATTTATTTGCAACCATGCACTGAATTAATAGGTAACAGTTAATAGTTGTGGTGTCCGCCTGTCGGATAGTTAAAAGTGTATAGTTGCGGTGTCCGCCTGTCGGATAGTTGAAAGTTAAAAGTGTATAGTGTACAGTTGTGGTGTCCGCCTGTCGGCGGACGTTTTTCGCGGGTAGCTTTAACTAATTGTTATTTTATGGTCGCGTTTTGTTATTAATATAGGTAACTGTCGCAAAACACGGAAATATACTAATTTTACAATTAAACTAATTCGCGTAAATGTGTCGCGAAGCGACACAACACTATTACCTATTACCTGTGAATGCAACGCATTCACTTATGGTATTTGCCGTTATTATTAATCTGAAAAACTCTGTAAATTTGTTCAAGTAACATTACTCTTGCTAACTGATGCGGAAATGTCAGTTTTGACATACTTAATTTATAGTTCGCTGATGTTTTGATAATGTCGCTCAAACCATCTGACGAACCGATTATAAAACTAACTTCGCTTATGCCGTTTATACCTAATTTGTCGATTTTATCCGCAAAAGCAGTGCTTTCAACGCTTTCGCCCTCAACACACAAAGCAATGCTATAACCGCTGATATATTTAAGAATATTTTCTGCCTCTGCGTTCAATGTTTGCATTTCGGGCAGTTCAATTATGTAAAGTTTGCAATAAATATTCAGCCTTTTAATGTATTCTTCGCAAGCATCCACTAAATATTTTTCTTTTAGTTTTCCAACACAGATAATTTTTATTTTCATTTACAGATATTTTTTCACAAATAATTTTTATTTTAACTGGGTTGTTATTTAAACATCTTTAACTATCCATTTACCTCTGTTATAATTGGGTCGTATATAGTACAGCACTATATTTACCACAAAAAAACAAGTTTAAACACAAAAAACCCTATATCTATTTGATTATACAGTATTTTTTACAACCCGTCAAGGATTTTTTGATTTTTATAATTTTTTATATTTAAGCTGATAAACTTGAAAAATTTACGCTGTATAGCAATTTTCGTTTTTATAGACTATTTTTCAATCATAAGATAAATCTCATATACGGGCGTGGGGCGTGCTGCCCACCACTCACAGATATGCGAGATACGCCTCGCAATCATTTATATATTTTTGTTAATATTCAAGCCAATATAGTCTATAAAAAATCAAATTACTATATTAACACTGTATTAATAGTTTAATAATATTAGACCTGTTTTAAAATTCATAATTATTTGTGATATTTTTAGGAGAACCCTTTGCATTTAACATAGAACAACGTGGTACGGGGAGGAACCCGATTATCAGGAGGAGTTACCCGAACCCCTTACTTGAAAAAACTATAAAAAGTAAGTTCAGGTCTACTTACTATTAAGGTTAAAAACATGGAATTCCCCCTATTATAGTTTAATAATATTAGACCTGTTTTAAAATTCATAATTATTTGTGATATTTTTAGGAGAACCCTTTGCATTTAACATAGAACAACGTGGTACGGGGAGGAACCCGATTATCGGAATAGTCGGTGACCGAACCCCATTTTTGTTTTTTAGTGTAGAAAACTAACCAATTTATTAGGTTAATGGACAACTCCGACAGGCGTATAATTCAAAACGTCACTAATTGTTTTTAATTTGCCCTGTGAAAGATTTTTCTTTCTCAGATTTGCAAGAAAAACTTTTTTAGCAATCTTACTTTGAATTTTATAATCAAAACCCACAAAAGTTTGTGCAACCTTAAAATATTTCTGACCTTGTTCGACCGTTGTAATTAAAGGCGAAACGCTACCCGTAGTGTCGGCACGTTTGATAGCGGACGTTACTTAACGCCCTATTTTTCGTGTTTCTTTGTTGCGATTTTTGTCTGCAAGAGTTTGAAGTTTTCGCCCGCTGTGAGCGGTTTTTATTTTAAATATTTCATTTAATTTCGACCGATTCTAACAAATTTCGACAAAACATTATGGTATAATACTTTTAAATAGGTATTATGAGGTGATTGATTTGATTGTATAGTTATTTTTGCAATGCGGACAAGTTGCAAAAAAAATATTTATATAGTAATTTCACTTGACATTTATAATGTCAAGTCTCGCCGCAGGCGAGGGAGCGTGAAGGTGGCACGCTCGAAATTGTGTATGCAACAAGTTTCGGCGTGTTGCACACGCACTCGACGTATACGCCGAGTATTGAAATTTGCAAGCAAATTTCAATCGAAACGGTTATAAGTCCAACAACCATATATTTTAAATAAAAAAATGCGAAAGGTAAAATTGGTGATTTTAATGTTTAAGAAATTAGTTTCAAGTGTTCTTACAATTACGGCGGTGACTGCAATGTTTACTACAAATCTTTATGCCAGTAATGGCGACGGTGACGGGAGTACAGCACCTCCATCTATGTCTTATGAGGAGCAATTAGAAGAATTTTTGTCTAATGAAAATTTTTCTGATGAGAGAAAACAAAATGCTGCTGAAAAAATCGAAGCTATGATTGCAATAAGAGATAACGCAAATTCGATATTTACTACTTATTCAACTCCATATTATGCCACAAAAACGTTATCTGTCCCATTATATACACAGCAAAATAACTACTTCTGCGGACCTGCGACTGCTAGGCAAATTTTAGCTTATACCCACATAAATATAAATGCATATACAGCCCCTTCTCAAACGACTATTGCTAATGCTATTGGTACAACATCAGCAAACGGAACTATGTGGACTTCACTAGCAAATTATGTGAACAATAATCAACAAACGAACAATTATATAGAAACTGTGATAAGCAGTAATTCATCTGTTGGATTAAGCAATCTTCAATCACATATTAGTAACGGACTGAATTTATATAACGCTCCGCCGATTTTGCATGTGAAATTGGTAGTAGGTGGTACCAGTCCATGGGAATACCCCACAGATGGTCATTATATGAATGCAACAGGAATACGAATGAATGGTGGAACTGTTCAATTTAGAGTTAATGACCCTTATTACGATTTTCCTACTCGTAATGGCACTCATAATGAACCGAATGGTATGTATTGGATTAATTCCACGGCGGTTTATAGTGCAACAATTGCACATCCATTCTATTCACACATTATTTGGTAACATTAATAAACCTGTTCTAAAAACTATTGCTATACAAAGTTTGATTTATTAAGAGTATGGCGTCTATTATGAGAAGAGTGAATAGACACCACACTTCTTTCTGATTTTTAACGTTAAAAAACCTATTAATAATTTTTAGAACAAATCTAATTTTAAAAGGATACTGATATGAAAAAGATTTTGATGTGCATAATTATTTTATTTTCAATTATTTTTACTTCATGTTCTGATACTAATACTAATAAAAAAATCACTAAACAGAAATTGGTTTTTTCTACTGGATTTGAAGAGCCTAAATATGAAAGTGTGGATATTCCTGGTTATTTAGAAGACATATATAATTTTAATATAATAGCATTAAAAGACAATAATTTAATTTATATAAAAGATGTTTATCGCGGTATACCTGATACCGGCGATTGGGAATATTATAAATTTAATATTGATACTAATGAGAATATTTATTTAGGAACTATTACAAACTTCACTATATATGGTCCATCTTTTATAATAGTAGGCGATAAAATATTCTTTACTACTCTTTCAGACGACGAACGTGTTTATGGCGTCATAGACATAAATGAAAATAAATTAACAGAAATAAAACGTGAAAAAGACAATATAGCAGTGGATAGTTTTATTACTCTTTTACCTGTTGACGACCACCGTTATATTGAATGGTATACCAAACTTGAATGGCAAGATCTTAATGAATATAGCATAGTTTATCACGTTTTGTTGCATAATATAGACGGACGAAGTAAAGAAATAATAACCAAGCGTACTATTGGAAATAAAAATTTTATTGGTTTTCAAGTTTGTGATGATAAAATTGTAACATTAGAATATATATCGGGAAAACGAAATCCATATCTTGTAACTTATGATTTAAACGGCTATGAAATTTCGAGAGAATATATAGAAATATTAGACAATATATTGGGTAGAGATATTCTGTTTAATTCAAATGAATTTTATCTATTTAATGATTATTTTATTTTAAGAACCTCATATACTGATAGGGCACCAGAAGAAGTAGCATATAATAGTAAGGTTGTAATATTGAAGAAAACGGAAAAAGGGTTTACCGAAGAAGTTGAAAATAATTTATGGAAATTTATTAAAGTAAGTGAAAAAATTGTAGCAATGGTGTTTGACGATGACATCGGTAAAGCAAATTTATATTCATTTGATAGTGAGAAAAACAGTTTTATTGGTTTGAAAGAAAATATAAATGTGAGTTTAGCAGACAAGGACACGTTGGTATATTCTTATATTGATGGTGTGACATCTGATGGTAATCAGATTTATGATTTGGTGGTAAGTAATATGACAAACTGATTTTACAGTTTACAAAAAATAAAAACAGCCCGACTTATAATTGGGTTGTTTTAGCTTTCCGCTTATTTTCCATAAAAACATTGTAGTTTTTTCTTGCCGTACATTTTTATAATCAAATATAAAATTCCGACTACTGCAAGAAAAATCAAATCAAGTTTGTGTTCAAGGAAAATATCTAAAAATTTTTGCATAATTATCTCCCTATAAATTTTCTGAAAATTTTGCATAATTATATCATAATTTGACTTTCTAAATTTAACTCTTAATTCTCCGAACCGCCCGAGTGAAGTGAACGAACAGTTGAGTTAAATTATGACGCGAAATGCCTGTCCGTGCTACGGACTATGCCTGTCCGAGGACTGCTTTTGAAAGACTTCCAGTCTTCATAAGCACTGTCGCAAGTGTTATCGTTGCAATTAGCATTTGTCCCATCATCGCTGTCATTTGTTGCCAAGTTGTACCTGTAAAAGTCGTAGGGTCGAGTATTGCTCCCACAAAACTGTTAAATATTCCAAGCACTATCAGCATTAACACGCCTTGAAGTACAACCGAGGCAAAATTAAGGAAAAATTTCTTTGTAATTTGTGAGTTTTCTAGGCATAAAAAAGCGGCAGGTAACGGTGCGACTGCGAAGTATAAAAGCAGTTCAAAAGTCCGCCCGTAAGCCATTACGACTATCATCAACCCGATAATCATCACCGCCACAAACATTATTGACATCGTTGCACAAAACGCAAGTGCCTCATACCAAGACGCTCCGCCGAGTATTGTTTGAATATTTGCCGAAACTATTGCAGAAAAAGTTGAAGACCCGCCCGACAACGCTCCGTTGCCAATAATCCCCATTCCTTGCTCATATATTGCGAGTAAAAATGTCGGTGCAATGTCAAGTGAGGCTTTTGCAATTGCAAATTTTATTAAGCAAGCAAAAAATGTTTCAAGTTTTAACATATCCATTTTCAGACTGATTTTGATAAATTCTATCAAAAAACAAAGTCCGCAAATTGACGTTGCAACTGGAACAATTACACCTGCTATTGTTCCGCAAGTCGTGTAAACAACGCTGAATATCGGGTCTGAGTTGAAGTCAATCCGCAAGACATTTATTGCTGTCGCCACGTTATTGTCAAACTGACCGACAAGTGCCTGAATTATGGCGAGTAATGCGTCTTTGAATTTACCCAAATTTACTCACTCCTTTCATATTCTTATCGTTTTTTAGGGAGATTTTAAGCCGTTACAGAATTTGTAACGGCTAAAATCCCAATAAAAAAATCAGATTTTTTTATCTGATAATTTTTATTTTTTTGTAGAA
>BNZF01000030.1 GCA_026000865.1 Clostridia bacterium
TTGGTTTAACTCCTCTCGCCGCCTTTCGAAAGATTACGAAATTTCCTCTTATTATGAAGAACAAATCTGTATTATTTCCAATTTGCATACTCTTTTAAGACGTTTTTAACTTATGTGGTCAGGTTCTTAGTTAATCGTTATTGTGCCCATCCTACGGACGGACGTTTATGCGATAGACTTTAACTTAGCTATTATTTTGAAGCCATGTTTTGTACTATTTAGCTATAACTATTATCAATAATAAAATGCGAAATTTAAACTAACGATTAAATTAAATTTTCATGTGAAAACGTGTCGCGTAGCGACACCATACCTTTCAACTTTCAACCAAAAATAAAGTTGCAAATCAGTAAAAACAAAAAAGTCGCGAAGGTTTTTGGGAAAGAGTAAATGGGCATAGAGTGCATAGGTAAACCCAAAGTGCCCAAAATAAAAAAATAGAAAAGTTGCAAAGGATTTTAGAAAGAGTAAATGAGCATAGGGTGCATAGGTAAATCCAAAGTGCCCAAAATAAAAAACAAAAAAGGGATAAAAATGAGTATTATAAAAAGTGAACAACTTTATGAAGGCAAAGCGAAAAAAGTCTTTGCAACAAACGACCCAGAACTTGTAATTGTTGATTATAAAGACGATGCAACTGCTTTTAACGGTGAGAAAAAAGGCACTATCCATGATAAAGGCATTGTTAACAACAAAATGTCCAACCATATTATGAAATTGCTTGAAAAAGACGGCATACCTACTCATTTTGTTGAAGAAATTTCTGATAGAGAAACCGTTGTAAAGAAAGTAACAATTGTTCCTTTGGAAGTAATTGTACGTAATATTATTGCGGGTTCACTTTCAAAAAGAGTTGGACAGCCCGAAGGTGTAAAACTAAATTCCGCGATAATTGAATACTGCTACAAAGACGATGAACTTGGCGACCCTATGGTAAATGAATACCATATTGCAGCATTAAATTGGGCAACAAAACAAGAAGTTGCAACAATTGCTGAATACTCTTTAAAAGTAAACGAATTTCTACTTAAATTGCTCAAAGAAGTTGGAGTTGACCTTGTTGACTTCAAACTTGAATTTGGCAGAACATCAAACGGAACAATAATACTTGCAGACGAAATTTCACCCGACACTTGCCGTTTTTGGGACAGCACAACAGGTGAAAAACTCGATAAAGACCGTTTCCGCCGTAACCTAGGTGGAGAAGAAGAAGCATATCAAGAAATGTTTAAAAGACTTGGAATTTAATAGGTAGCACCTACCTGCATATCACATGTGTCCGCGACATTTAGCGTCATAGTTTGAATAAACTGTTAGTTAACTTCACGCGGACGGGAGTGTGAATGCAAGTTCACAAGTTAGTAGTTAAAAGTGTATAGTTAATAGTTATTGTGTCCGTCCTACGGACGGACGTTTTAACTTAGTTATTATTTTGAAGCCATGTTTTGGACTATTAGATATAACTATTATCGATAATAAAACGCGAAGGTTAAACTAACGATTAAATTAAATTTTACCGCGTAAACGTGTCGCGACACATCACACCTATTAACTATTACCTCTCCGACAGACTGGACACCACACCTGTTAACTGTTAACTATCCGACAGGCGGTGCGGACAACACACCTATTAACTGTTAACTGGTCGCAATCATTTACACCAAAGCCAGTAAAGTCGCAAATCGGTCAAAATAAAGATAGAACAAGCTTAGCTGTCAGTATATTAAAGGTGCTGAGGAGTAAAAAAAAGAATGAGTGAAATTCACGAAGAGTGTGGCATATTTGGTGTGTGTAGCAGAACAATTACAAAAGATGTCAGTGTATATTGTCGAACAGCACTTTATGCACTCCAACACAGAGGTCAAGAATCTTGCGGAATAGTCGTCAATAATGACGGTATATTCAAGCAACAAAAATATCTTGGCTTGGTACCGAATACTTTGTATGAGCGACGGCTTAACAGACTTGGTGAGGGAAATATTTGTATCGGACATGTTCGATATTCAACAACAGGCGGTAATTTTCTTGAAAACGCACAACCTGTTTTAACTCGTCATGCCAAAGGTTCGCTCGCAATTGCACATAACGGCAACCTCACTAATGCTGATGATTTACGGCGTAAATACGAACTTCAAGGTAAGATTTTTCAAACAACTAATGATAGCGAAGTGATTTCATATGCCGTTACAGAAGCTCGGCTAAAATCAAAAACAATTGAAGCCGCTGTTTTGCTTGCAATGAAAAAAATCAAAGGTGCATATTCGATTGTTGTTATGTCGTCCTCAAAATTAATCGCCGCACGTGACCCGAACGGCATACGACCTCTTTGCTTAGGGCATTTGCCCGATGGTTCGCCTGTCGTTGCTTCGGAAAGTTGTGCACTCGACTGTATCGGTGCAAGGTTTGAGCGTGAACTGCAACCAGGTGAAGTTTTTGTCGCAAATGTTGACACTACGGAAGAATATTCACTTTTTTATGACGGCAAAAAAGGCTCAGCTCTTTGTGCTTTTGAATTTGTTTACATTGCGAGAGCAGACAGTATTATTGAAAATGTGAGTGTACATGATGCACGCCTTAACGCGGGCAAAATCCTTTGGGAAGAAGAAAAATTACTGACAAAAGAAACTGCTGACATTGTTATCGGCGTGCCATCAAGCGGTCTTGACGGAGCGTTAGGTTACTCAAACGCGTCAGGTATACCGTATAATGTTGGATTTATCAAAAATAACTACGTTGGACGGACTTTTATTAACCCCGAACAAAGCGACAGAATTTCAGATATTGATATGAAACTCAACGTAATCAAATCTGTTGTAAAAGATAAACGAGTTGTTTTGCTTGACGACAGCATTGTTCGCGGTAATACATGCAGGCGAATTATTCAAAAACTACGTGACGCGGGTGCAAAAGAAGTACATTTCAGAGTTCTGAGCCCTGTTTTTAAACACGCTTGCTTTTACGGTATCGACATTGACAGCCAAGATGATTTAGTTTCGCACGGACGTGACATATCACAAATAAATGATTATATCGGTGCGGATAGCCTAAATTACCTTTCGGTTAAAGGTGTAAGACGTTCAGCGGGAGATTTAGGCAGTTCATGCAAATTCTGTACCGCTTGCTTTGACGGCAAATATCCAGTGCCCGTGCCAAAAGATACTTCTAAATATAAATTTGACAAACCGAAAAGTGAACAGTTGACGTTGGGTTAAGAGGTAATAGTGAATAAGTAAGAGGTGCGGTGTCGGCTTTTTGCACAGTAACGCGAGATATTTCTCACGCTTGATTATTTTATTTCCGCGTTTTACGGCTGTTGCTTAATAATATTATCAATATTAAAACGCGAAAGTAAAATAATCTTTCATTTATAATAAATCGTGGACTGTCGACGCAAGCGACATCATAACTATTAACTTTCAACTATGTTTGTTCAACCCTTTGCAACCCTATGACTTTGGCATAAACGATTGCGACCATTGTCGGAGAGTTAATAGTGAATAAGTAATTTGTCGGCTTAGCAGACGATTACGTGGGGGTAGCTTGAATTTATTATTCAGTTAACTCTGCGTGAAACGATAGAGCAAGTTTAGCTGTTAGTATATTAAAGGTGCTGAGGAGTAAAAAATTTAAAAAAGAAGAGCAGTTAGAATAGGAAAACTTGAAAACAAAGTGAGGACCAAAAAAGAAAAATGGAGGATTGTAGCAGATGTCTTTCTTTATGATTAATACCGACAGAGCAAACGGTGAAGACCACGAACAAGAAATGTTTGCAGCCCCTAAGGCTTCTATTTACGGGAGTGTTACAGGGGCAAATGAAGCATTCTTTGATATGAAAAAGGGTGATATGGTGTTTTTTTACAGAGATGATGTGGGAGTTGTTGCTTATGGTTTTGTTGAGCAAGACGTTTTTGAGGAATTTAACACTACTCCTTATGAATACTCTCATCATCTGCTTAATTTCCATGTTTTTGATGAGCCCCTTGACTATGAATGTATTGTTGGCAAACCTATGGGCATTGGAGCATGCTGGAAAAGAAACGTTTCAAAACTTGGAAAATATGTTAAAGACAACAACCTGTAGGATAGTTTATAGTTAAAATAGTTATGGAGTGTCGCCACGTTTACGCAGGACAGTTTAACTATATTGTTATTTAACTTCCGCGTTTTACAGGTTTACTTACGAAACAATAGTCGCCCAAAGCGATAACAGCACCTACGTATAGAGCTAATCTTTGCATTTTTTAGAATTCCCAAAACACAATGATTACAAATCGGTAAGGAAAAAGAAGTCGCAAAGGTTCTAACTACACGCGATGAACAGCACCTACGTATAGAGCTAATCTTTGCATTTTGTAGAATTCCCAAAAACACAATGATTACAAATCAGTAAGGAAAAAGAAGTCGCAAGGGTTCTAACTACACGCGATAACAGCATCTACGTATAGAGCTAATCTTTGCATTTTGTAGAATTACCAAAAACACAATGGTTACAAATCGGTAAGGAAAAAGAAGTCGCAAGGGCAAATTAAGTGTGTAAATGTCAAAAATTTGCAAGGGCAAGCATTGTGGCTCAAAGGAAAAAGGAAAAAGGGGTATAAAATGCAAAAATCTTATTCAGAGAGTTATAAGTCTGCGGGAGTTGATGTTACGGCGGGATATAGAGCTGTTGAACTGATGAAAACTCATGTCGCCAGAACGCTCACAAGCGGTGTGATAGGTGGTTTGGGCAGTTTCGGAGGGCTTTTTGAGTTGCCGTCAGGTTACCAAAAACCTGTACTTGTTTCGGGAACAGACGGTGTTGGAACGAAACTTAAAATCGCTTTTTTACTAAATAAACACAACACAATTGGAATAGATTGTGTTGCTATGTGTGTTAATGACATAATAACTTGTGGTGCAAAACCTTTATTTTTCCTAGACTATATCGCTTGCGGTAAAAATTATCCCGAAAAAATCGAGCAGATTGTTGCGGGTGTTGCTGATGGGTGCGTGCAAGCGGGCTGTGCGTTAATCGGTGGTGAAACCGCTGAAATGCCTGGTTTTTACCCAGAAAATGAATATGACCTTGCCGGATTTTCGACAGGTATTGTTGAAAAAGACAAAATTCTCAAACAAGACACGCAAAAAGCTGGCGATATATTAATCGGCTTAAAAAGTAGCGGTGTACACTCAAACGGTTTTTCGCTCATCAGAAAAATCTTTACCGTTAATGAAGAAACCGTTAAACGTCATTACAGCGAGCTGAATACTACACTTGGCGAAAGTCTTTTAACACCTACAAAGATTTATGTTAAAGAAATTCTATCTTTACTGGGATACGATAATGAACTGCAAAAGACATCTGAAAACAACGATGGTTTAGGGTTGCTGAAAATGCAGACGGGTGCTACCCGTGTTGACGTTAAGGGTATTTCGCATATAACGGGCGGTGGTTTTTATGAAAATATCCCTCGTATGTTGCCAAATGGTATTACTGCTAAAATCGAAAAGAAAGCAATTAAAACCCTTCCTATTTTCGATTTAATTCAAAAAACAGGCAATATTCCCGAAAGAGATATGTTTAACACTTTCAATATGGGTGTTGGAATGGTTTTGTCTGTTGACAAAAATGACGCAGATAAAGCGTTATCTGTTCTGGGTGATAACAGTTACATCCTCGGTGAATTAATAAATTCAGACGAAGGAATAGTGTTAAGTTAATAAATAAGGGTTGCGTATTTCGTGGCATAGTCCCTGATTAATCGTTAGGTCACTGCACGCGAGCAAAAGTTTTATATGATACAACAATAGTCGCTCAAAGAGATGGAATAGCACCTGCGTATAGAGCTAATCTTTGCATTTT
Organism: Clostridia bacterium; assembly: GCA_026000865.1. Taxonomy (GTDB): domain Bacteria; phylum Bacillota; class Clostridia; order Oscillospirales; family Ruminococcaceae; genus BNZF01. The sequence continues at coordinate 5,843 of BNZF01000030.1, forward strand.
GTGGAGTTACCCAAAACACAATAGTTGCAAATTAATTAAAATAAAAAAAGTCACAAGGCAAATTAATTGTGTAAATGTCAAAAAGTTGCAATAGTAAGCATTGTGGCTCAAAGGGAAAAAGTCGCAAAGGTTATTCTTTCGGCTCAAAGGGAAAAAAGTAGCTCAAAGGGAAAATTAAAACAAAGATAGAACAAACAAGATAAGGATACCTCAAAAGGTGTTGAAATGAACGTAATCGTGCTTGTGTCTGGTGGTGGCACTAATTTACAGGCATTAATTGATAAAAATATTCCGATTAAACTTGTAATCTCCTCGAAAGAGGGAGTATATGCAATTGAAAGAGCAAACAAAGCAGGTATTCCTGCTGTTATCATAAAAAATAACGATGAACTGCTCGAAAAAATGTGTGAAATTAATGCTGAACTAATCGTTTTGGCAGGATATCTGAAAATCTTACCTGCGGAAATTATAAATGCCTATAAAGAGCGTATAATAAATATACACCCTGCACTGTTGCCGTCATTCGGCGGTAAGGGTATGTATGGGCTTAATGTTCATAAAGCCGTTTTGGATTATGGCTGTAAAATCAGCGGTGCAACCGTACATTTTGTAAATGAGGGTGTTGACACAGGTCGAATAATAGCTCAAAAAGCAATAGATATTCTCCCTAACGATACCCCCGAAACTTTACAACGCCGCATCATGGAACAAGTAGAATGGGTTATATTGCCACAAGCCGTGTGGCATTTAATAGGCGATGTGGAGGCTTCGCATTCACAAGGTAACAGTTAATAGATGTAGCTAACTGCACAGTTAATAGGGTAATAGGTGTGTTGCTGCGAGCGACGTTTACGCGATATAGTTATAATAAACGATTATTATATCTCCGCGTTTTGATAGTAATAGAGGAAACCGTTTGTTTAATATATAATAGTTGCAAAACGCGGAACTTAAATAATCGTTAGTTTAAAGTTTCTCGCGTAAACGTGTCACGCAGTATTACCGGTACTGTTAACTTTTAACTTCTAACTATTAAATTTCCAACTGCCGCAAAGGTAAGTTCGCAACTCAAAATAAAAAAAAGAAGTGAGAACAAAATGATTAATTTAAAAAATTACTTGCAGAGTAATGTGTATCCAGGCAGAGGCATAATTCTAGGTAAATCGGTAAATGGTGACGCTGTTGCGGCTTATTTTATTATGGGACGTTCTGAAAATTCACGCAATAGAGTTTTCGTTGAAAATGGCAATGGTATTCGCACAAAGGCTTTTGATGATAGTAAAGTGACCGACCCGTCTTTGATTATTTATGCTCCTGTGAGAGTGTTAGATAACAAATTGATTGTCACAAATGGTGACCAAACCGACACAATTTACGCACTTATGCAAGACCAACTTTCTTTTGAGCAGGCTCTTCGCACGCGTGAATTTGAACCTGATGCACCTAACTATACACCTCGTATCAGCGGAATAATAAAATTTGCTGATGACAGTTTTAACTACGCTTTTAACATCATAAAAACTTCTGATGGCAACCCCGAAAGCATTGAACGTTTCACTTTTGCGTATAAAAAACCTATCGCAGGTCAAGGACGTTTTCTTCACACATATAGTGGTGATGGCAATCCTCTGCCATCTTTTAAAGGCGAACCTGTTCTTACCCAAATTCCAGACGGCATTGATGATTTTACTTCTCTGCTTTGGGATAATCTTAACAATGATAACAAAGTTTCACTTTTCGTTCGCTATATTGACAAAAACAGAAATGCAACTACTAGAATAATCAACAAGAACGTTTAGTTTTTTTCGATGATATGTTGTAGTGTTTTATGCTATATTAGACCTGAACTTATTTTTTATAGTTTTTGCAAGTAAATGGTTTTTGTCACCAGTATCCCAGCAGGTATACGGTGACGCACCCCATTCTTCTAGTCAATACCAAAATAATTTTTAGGGCAGGTCTAATATTTTCGACGATATTTGTGTAATATTTAAGGAGTATTTTTTATGAACTATGTTGACGAAAGAAAATACGAACTTATAGGAGGCGTGTTAATTATGTCGCCAAGTCCAAATATGTTTCATATGAATATTAGTTTCAAGCTCGCAAATATTTTAGGTAACTTTTTTGCAAACAAGGATAGCTATAAAATATTCTTTGAACTTGATGTGAAATTTTCTACTGAGTATACTTTTAGACCAGATATGGTTGTTTTTAACGATAGAGACAAACTTTTCAATGCTCGTGATAATGAAATAATAGTCCCCGAATTTGTTGTTGAAATTATTTCTCTCTCAACAAGAAATATTGATATGGGTTTAAAAAAAGATATTTATGAAAAAACTGGGGTAAAAGAATATTGGGTTGTACATCACACTGATAAATTTATTGATGCTTTTGTTTTAGGCGAAAACGGAAAATATGGCGAAGCAACAACTTATGCTTACTTCCCAGTAACAGGTGTGGAAACTCCCGAACTGCTAAAATTCAGAAAAGATTTTATAACAACTTCACTCTATGGTGATGATTTGCAAATCAACTTAAAAAAATTGTTTACTTTTTAAGATTAGAATAGTAAACCCGTTCTAAAACTTATTTTTTATAGTTTTTACAAGTAAATGGTTTTGGTCACCAGTATCCCCGATAAGCGGGTAGACGGTAACGCACTCCATTGTTCTAGTCAATACCAAAATAATTTTTAGGGCAGGTCTAATATTTTCGACGATATTTGTGTAATATTTAAGGAGTATTTTTTATGAACTATGTTGACGAAAGAAAATACGAACTTATAGGAGGCGTGTTAATTATGTCGCCAAGTCCAAATATGTTTCATATGGATATTAGTTTCAAGCTCGCAAATATTTTAGGTAACTTTTTTGCAAACAAGGATAGCTATAAAATATTCTTTGAACTTGATGTGAAATTTTCTACTGAGTATACTTTTAGACCAGATATGGTTGTTTTTAACGATAGAGACAAACTTTTCAATGCTCGTGATAATGAAATAATAGTCCCCGAATTTGTTGTTGAAATTATTTCTCTCTCAACAAGAAATATTGATATGGGTTTAAAAAAAGATATTTATGAAAAAACTGGGGTAAAAGAATATTGGGTTGTACATCACACTGATAAATTTATTGATGCTTTTGTTTTAGGCGAAAACGGAAAATATGGCGAAGCAACAACTTATGCTTACTTCCCAGTAACAGGTGTAGAAACTCCCGAACTGCTAAAATTCAGAAAAGATTTTATAACAACTTCACTCTATGGTGATGATTTGCAAATCAACTTAAAAAAATTGTTTACTTTTTAAATCTATAACAAATTTCAAACACGCCGTGCAAAGTCTGTTGGAACCCTTGTTTCATACGCAATTCCGAGCGTGCCTTTGGCATGCTCCCTCGCCATAATGCGAGGACCCCATATCTATATGTCAAGTGGAATTGCTATATATAAGAGGTAAATTAAACAAAGGAATAAAATATGACTACTCCTATTACTCTTGAAATTGAAAACAATTTTCTAGAAATATTAAAAGATAAAAATATTTCTAATCTGTTTAATGTTTTTCTGAAAAATTATAAAGAAAATCAATTGCTTGAAAACGGAATTGGAAAATGAATGGCAGATTTTGAAGAAGGGCGTTTTAGCAATGCCGAAGAAGTTTTAGTTGGCATGCGAAAAATTATGAATAGAGAACAGGGATATGAGAAATACTTACAAAGTTAATATCTCTGATTACTCAAAATCAAAATTATTTTATCATATGTATTATTTGGCTAATTTAAGTCCAAAAGCAAGCCTTCGGATATATAACAAATTAAAGCTATTGTTCTTTTGAAAAATAATCTTAATATTTTCACAAGATATTATTCTGAAAAATATCCATATGAAATTTTTAGATATATTCTCATTTACAAAAGATACAAAATTGTATTTAGATTACTTGAAAAAACTGTTGAAATATATGATGTAATTGACTGTCGACAAGATAACAATAAAAACGAGGTATGACATGGAACTAAAATATGGCTGCAACCCCAATCAAAAACCGTCAAGCATATATATTGAAAACGGAGAATTGCCAATAGAAGTGCTAAATGGTAAACCTGGATATATTAATCTTTTGGACGCTTTTAATGGCTGGCAACTTGTTAAAGAACTTAAAAAAGCGACTGGTCTGCCTGCTGCAACAAGTTTTAAACACGTTTCACCTGCGGGTGCAGCAGTTGCAGTGTCACTTGACGAAACTACCGCAAAAGTTTGTTTTGTTGACGATTTAGGCGATTTATCACAAATCGCTACTGCATATGCAAGAGCGAGAGGTGCAGACAGAATGTCGTCATATGGCGATTTTATCGCACTTTCAGACACTTGCGATGTCTCAACTGCAAAACTTATCCAACGTGAAGTCAGCGACGGCATTATCGCTCCCGACTATACCCCTGAAGCACTTGAAATATTAAAATCCAAACGCAAAGGTACTTATAACATCGTTAAAATTGACCCCGAATATATCCCATCACCCATTGAGAAAAAAACGGTTTACGGCGTTACTTTTGAACAAGGACGCAATGAATTATTAATCGATAATTCTCTGCTCAAAAATATTGTATCAAAAAACAAAGACATTCCAGATGACAAAAAAAGAGACCTTTTAATCTCGCTAATTACTTTAAAATACACGCAATCCAATTCTGTTTGTTACGTTAAAAACGGCATGGCTGTTGGCATTGGTGCAGGGCAACAATCCCGTATTCATTGTACACGTCTTGCAGGCAACAAAGCAGATAACTATTGGTTACGTCATTCTCCGCAAGTGCTTGGTTTAGAGTTTGTTGACAATATTCGCCGTCCCGACCGCGACAATGCTATCGATGTTTACATTTCAGAAGAATATGAAGATGTGCTTAAAGACGGTACTTGGCAGAATATTTTTAAGACTAAACCCTCCGTATTCACACTCGAACAGAAAAAAGAGTGGCTCACAAAAAACACTGGCGTATCTCTCGGTTCGGATGCTTTCTTCCCATTCGGCGACAACATTGAGCGTGCCCGCAAAAGCGGCACTCTATATGTTGCAGAACCAGGCGGTTCAATTCGTGATGACAACGTAATCGAAACCTGTGACAAATACAACATTGCACTTTGTTTTACAGGCATAAGACTTTTTCACCACTAGCGGGGAACCCCCGCTGGTATTTCGCGTCATAGTTTAACTTTACAGTTAGATAACCCACGCGTATCGGAGAGCTTATAGTTTAAAGTTAATGTGTCCGCCTTATGGCGGACATTTTTTCGCGACATAGTTTAACTGTACAGTTAGATAACTCATGCGTGTCGGAGGGTTTAAAGTGTAAAGTTGAAAATTAATAGTTGTGGTGCTAGCTTCGGCGACGATTTCGCGGTTTATTTTTATTGTACATAAATTTTTATAAAAAATCTATTGACAAAATAAACATAAAAAATGCACAAAAATTTACGAATAAAAAGTTGCATTATTTGTAAACCTTTGTTACAATATGTAAAACAGTTGAGAAACATAGGGTGGTGAGAGGTGTGCTTGCACATATAAATCATGATACTGGCGAAACACAGACACTAGAAAATCACGTTAAAGAAGTTGCAAAGTTTGCGTCTGTTTACAGTGTATCAGCACGTTTATCAAAGACAGCTGAATTGATAGGTTTAGTCCATGATATGGGCAAGGCAACTGATGAATTTCAAAAATATATGAGAGAAAATGACCAAAGCAAACACGGTAAAATTAATCACTCGGCTTGCGGGGGAAGATATATTTCTGAGCAGTTTTCGATTCATGGAAAGTCTCCTGGTGAACTTACAAGTGAGATAATTTCTGCGGTTGTGGTTAGCCACCACCACCAAGGACTAATTGACCTGATTAGTGCTGACGGTGAAGATATTTTGGAGCAAAAACTCAATCCAAATAAAGAAACATTTTATGCACAGGCACAAGAAAATTTTTTCAATAATTGTGAAAAAATTGAAACGATTAAATCTATTTTTGATGAGGCTTCTCTTGAAATAATGGCTTTACATGAGGATATTATTTCGATTGTAAAGAAAATAGAAGAAAATTCTCATTTTGATAAAACGGATAAAACGGATAAAATGGATGAATTTTCTCAAAATCTTGCGATTGACTTTATGCTAGGTGCTGCAACACGTTTACTTATGAGCTGTTTGCTTGACGCAGACCGCTATGACACAGCTTGTTTTATGAACGGCGAGACTGCCGAATTGCCAATGTCAAACCGTGATTTATGGCAAGATTTATCTCAAAAACTTGACAGTAAATTGGATTCAATTACACCAAAAAATGATATTGATAAAGCACGTGCAAATATTTCACAAACATGCCGTGATGCTACAAAACATGCTCGTGGCATTTTTCAATTGTCTGTTCCAACGGGTGCAGGAAAGACATTTTCGAGCTTGCGGTTTGCTTTAAATAATGCCATAAAATATAATAAAGATAGGATTTTTTACATTGCACCTTTTAAAGCAATTTTGGAACAGAATGCTGATGAGATAAAGAAAATCCTTCGCTGTGAAAACTTAATTTTGGAACATCACAGTGATTTTTTAATTGACGTCGAAAACGATAAAAACCGTAAATATAACGATTACAAACAACACACCGAGCGTTGGAATTCGCCAATAATTTTGACTACTATGGTGCAGTTTTTGAACACACTTTTCCTTGGGAAAAATCGCAGTGTTCGGCGTTTTCATAATCTCGGGAATTCGGTTATTATACTTGACGAAGTCCAAGCTTTGCCTTTGGAAATGACGCATATTTTTACGCTTATGCTTAATTTTTTGGTGCAAAAATTTGGTGTGACTATTTTGATGTGTACCGCAACACAGCCTGATTTTTACAATATTAAATATCCGCTTTTAATGAATGAGGATTCACAGCTTACACCTAATATTTCTGATATTTTTGACACTTTTAAACGTGTGGATATTATCGATAAAACACAAACCCCGTTCGATGTTCAAATGTTGACAGATTTTGTTGTATCATTGATGAATAAGCACCGTCATATTCTTGTTATCTTAAATACAAAAAATGCTGCAAAAGAGGTTGCAAATTCTGTTAAGAATGTCGTTAAGAACGCTAATTTGCAATCTGAAATAATGTATATAACTACCAATCTTTGCCCGCAACACAGACATAAAATTATCGAGGAAATCAAGAATTATCCGAAAGAAAAATCTCTTATATGTGTTGCAACTAATCTTGTTGAAGCAGGTGTTGATTTTTCGTTTGACTGTGTTGTTCGTTCGCTGACTGGACTAGACAGCGTTGTTCAAGCGGCTGGTCGGTGCAATCGCGGGGGACAGAAACCTGAACGCGGTGAGGTATATATTGTAAATTATAAAGACGAAGATGTAAGCAAGCTAAAAGCTGTTGTGTCTTCTCAGGGAAGTTCAAGAGAAATTTTATACAAATTCAGTGCTAAACCTGAAAATTTTTCAAATGACTTAATTAGCCCAAGGGCAATGGACATGTATTATTCTATTCATTTTAATAAAAGTAAAAACTTGTTTGATTTTCCGCTTGAAAAGAAAGATTATACGTGCTTACATGAGAAGACTGATTTGTTAGAATTGCTTTCAAGAAATGGTCCAGCCCAACGAGAATTTAAAAAGAAAAAGAAGTTTGATTTTAAATATCCAATTCGACAGTCATTTTCCACTGCTGGTGAAATTTTTAAAGTTATTGATGACGACAGCGAGGGCATTTTAGTTGCTTACGATAAAGGCTTAGAATTTATTAACGAACTTCGCGATGGCCGTTTGACATCTCAGCAGATTTATGCGATAACACGAAAAGCACAGCGATATAGTGTGTCTGTTCGCAGGACTGATTTAGAAAAATTGAATAAAGTGAACGCTGTCAAAAATGTGTTTGGAGTGCTTGTTCTTGACGAGCGATATTATGACGAGACTTTTGGTCTTATTACAGATGAGCAACTTTTGAAATCTTTGCTTTATTAGAATTGTTTTAAAACTTAATAATTCTTTTTTGTATTGCTCTAATGTTAAAAAAAAAGTCAAGGTGTGTGAGGTGTAACAGTATGGGCAACCGTGACGGTTACAGTACTTAGCCCCACTTTTTTAGAGAGAACGTTCTCAATATTTCCAAGTTAAACTGTTCATACTAATGGGTCATATAATGGGTCATATAATGGGTTTTAGAACAGGTCTATTAAAGGAGTTGATAAAATGCAGAATAAAAATATTGTAGAATTTCAAGTTTACGGGAAATATGCCCTGTTTAGCGACCCTGTTACACGTGTTGGTGGGGAGAAGTGCAGTTACCAAATACCGACTTATCAGGCTTTGAAAGGCATACTCGAAAGTGTTTATTGGAAACCTACTTTTATTTGGGTTATTGATAAAATGCGGGTAATGAAGCCAATTCGCACACAGTCCAAGGGTATTCGTCCGATTAAAATGAATGGTGGAAACGACCTCTCAATTTATACGTATCTTTTTGATGTTTGTTATCAAGTTTCGGCTCATTTTGAGTGGAATAAAAATCGCGGAGAACTTGAAAATGACCGTAATGAAAATAAACATTGGGACATCGCAAAAAGAAGTATTGCTCTTGGCGGTCGGCGTGATATTTTTCTCGGAACACGTGAATGTCAAGGTTATGTTGAGCCTATTAAATTTGGTGATGGCGGTGGTGAATATGATAAACTTGACGAACTTTCATTCGGAGTAATGTTGCATTCACTTTCATACCCAGATGAAGGCGAACCTAATAAATTTGAGACTTTACTTTGGCAACCTAAAATGGAATACGGTATTGTTAATTTTATTCATCCTGAGAATTGTACTATTCGCCGTAATTTGGGTGAGCGTGAGTTTAAAGCTTTTGCTTTTGGCGAAAATCTGTTGAGTGTTGACGAGGAGGTGAGCATTGTATGAGTTGGATGAAAAATTTGTATGATGTTTATAATGCTCGCGAGAGCAAAGTTGGAGATGGTGCGAAATCACTTTGTCCTGCGGGTCATACTGTGAAACAATTCCATGTTGAAGCACATATTGATGAGCATGGCAATTGGCTTAATAATAGTCGTGAGATTAAAGATAAATCTGAAATGTTGACTATAATACCCTGTACTTCGTCGTCTGCCTCACGGACATCATCTCCTGCTCCTGCTCCTTTATTTGACGATTTTGGTTATGTTGCGGGTGATTTTGGAGAAAAATTCAAAAAGCATTTTAACCTTTATATCGAACAGTTAGAAAATTGGTCAAATAATTGCGAAAAAATTAGGCCTCTTTTTATTTATCTTCAAAAAGCAACATTAATGGCAGATTTGAAAAGAGAGGGCGTTATATCTGAAAAATTACTTGCGAATAATAAAACAGCAATACGTTTTATTATTCAATATGAAGATGAAAGTCCGTGTCCGCTTTGGGAAGACAGCGAGGTTCGCGAAAATTGGATTGAGTATCAAAAAACATTAAAGCCCATGGAATCAGAAGAAGATGTTTTTTCGGATTATTGTTTTATTCTTGGTGAGGAAGCCAAACCTGCAACTTACAATCCCAAAAATATTCGCCATCAAGGTGATGGAACAAAATTAATTAGCACAAGAGAAGAAGGTTATTTTAAATGGAGTGGACGTTTCACAATTCCAAGGGAAGCATATTCTGTTAGCGATGAGGTAATGCAAAAGGCTCATAGTGCTTTGCGGTGGTTGATTAGCGAATATGGTGAACGCAGTGGGGACCAAGTTGTTTTGGCTTTTGGAACAGGAGGTAAAAAAACGTCGCCAATTACCAAAGATTTTGATTATAACGAAGATGATGAATATTTTGACAAAATAGATACTGAGGCTGAATTTTCTAAAAAATTTAATCGTGCGTTGAAGGGATATGGTTGTGAACTTGATGGTGCAGACAAGACAGTAATTATTGGTCTGGACGCGGCTACTACTGGGCGTTTATCAATATTTTATTATAGCGAAATGCCTTGGAAAGAACTTATTGAAAATATTATCTCGTGGCATTGGCAAGCATCTTGGCAACACACTTACAAGAAAAAGACATTTTTTGACGCTCCGTCACCTGATGATATTATAAAAGTTGTTTACGGTGAAAAAGCAACTGATGAACTCAAAAAGAACACGATAAAACGTCTATTACCTTGTATTGCAAACGGTGCGAAATTGCCAGTTGACATTATGCGTTTAGCGGTTAATAATGCAGGTAATGCGGTTGACAAAGACAATTGGATTGTGAATAAAAAAATATCAATAGCTTGTTCTTTGATACGTAAATATTATTTTGATACTAAAAAGGAGGAATTGAAAGTGGCATTAGACCTTAACGATAAACGCCCCAGTTATTTATTTGGACGGGCTTTGGCATATTTTCACCAGATTGAATGGACGGGAATGGATGAAAATGAACGAAGAATCCGTAGAACAAATGCTCAACGACTTATGTCAGGATTTGCTCAGCACCCAGCAAAAACAGTTGGCATACTGCAACAAAAAATTCAGCCATATATGGATAAAATTCATAAAAAATGCGGTAAGGTATATCATGAAAAAGGGTTACTTGAAGTCATAGACAAAATCGGAGATAACATGACAAATACCCCGCTTGATGAGCTTTATCTTGTTGGTTATTCAAGCCAAATGATTTACTTTTTTACTGGGAAAAATGATAAAAACGAGAGCGATAAGGAGAATGAAGAATAATGAGTATTTTATCAAATAAAATTGATTTTGCGTTGGTTTTCGCAGTTCATAATGCAAACCCAAACGGAGACCCTCTTAATGGCAACCGTCCGCGTGAGAATAATGATAGCTTTGGTGAGGTTTCAGATGTTTGTCTTAAACGTAAAATTCGTAATCGACTTATAGATTTGGAGCAAAATGTTTTTGTTCAGTCAGACGAAAAACGCACAGATAATTTTGCTAGTTTAAATGACCGTGCAAAAGCTACATTCGGAAAAGATAAGAAAAGCCCCGCTGATTATGCCAAAATTGCCTGCGAAACTTGGATTGATGTTCGTTCTTTCGGACAAGTTTTTGCACTTAAAAAGGGCGAGGGTGAAAATAGCGGATTGTCTGTTGGCGTTCGCGGTCCTGTGTCAATTCACTCTGCTTATTCTGTAAATACAATTGAAACTTCAAGTATTCAAATAACAAAAAGTGTAAACGGCGAGACTACAAAAGAGGGCGGGAAGTCATCTGATACAATGGGTATGAAACATCGAGTTCCTTTTGGTTTATATGTTACCTATGGTAGTATTAATTGTCAACTTGCGGAGAAAACAGGTTTTTCAGAAGAGGATGCGGAACTCATAAAACAGAGTTTGGCAACAATTTTTGAGAATGACAGTTCTTCTGCTCGACCTGATGGTAGTATGGAAGTTGTCGAATTTTTATGGTGGAAGCATAACGCTAAAAATGGGCAATATTCATCTGCAAAAGTTCATCGTTCTCTAAAAATCACGTCAAAAGTTGAGTTTCCAAAATCTGTTTCAGATTATGATATTACAGTTGAGCCACTTGACGGTTTGGTTGCTGAAAAAGTTTCTGATATAAGGTAATAAAGGTATTATTATGGAATATGCGGAAGAAGATTATTTACAAATTTCTGGGTTACAGCATTTCTCATATTGCAAAAGGCAGTGGGCAATTATTCATGTGGAAAAGCAATGGATTGAAAATTATTTCACCGCTGACGGTAGAGTTTTTCATGAAAACGTCCATGACCCATTCAAAAAAGAAAAACGCAATGACTTGATTATTTCACGTGCTATGCCAGTTTACTCGCGTTCACTTGGGATTAACGGAGAGTGTGATGTGGTTGAGTTTCACGCGTCAGAATGCGGAGTTTCGCTTGTTGGACAAAAAGGTTTGTGGCTACCTTTGCCTATTGAATATAAACGAGGCAAAGGTACGTCCAAAGACAGTGATGCTTTGCAACTTTGTGCTCAGGCTATTTGCCTTGAAGAAATGCTGGCTTGCCCACCAATTGAAACGGCATATCTGTTTTATGGTGAACCTTATAAACGAAGCCCTGTTGCTCTTACAGAGGAATTGCGAGAAAAAGTCAAAACTATGATTTTGAAAATGCATGAATATTATCAGCGTGGTCACACACCGAAAGTAAAACCGTCAAAATCTTGTCGAAATTGTTCAATGGAGAACATTTGCCTTGCCAACATAGCAGATAAGTCTGCAAATAATTATGTCAAGGCTGAATTAGAAAAAATGTGAAACATTATTTCACTATATTTCATTTTTTGATGAAATATTAGGCAATTAGCTAACAAATATGTCATTAGACCTGACCTAAAACTTATTTTTTATAGTTTTTTGTGAGTAAGAGGGTTCGGTGGCATATTCCAGATAAGCGAGGGCATACCCGCAACCCCATTTGTTCTATTTATATTATAGGTTTATCCTAAAAATCTCACAAATAATTATGAGTTTTTGGACAGGTATATTATACAGGATAAAACACGAAACATTATTTCACTATATTTCATTTTTTGATGAAATATTAGGCAAACAGCTAATAAATATATTGTTATATAATAGAATAAAACATGAAAATAATTTATTATTATTTTGAATATTTTATTTAAAAATATAGACAAATAAGCCATGACAAAATTGGAGGGAATGTGAAACAACTTCTTAATACTTTGCATATTCTTTCGCCCGATTTATATGTTGCACTTGATGGCGAAAACATTGTCATGCGACGTGGTGAAGACGAAGCAGGTCGTGTTCCTTTGCATAACCTCCAAGGTGTTGTGGTTTTTGGATATGCAGGGGTCAGTCCTGCACTAATGGGAGCTTGTGCCGAGAGAGGCATACAAATTAGTTTTTTAACCATGAATGGACGCTTTCTTTGTTATGTTAGCGGTCAAAACAACGGAAATGTTTTGCTTCGCAAGGCACAGTATCGTATCTCGGACAACGAGCAGCAAAGTCTTGCTATTGCAAAAATGTCAATTGTAGGCAAGCTTTATAATCAACGAAGTACCATCGAGCGTGCTTTACGTGACCA
>BNZF01000031.1 GCA_026000865.1 Clostridia bacterium
TATTATAATAATGTAAAATAATAAAATTCGCAGAAAAATTTAAAGGTGATACAATGGGGCATTTAGGATTTTCCTATATAGGATTGATTTTTTTGTTAATGCTCATAATTCCAAATTTATTTTGGACAAAAAATCAACCTAAAAATTATAATTCACATGATAAGAATAAGATTTTACTAATTTTTGAGCGTTTCGGTCAGGTGCTTATTATTTGCATATCATTATTTTTTTCTGATTTTAATATTCAGCAATATTCATTATGGACACTGTGGCTTGCGGCGGCGACAGTGGCTATGTTATTATATGAATGTTGGTGGATTAGATATTTCAAAAGTAATAAAACCTTGTTGGATTTTTACAGCAATTTTTTCGGCATACCTGTGGCAGGTGCAACATTGCCAGCCATAGCTTTTTTCTTTCTCGGAATATACGGAAAAGTCGTTTGGCTTATAATTGCAGCAATAATTTTTGGAATTGGACATGTCGGTATTCATCTGCAACATCGGATTGAGGATATTGGTAAGCTCTCTGCGTGCAAAAATAAAGACGAGGATAACCGCAAATGAACAAGACAAAATATAGCGATATTGGTTTTTTTGAACGATATTTGACTGTATGGGTAATCATCTGTATGATTATGGGAGTAATGATAGGAAAGTTTCTTTCGCCCATTCCAACAATATTAGGAAAATTTGAATATGCTAATGTTTCAATACCTATTGCGATTTTGATATGGATAATGATTTATCCAATGATGTTGAAAGTAGATTTTAAGAGTATTAAAAATGTTGGCAAAAATCCAAAAGGACTTTTTGTCACTTGGATTACAAACTGGCTGATAAAACCATTTACAATGTTTGGAATTGCTTATGCTTTTTTCTATATAATTTTTTCAAATTTTATCACGCCAGATTTGGCAAAAAGCTATCTTGCAGGAGCAGTTTTGCTTGGTGCTGCACCATGTACCGCTATGGTTTTTGTTTGGAGCCATTTAACAAAAGGTAACGTAGCATATACGGTGGTACAGGTTGCGACAAACGATTTGATTATCTTGATTGCCTTTACTCCGACTGTCGCATTTCTGCTTGGTATAAGCGGTGTTTCTATTCCGTGGGATACTCTTATTTTGTCAGTAGTTTTGTTTGTTGTAATTCCGCTTGCGGGTGGTATTATCACTCGGAGCATAGTTACGAAAAATAAAGGGATTGATTATTTTCAAAATATTTTTATTCCAAAGTTTGGAAATATAACAATTATTGGACTTTTGCTCACACTCATTATCATCTTTTCGTTTCAAGGCAATGTGATTTTGGCAAACCCAGTTCACATTATTTTGATTGCTGTACCCTTGATAATTCAAACGTTTTTAATATTTTTTATCGCATATAGTACAAGTAAAATATTGAAACTTCCGCACGATATAGCCGCTCCTGCTGGAATGATTGGGGCGTCAAATTTCTTTGAATTAGCGGTCGCAGTTGCTATCGCACTTTTCGGAGCACAAAGTCCTGTTGCATTGGCGACTATTGTTGGTGTATTAGTGGAAGTTCCTGTTATGCTTGTACTTGTGAGAATTGCGAATAAAACGAAAGGATGGTTTTTAAAATGAATTGTCCAAATGTTAAAGAGTGTGCTTGTCCTAAAAAAACATGTCCAAACAATGGAAAATGCTGTGCTTGCATTGTTAAACACAAGGAAACGGACAGTTTACCTTATTGCTTATTTTTAGATAATAATGGCGATAAAAGTTTAAAAAATTTTTATTCAAAACTTAAAAATAGATTTGAGAACTAAATTCCATTTTAGCGGTATTTTTAATGGACCTAAACTTATTTTTTTTTGTATAAGAGGCGTCGGAAAGTTTAAAGCTTAAAGTTGAAAGGTGCTCCCATGTGAATGAATAAAACGCGACTTAAACTTAACAGTCGGTTTCGATAAATCGCAAAAACATCAGTGTAAAGCCACCTGCATTAACTCTCCGACGGACAAATCTAAATTAAAAACTGCACCTACTAATCAGAGTAAAATCACGGATTTAATCACAATGATAAAATATCAAACTGGGGATTTATTTCTCAATATCTCACAAAAGCAAAAATATGATTATAACAGTGGTGGTGTGATTAATGCTGTTTATTTTTCGATTGCAAAATTTTTCGATTGCAAAGAGGAATGTTTTAAATTTGGTTTAGGTGTGGGATAATTAAAGCTAAAAAAGTTGCAAGGGCGTTGAAAGTTAAAAGTGTAAAGTTGAAAGGTACTGTATTTCTATTTAAACACTGTGATTGCAAATCAGTAAAGCTAAAAAAGTCGCAGTGACAAATTAAGAGTGCAATGATACGAGGTCGCAAAAGTAAGTGTTGCTACTCAAAATAAAAGAGTCGCAAAGGCAAGTGTTGCTGCTCAAAATAAAAAAGCGGCTCAAACTAAAAAAGTAGAAAAATATTGACAAAACTTCAAAAAACTATATAATAAAATAACTTGGCAAGAGGGGTGAAATTCCTCCACAGTCGCGCTACTGTAAAGTCAGACGCCAGGAATAAAATTAAAGGAAGTAACAAACCTAATGTTCAAAAAAACTCTCTATGCTATCATCGCGTTAATGATATGCATAACAACAACCGCTTGTTCAAAGGAAGACAACAAAGAAAAATCATCGCAAACTACCACTACCACCGCACAGGAAAATGCCGAAAACAGCATAATTATTGATTTTTCAATCAATGGAGAAATACTAGCAAAATATGATATTAACGTGCCTAACGGCGGAAAAATTCTTATCAAAACAAATGTGAAAGCAGAAAAAAATTTTACTGCTTTTGACTTACTAAAAAAACTCTGTATTGAAAACAATATCACATTTGAATACAGTGGCGATGGCGACACTCTTTTTATAACTTCAATCGGCGGATTTTCTGATAAAACAATCACTACCGACGCGGGTTGGGCAGGCTGGATTTATAAAATAAATGACGAATCCGCTATGGAATCTTGTGCAAAATATAAACTAAAAAACGGCGACAAAATCGAATTTATTTATACCGATGGCACATTTTTTTGATGAACACTAAAAAAACAGTAACACTTGCATTGCTTAGTGCAATCGCAATTGCCTCACGTTATGCATTGTCCGCTTTTCCAAATTTCAAACCTGTTCTCGCAATTGTCGTCATAGCGGGAGTTGCGTTTAGTTGGCAAGGTGGAGTGTTAGTTGGCAGTGTCACAATGCTTTTATCCAATTTTATATTCGGACAAGGTCCGCACACTCCATATCAAATGTTTGCAATGGCGTTGGTCGGATTTTTAGCAGGAATAGTTTTCAAAAAAGTTCCCGTGAAAATATATACTCTCGCGATATTCGGTGGTTTGGCAACAATGCTGATTTATGCTCCGATTATGAATTTTTATTCCATGACCATGATGTCAAAAGAAATATCTTTAAGACGGTTTTTGCTCTTTGAAATGTCGGGTTTGCCTTTTGATATTCCTCACGCAATTGCAAGTGTTATTTTTCTTGGAGTTTTGGGTGTACCTTTGTTAAAAATTATAAAAGTGAGTTTATGACAACTTCCACCTTATTCCTAATAGTGATAATAGAAAACTAAGTTATAGTCTATATTAAAAAGCGAGGTATCCCTCGCTTTTTTTAATTATCATATTTTATCATTTTTTCAGTAAGTCCAACACCTTTTTGCTTTACCCTATCACATCTCAACTTCCCTACGTTTTCTGATTAACATGCTTTAAAATTCTGTCAATGCTTTTCTTATTGGTAGAATTTGAACCGAGAAAAGTCGGAACTTCATTATATAGCCCATGAAAATCCGAACCACCAGTTGTAATAAGATTATATTTTTCGGCAATTTCGAGAAGACTTTGTCTTTGTTCGCCAGTGCAAGAATAATGCTCAGTTTCTATGCCGTCAAGTTTTTTATTCTCCGCAAGTTCAAGGAGCAAGTCGAAACTGTCATATACAGCAGGGTGAGCCATTATCGCCAAACCGCCCGCCGAATGTATTAAGTCAAGAACATACAAAACATCGGGATATTCTCTTTCAACATAACAAGAGCCTGTTTTGCGGTTAAAAAGAATTTCGTTTGTTTCACCGTTAAATTCTTTTGCGTAACCATATTCAATCAGAGCATGCAAGATATGTTGTTTGAAAATAGATTTTGAACTTGTTGAATATTTTGATACACTTTCAGGAGTAATCGGATAAATCTGCATAACTTTTTTAAGCATTTCGTTGGCACATTGCCTGCGGACTTCACAACTTTTCAAACAAGCTTCTTCAAGCCTATCGGGCTTTGCAGGGGCAAAGCAAAGGATATGCACTTTTCTTTTACGTGATTTATCCCAAGCGGAAATCTCAATACCAGGAATAAATTTTATGCCGTATCTTTGTCCCAAAACAGCAGCTCTCGAAAAACTCGCGGTGGTATCATGGTCGGTAATCGAAAGCACGTCTATGCCTGTGCGTTTTGCATGAACGATTATATCCTCAATCCCTAAGGAACCGTCAGAAAATTTTGAGTGAATGTGTAAATCCGCTTTCATAATCGCTCCTGTGTTGGATAGTTAGCAGGCAACGCCTGCCTGTGTTTCGCGTCATAATTTAACTAATCGTTAGTTAACTCACGCGGTCGGCAGGCAACGCCTGCCTGTGTTTCGCGTCATCGTTTAACTTAGCGTTAGTTAACTCACGCGGTCGGCAGGCAACGCCTGCCTGTGTTTCGCGTCATCGTTTAACTTATCTGTTATTTTAACTCACGCGGTCGGCAGGCAACGCCTGCTGGCACATACCATGTGTCTGTGACATTTCTTGTCATAATTCAACTAATCGTTAGTTAACTCACGCGGGCGGCAGGCAACGCCTGCCTGTGTTTCGCGTCATCGTTTAACTTATCTGTTATTTTAACTCACGCGGTCGGCAGGCAACGCCTGCCTGTGTTTCGCGTCATCGTTTAACTAATCGTTAGTTAACTCACGCGGTCGGCAGGCAACGCCTGCCTGTGTTTCGCGTCATAATTTAACTAATCGTTAGTTAACTCACGCGGTCGGCAGGCAACGCCTGCCTGTGTTTCGCGTCATCGTTTAACTTAGCGGTTAGTGTCGGATAGTTGAAAGTGTATAGTTAAAAGTTGATAGTAATTCAGTTGACAATTGCGGTGTTGTCCTACGGAAGACAGTACTTTCAGCAAGCATTTAGTTTATAGTCGAGTTTTACTTTATGAATAAAAAACAAGGGTCTCTCAAATAGCCTCGGCTATAACATTTTGCATATCAACAATACCAGTATTTTTTAACGCAGAAAACAATATTTTTTTGGGAGACGGAAATTGCTCGTCTAAAAAGCAAATCATTTGTTCTAATTCAGTTTTTTTGAGTTTATCCGTTTTAGTAAATACAACATAAAAAGGAATTTCTTTTGCTTTCAAAAATTCAAACATTATTCTGTCGTCATTATCTTCATTTTTCAAACTTAACGCACGTCTGCTGTCAACTAACAAAAACACCGATAAGATATTACGTTTTTTTGCAAAATATCCGTCTAA
The DNA here is from genome assembly GCA_026000865.1 of Clostridia bacterium. Lineage (GTDB taxonomy): Bacteria > Bacillota > Clostridia > Oscillospirales > Ruminococcaceae > BNZF01. The sequence continues at coordinate 5,556 of BNZF01000031.1, forward strand.
AAGTTCAGCTAAACGTCTTTGTTCATTTTTTGAAGTTTTCGCGTAGCCATATCCGGGTAAGTCAATAAAATCTATATTACTCTGAACAGTATGTGATTTTTGTTGAAATGTGTTTTCGGAATTACCATCTTCTAAACTATTTGCCTGTTCCAAAGACTCGCACCTATAAACATTAATTGTCGCAGTTTTTCCAGGAGTTGAGCTTGTTCTTGCCAAAGTTTTTCGGTTAAAAACTTTGTTAATCAGTGTGGATTTACCAACGTTTGAACGTCCGCAAAATACAAATTCGTTATTTTCAGAGAGTGGTAGCTGATTTCTTACACCATAAGAAGCGATAAATTTTGCGGAATGGTAGTTTATTTTAGTCATATTGTTCTTTCTTTGCAAGCGTCGGATAGTTAATAGTGTGTAGGTAAAAGTGTACAGTTATGTTGTCGGATGTTTCCAAAAATTCGCATTTGACTTATTACGTACAATCGTTTTAATGTACATTTTGATAGTTTTACATAGAAGTACATGACTTTCAACTATACACTTTTAACTATCAACTCTCCGACACTAATGCAACATCAAGCACATCAGAAATATTTTTGGCAAAAACAAATTCCACATTTTCTTTAACTATGTTTTCGCAATAAACCTGTTCTTGTTCTTACAACTTTAATCTTTGTTTTAATTATTACAAATAAATCATGTGAAGGCGTGGGGGCGAAGCCCCTTTTTTTTAAAATAGTTTTTCTTAAACCAAAATCTATTCGTAGCAAAACATAAGAAAATTATTCTTTAAACAATGCAACATCAAGCACATCAGAAATATTTTTGGCAAAAACAAATTCCACATTTTCTTTAACTATGTTTTCGCATTCATAAAGGTCGCCTTTGTTTGCATAAGGAATTATTACGGTTTTCATGTGTTCTTTATATGCCGCCATAGTTTTTTCACGCAAGCCGCCAATTGGTAAAACCTTGCCGTGAAGGTTGATTTCACCTGTCATAGCAACATCGCCACGAACAGGAATACCTGAAAGTGCAGACACCAAACTCGTCACCATAGTTACTCCTGCGGACGGACCATCTTTCGGAGTTGCACCATCGGGAGCATGAATATGAATGTCTTTTTTGCGGTTAAATTGCTCGTCAATTCCGTATTTATCAGCGATACTTCTGACAAAACTTACTGCAATATTAGCGCTCTCTTCCATAACTTTTCCAAGAGAGCCTGTGATTTTGATATTACCTTTTCCGTTATATACCCCAACTTCAAGAGGTAATAAAGTACCACCGACAGCAGTCCAAGCAAGCCCGTTTGTCAGACCTACCGTGTTCAGAAGTTCAACTTCATCGGGGTGATATTTTTTATTTCCAAGAAAATCTTCAATGTTTTTTCCACTAATTACAACTTTTTTTGCCTTAACATATGGATAACCCAAAGATGAAACAATTTCTTTTGCAGCTTTTCTGCAAAGTGAAGCAATTCTTCTTTCAAGATTACGAACACCTGCTTCACGCGTAAAATAATCGATAATAGCGTAAATCGCGTCGTCTTTGAAAGCAACCTGTGATTTTTTCAACCCGTTACGCTCGATTTGTTTAGCAACAAGGTGGTCTTTCGCGATATGAAATTTTTCCTCACGGGTATAACTTCTAAGCTCGATAACTTCCATTCTATCAAGCAAAGGTCGTGGTATTGTGTCAAGCGAATTAGCAGTTGTTACAAACAAAACTCTGCTCAAATCAAAAGGAATTTCAAGATAATGGTCACGGAAAGCTTTGTTTTGCTCGGGGTCAAGTGCTTCAAGCAAAGCCGAAGCTGGGTCTCCGCGGTTGTCGTTTGCAAGTTTATCAATTTCGTCAAGCAACATCAACGGATTTGATGTTTTTGCAAGTCGAATAGCGTCGATAATACGCCCTGGCATTGAAGCAACATAAGTTTTTCTGTGACCGCGAATGTCAGACTCGTCACGCACACCGCCGAGAGCAACTCTTGTATATTCACGTCCACAAGCTTTTGCCAAACTCTTTCCAATCGAAGTTTTACCCGTTCCGGGAGGTCCAACAAGACAAATAATCTGACCTGTTATATCAGGTTTAATGACATTTACAGCAACAGTTTCAAGCACGCGTTCTTTTACTTTATCCATGCCGTAATGGTCTTTGTTGATGATTTTCTCTGCTTTTTCGATATCAGTTTCGTTTTTGGAATATACCCCCCAAGGTATCTCTAAAACAGTATCAAGATACGTTCTGATTGATGAGGCATCGGGGTGGTTCATCGGCATACGTGACAAATCACGGAGCTGTGAAAATAATTTTTCTTTATATTTATTTTCAACTGGCAAAGCCGCTATTCTTAAACGATAAATCTCGACTTCTGATTTTGTATTATCTTCTTCAAAATCATCATCGTCAGAATTCATAATTTTATCGAATTCTGAAAGGTCGTCGTCCATACCAAGACGTTTTTTGATTACTTCAAGTTTTGTTCGCAAAAAATATTCGTTTTGTCTTTCTTCAAGATTTTGTATTGTTTCTTGATGAATATGCATTTCAAGCAAACGAATATTGACCTCATTAAAAAGAAATCTATAAAGAATACTAAGCCTTTTCAAAATATCATTTTCTTCAAGCATATCCTGCATTGAATATGGTTCAATCGGAGCATTAAAAGCGATTAATTCAAAAATTTTATATGGGTTTTTTGAACGTAAAACACTTTTTTTATATTCTTCTGTCAGTTGCGGAAAGAAATTAGTATAACCGCCAAAAACAGATTTTAATGTACGAATTTGTGCCGCAACAACAGTTTTGTTTGCAGCGTCAAGGTTTTCTTCTTGAATATCATCGTCATCATCAGCAAGTGAAATAACAGAGCCGATTGTTTTTTTCTTGTTAAGTGAAATTTCAAGCAGTTTTGCCCTCGAAACTCCCTCAAAAAGCACACGAATGATTTTATCGTTTGCTCTAATTATTTGTTTTATAAACGCAATAGTACCTGTTTGAAACAAATCAGTATATTCGAGCGGTTCGTCTGCGTCGTCTGTGTCTTTAAGCATAGTAATAAAAACTTCTTCGCTCTTTTTGAACGCATCAGTTAGTTGTTTTATAGAAATATTGTCCGTAATATCAACATAAGCGGACATATTAGGGAATATTACAAAATCTCGAACAGGGATTAAAGGCAAAGTCTTAGTGCTGTTTTCAAGTATTTCCATATTCACTCCTTTACAAATCTGCCGAAAAAATTAAATAGTGTACTATTGTAGCACACCATTTTGAAAATTTCAATTAATTTCAGATGTTATTTTGCGAAATTCTTATAATTTTTTTAAGACGATGGTTATTTGACGATTTTTCACCATAAGTGTTTGATTTTCTGGTGATATATCACGAAAAAAATGTATATTGGTAAAAAAATTTCATTTAATATTTCATTAAAATTTCTCCGCTAAAACTTTGCTCAATCTATCCAGTGATTTTTTATATTCTTCTTGCTGTTTTTCCGATAAATCGCGTAAATAAACAGGTCTTTCCACCGCAACTGCTTGTTTTAGAGTTTCTTCTTGCATGGGTGTACTTATTTCTTCTTGGATGGGTGTACTTATTTCTTCTTGCAAGAGTATACTTGTGTCTTCATGCAAGGGTATAATTGTGTCTTCATGTTCAAAGGTAATCAATTGATATACAGCCTTTTTTGCTTTCTTTGTAGCTTTGCGTTCGGCACGACGTGCTCGTCTTTCAAGAACTTGGTTATATGCTAAATTCCACTCAGCTTTGCGTTTTTTCCTTTTTTCAATTGCTGCTTTTCTATATATTTCTTCGCCCTCTCTGAACATATCAGTTGTCATAACACAAAATGACATGAGAGCACCTCCTTCAATCCAAATAACTGTTCATTAAAGCATTTACTACACAGAAATTATATCATAACATAAATAAAAATTCAACAACTAAAAACCAAAATAATTATTAACTTTTAATGGACAAAATTAGTGTTTTCTATAAACAATAGACCTGAACTTACCTTTTATAGTTTTTTTGTAAGTGAGTGAAATCAGGGGCTGAGCCACCGATTTGCAGGACCCCGCAACCCTGCCCTTTCTATTTATATTCCAAAGCGTGGAACCTAAAAAATTATGAGTTCGGGTCTAGTATTAATAAAGCTTAATTGACTTTAACTACTATGCCAGAGTTTAATTTGCACAATATTTTACATTCATGTTCATGATTTATATTAATATTTTTACTAATATTCTTTTGAAAAAACTCAACCCATAAAACTCAAAAACAAACTCTCGACATTCTGTTTTATATGTGATATAATACGATTTGTTCTATAATAGACCTGTCTAAAACTTACTTTTATAGTTTTTGCAAGTAAATGGGATGGGGAATATTCCCCGCTAAGTGGATTCCCCCACCCCCGTCTTGATTTTTTTAACGTTATAGTAATACAAAAAAAGATAGGTTATTAAGTTTTAGAACAAGTCTATTGTAAACATATTTCAGAGAAATAATTTCTTATATGACTTTACACAGATTTCACATAAGCTATACATGCACCATCTTTTAAAAAATCCAAGCATCTCTTATAATGTGACAGTAATACATTACTAAAAAACAAATTTTAAGGTGGTAAACATGAAAAGCATGAAAAAGGTATTATCGATAGCATTATTGCTCGCATTCGCATTAACAATTTTTGCAGCTTGCACTAAATCAGACACAGACAAAGATAGTGCAACTCTAAGCGGTACGGTAAAAACTGGCGGTTCAACTTCAGTAGAAAAAGTTATGACAGCATTAATTTACCAATTCCAAGGTGAAAATCAAAAGGTCAGCGTTAACTACGAAATGAACGGTTCAGGAGATGGTATCAAAAACACCATAAGCGGACTTTATGAAATCGGACATTCCAGCCGTGAACTAAAAACAGACGGCTCAGAGGATGGGTTAACCGCAACTGCCTATGCTATTGACGGAATTGCAATTGTCGTTAATAAAGAAAACGGTGTAACCGAACTCACAACCGAACAAGTAAAAGACATTTACACAGGAACAATCAAAAATTGGAGCGAAGTTGGTGGCAAAGACGCTTTGATTACAGTCGTAACACGTGAAGCAAGTTCAGGAACACGTAGTGCATTCGCTGAAATTGTGGGACTTGAAAAAGCAGACAAACCCGAAACTTCTATTGTTGCAAATGCTACAACTTGCGACAGCACAGGTGCGATACAAACAACTGTATCTCAAAACGCAAACGCAATAGGTTATATGTCATTCTCTGATGTTGACACAGCAAAAGTTAAAACACTCGGATACAATGGAGTTGGCTGTTCCGAAGCAACACTGAAAGATGGTAGCTATACTTTAAAACGTGACTTCTATTTAATCACAAAAACTGGTGCAACTCTCTCTCCTGCAGCAAAAGCTTTCATGGATTTTGTACTCGGCAAAGATGGTCAAAAAATTGTAGCCTCAAACAAACTGCTAACCATAGAGTAGGTGGTGCATATGGAAAATTCAATCACTCGCACAAGTTCAATAACCCGCAAAAGGAAGTTAAAAAAACCTGTTGAAACAATAATGAATGTAATTTTCCTAATATGCGGTTTGGCAGCGGTTGTATCGGTTATACTCATATCTTTGTACATGGTATTTTCCGGAGCACCTGCTATTGCAAAAATCGGTCCGTTAAAATTTCTTGCGGGACAAATCTGGAATCCCGAAGTAAACGACTTTGGAATACTTCCACTAATATTATCATCAGTAACTGCTACGGGGCTTGCAATATTAATTGCAGTCCCCGCTGCACTGTGTGCGGCTATATTTCTGACACATATAGCGAAAAAACGTGTCGCCACAGTGCTTTTATTTTTAGTCGAATTACTGGCGGGAATACCCTCGGTTGTTTATGGATTACTTGGTGCGATTTTGATTGTACCGCTTGTTTTTAAGGCACAAACAGCTCTCGGTATGCCTATGAGTGGCTCGCTTTTATCAGCATCTATTGTACTTGTTATTATGATTTTACCAACGATTATAAGTGTTTCGGTAGCCTCGATAAATACAGTGCCAAAACAATATAATGATGTTTCACTCGCACTTGGTTCATCAAAAATGCAAAGCATTATGCGTGCTATTATTCCTGCTGCAAAAAGCGGTATTGTGTCTGGCATTGTGCTTGGTGTTGGTCGTGCAATAGGCGAGACTATGGCAGTTATGATGGTAGCAGGTAATGCACCGATTATGCCTGAACTGCTGAAACCCGCAAGACTGCTTACGGTTGGTATTTCAATGGAGTGGGCATATTCGTCGGGTCTACACCGCGATGCACTATATGGCATTGGACTTGTGTTGTTCGTTTTCATCATGATAATTAATATTCTGCTTAGTTCCATACTCAAAAAAGGAAACAACACAGGTAATAAGTAATAGTGAATAGTGAATAGGTTTGCGTTAATTTGTAGAGCCGTAGACTACGACGGTAAACGAACCAACCAATACTTTCAACTATACACTTTCAACTATAAACTATCCAACACTGGTCACAAATTATTTATGCCAAAAAAGTTGCAATCGATAAAAATAATCGCCCGCGTGCGTTAAACAAACAACTAATTTAAATTATGACGCGAAGTGCATGCAGGTGCTACCTGCAAAAAGGGGTGTGAAGAATTGAATAGTATAACTGGCAAACGAAAACGTCCAACTGATATAGTACTATATTCAATTATCGGGTTGTTTACAGTCGCGGTGTTTGCAATGACTGCATACTTTGCGGGTTATATACTCATAAAAGGTTTGCGTGGCATTTCATTTGCTTTTCTAACTACCGCGTCTAATCCGATAATCGGAACAATCGGCATATTACCCGCTATCCTCAATACTGCATATATCATATTGCTGACACTTGTATTCGCAGTACCTGTTGGTGTGGGTGGTGCGGTTTATATAAACGAATATGCAAAAAGCCGAAAACTAATTCGCGTTATAGAATTTACCACCGAAACGCTATCGGGCATACCTTCAATAATTTTCGGCGTATTCGGTTATGTGTTCTTTTGTACTTTTTTAAATTTAAAAGTATCATTGCTTTCGGGAGCATTCACACTGACTATTATGGTGTTGCCGACAATAATCCGCACATCGCAGGAAGCATTAAAATCAGTGCCTTTGTCATACCGCGAAGGTGCGGCAGGACTTGGTGCATCAAAATGGTATATGATACGAACAATTTTACTGCCGAACGCTTCAAGCGGAATTATTACCGCTATTGTCTTATCAGTTGGCAGAATTGTAGGAGAATCCGCTGCTCTATTGCTTGTAGCAGGTGGTAGTGCGATGTATCTTCCAAAAGGCAGTTTCTTTGAGCAAATTAAAAGCTCGGGGTCAACTTTGGCGGTAGAATTATACCGCTACGCATATTCACGAGGCGAAAATGAAGTCGGTTTCGCAATCGCCGCACTATTATTGATTATCGTAATCGGACTTAACTTGATTGTAAAACTAATCGGCAAAAGGCTGAACAGAGGTGCAAAATGACGAAAATCATAACGGAAAACCTGCACTTGCATTACGGTGAAAATCACGCCCTGCGAGGTATAGATTTAAATATACATGCAAACAAAATAACTGCACTAATCGGACCTTCGGGTTGTGGAAAGTCAACCTTTCTTAAAACCCTCAACCGCATGAATGATAGTGTACCTAACATAAAAATAACTGGAAAAGTCCTTCTTGATGGTGAGGACATATATGACAGCACAGTAGATGTTACCAAGTTACGCAAAAAAGCGGGCATGGTGTTTCAGTCGCCAAATCCATTCCCAATGAGTATATATGACAATGTTGCATACGGTCTTAGAATACACGGCATTAAAAAGCGTGTGCTTATTGACGAAATCGTTGAGCGAAGCTTGCAAGGTGCAGCAATTTGGGACGAGGTAAAAGACCGATTGAGAACGCCCGCACTTGCACTATCGGGTGGTCAACAGCAACGTCTGTGCATAGCACGAACTCTTGCCGTTTCTCCCGAAGCAATTTTAATGGACGAACCAACAAGTGCTCTTGACCCTATATCTACCATGAAAATTGAAGAACTGATGAGCGAGCTTGCTAAAAAATATACTGTTGTTATCGTGACACATAACATGCAACAAGCGGCGAGAATTTCTGATTACACAGCGTTCTTCCTGCTCGGCGAAATGATTGAATATGATAAAACTAATAATATTTTCGCCGCACCAAAAGACCAACGAACAGAAAATTATATAACTGGACGTTTTGGTTAAAATTTTAACAGAAAATTATATAGCATGATGTTTTGATTGACATTTTATTTCAGAAAAAATAGTGTAATAATACGTTTCGTTTAAAACTTATATTTAGAAAAAAAAAAACGTATTCATGCTCGGCGAAATGATTGAATATGATAAAACTAATAATATTTTCGCCGCACCAAAAGACCAACGAACAGAAAATTATATAACAGGACGTTTTGGTTAAGATTTTAACAGAAAATTATATAGCATGACGTTTTGGTTGACATTTTATTTCAGAAAAAATAGTGTAATAATACGTTTCGTTTAAAACTTATATTTAGAAAAAAAAACGTATTCATGCTCGGCGAAATGATTGAATATGATAAAACTAATAATATTTTCGCCGCACCAAAAGACCAACGAACAGAAAATTATATAACAGAACGTTTTGGTTGCATTTTATTTAAAAACAGCGTAATAATACGTTTCGTTTAAAACTTATATTTAGAAAAAAACAGCATATAATGGAGGTATCGCAATGACCGCAAGAAGTGGCTTTGACGCAGAACTTGACGCGTTAACTCTCGAACTAATAAAAATGGGCGGACTAATTGAGGACGCAATTGAAAACGGCGTTGCTGCGTTCAAAAATCAAGATAATGCCCTTGCACAGTCTGTTATAGATGGTGACACAAAAATTGACGATATTGAAAAGCAAATTGAAGCACGGTGTTTGTCGCTCATCATACATCAACAACCCGTTGCTAAGGATTTAAGACTAATATCCGCAACACTAAAAGTTATTACTGATATGGAGCGTATCGGTGACAACGCCGAGGACATTGCTAGAGTTTCCATGACTATTGCAGGCGAACATATCTTTGATGTCGTTAAGCATATTCCAAAAATGTCGGAATACGCAAGCAAAATGGTACGCGATGCTGTTACGGCGTTTGTTAACCGCGATTTAACACTTGCAAGAACCACAATTGCAACTGATGATGCGGTAGATGACCTGTTTTGTGATGTAAAAGCTGAGATTTCCGATGTTCTTAAACGTGGTATGGACATTCACAATAACACAGTTGACTTTCTGATGATTGCGAAATATCTTGAACGTATAGCGGACCACGCAGTGAATATTTGTGAATGGGCAGAATTTTCGCAAACAGGAAAGCATAAAGATAAGCAGATTTTATAACTATACTATGAGATAGTCAACTTAATCGATAGCTTACTGTCGCTTTTTGATAGTTTTACAAAAAATACAATGGTTGCAAATCAATCAGGCTAAAAGAGTCGCAAATGTTTTTTAAAAGTGCAATGATTAGAAGTTGCAAAGGCGTTGGATAGTTTATAGTTGAAAGTGTATAGTGTAAAGTTATGGTATAGGATAACGCCACGTTTCCGCGTCATAGTTAACTTAATCGATATCTTACTGTCGCGTTTTGCAAATGAAAAAAATACCAATGGTTGCAAATCAATCAGACTAAAAAAGTCGCAAATGTTTTTTATAAGGCACAATGATTAGAAGTTGCAAAGGCAAGTATTGTGGCTCAGGATAAAAAAGTTGCAAGGCAAGTGTTGCGGCTCAAAATAAAAAGGGAGAAAAATATTAGTGCTGATTTATGTAATCGAAGACGATGAAAATATTCGTGTAATGCTAAAAATGGCACTCTCCTCTTTTTCATATGACGTATCCACATTTGGCAATGCGGAAGATGCACTTATCGAGTGTCAAAAAAAGATACCTTCACTATTCATATTTGATATTATGTTGCCTGGAATGGACGGAGTTAGTGCTGTAAAATTATTACGGGCAAAAGATAAATCTGTGCCTGTGCTTTTTCTTACAGCAAAAGATACAGAAGTTGATAAGGTTGTCGGACTTGACGCAGGTGCAGACGATTATTTGACAAAACCTTTCGGCATTATGGAACTTTCCGCGAGAGTTCGGGCACTTCTGAGAAGAATTGTACCAAAAGACGAGTCGACAATTACACTCGGAGACTTGACTATCAATCCAGCATCAAGAGAAGTCCGTTTAAAAGACAATTTAATTGACCTGACTTTTAAGGAATTTGAGTTGCTGTTATTACTTGCAAAAAACAAAGACAGAGTAATGCCACGCGATGAAATGTTGAATGCCGTTTGGGGATTTGATTATTTCGGCGAAACACGTACGCTTGACGCACACATCAGGTCGTTGCGTCGCAAGTTATGCAATGACGCGGAAAATCAGACGTACATTAAGACGGTACGCAATGTTGGCTACCGCTTTTATGAGGACAAAGAATGAGAAAAGCTATATATATTAGATTTGTCGTTATTGCTTTGATTACAGCAGTATTGTGTGGCATAGTTTCCGCCGTGCTATACTCGGTGAACGAGAAAAAACAAACGAGTGAACAGCTCTCCGCACTCTGTTTTGCCGTGTCAAGGATATATGATGTCAATTCAGACGCGGTTTACTTGTCAAACGTTGCAGGTGGCGAACGAGTTACAATTGTCACTCCCGACGGTACTGTTTTATCGGATTCAATTGCAGTTGCCAACACTATGGAAAACCTTGGAACACGCGAAGAAATCATAAGAGCAAATACAAGAACTCCAATCACAGTAAGCCGAAAATCTAAAACCCTCGCTAGTCCGTTTATGTACGCGGCAATTAAGCTATCCGACGGCAATATTTTAAGACTGGCACAGAAATATTCAGGCCTTGACGGCGGATTTGTTCATCAACTTCCAATTGTGATAATTTCCTTGACTGCCGCATTACTAATCGCGGTGTTTATAGCTAATACTTTTGCTAAAAAGGTCATATATCCGCTCGAAAAAGCAGCGGACGATATTGCAACAGGAAACTATGATGCTTTGGCTGACGACGCTTATTATGAAGTTGAAAAAATCACAATTAAAATTAAGGCTTTGCTTGACAAAATCAATAATTCTCAGCGTGAAACAGCGGCTGAAAAAGATAAAATTGAATACATTCTTTCAGGTATGCCAGAAGGTTTTATATTACTTGACAACAATAAAAAAATACAGCTTGCAGGCAAAAGCACGAAGAAAATATTCAGATGTGAAACTGATGTTTTAGGACGTGACATATCTGTCTTAACACGTAACACTAAAATCACAGAGAGTGTTAATAAAGCCATAGCAGAAAATTCTTTCGGCATTTTTGATTTAAATATAGATGATGTGGTTTATTCTGTGCGTATATCACCAGTTTCAGAAGGTGCATTTGGTGCGAGCGGAGTAACGATTTTGCTTGTTGACGTAACAGCGGAACGCAAAGCACAATCACTGCGAAGCGAATTTTTCACCAATGCTTCCCATGAACTGAAAACACCGATTACCTCCATTATGGGATTTTCGCAAATGCTTGAAAATGGTTTGATTAATGTACAAATGTGCAAGGAAATTTGTGCCCGAATTTCAACAGAGTCCCAAAGAATGAACAGTTTGATTATGGATATTTTAACCATATCACGTCTTGAAAGTGGAACAGCAGTAACTGAAACTGAAAATGTGGATTTGGGAGAAGTTGCTCGCCATGTATCCGAAGCACTTGCTTTTCAAGCAAGTGAAGCAAATGTTAAGGTCACCCTTGATTGTAGTGTCGTTTATTTAAACGCCAACCGACAACAAATGTATGACTTGCTGAACAATCTTGTTGATAACGCAATTAAATACAACGTACCAAATGGAAGCGTAACAGTCAGCGTTCAATCGCAAAATCGCGGAGCGATTATAACAGTCACAGACACAGGCATTGGGATAGCATCCGCCGTGCAAAGCCGTATCTTTGAACGCTTTTACCGTGCAAATACATCTGGTGGAAAAACTGTCGCTGGAACGGGTCTGGGGCTTGCAATTGTCAAGCACATCGTAAGCGGTCTAAGCGGTGAAATAGAACTCGAAAGTGCAGTTGGAAAAGGAACGAAAGTTACGGTGATTTTGCCTGAGAAGTAAATATAATAACAAAAAGTATTGACTGCGTTCAATACTTTTTATATATTTATTAACAAATTAAATATAAGTTTTTTGTAACTCATATACCATTTGACAATATAGGTCTTTGCAATCAGCAAGCTTATTTTTTTCAATTAATTTTATACATGGCAAGATGAATTTTTCATATATGAGCTTATAAATCTCATGTGAATTGGTTTTTTTTATTAATTTTGTCTACAATTCTTGGTGCATCTTCATAATACGGCTTTATCAAAGTTTCACCGTCAGGTTGGTTTTTCAAAAAAGTATCCCTAAAATTTCTTAAAAGTGTTAATTCATAGCAATCATCAGGCTTTTCTAATGAAGTACAAACGGCGGTAGTTATATAGCAACCGCTTTTACATTTTCGACACTCAAACCTACAACCACAAAGGCAAGCAAACCAACCCCACGTATTACCACAACTATTACACTCAACAATACCACCACGATAAACAACATTATGACTTCCACAATTACGACAAGGTGTAGAACTATGTACTTTCTTACATTTTGGGCAGATAAATTCCATTTCGACCTCCATAAACAATAAAAATAGTGTTGACATTGTCAACACTATTCAGTATACTGAATAATTTTTTTGGTTTTTTTAATAAAAAATATAGCTTTTTTTGTGACATTTGCACAAAAAACATGTAAATCATGTCTTTGATTTGAATAAAAATATCTTTAATATCTTTGAAGAGAAATTTAATTTAAAAAACAAAACCCGCAACTTTACTAGGCATTTATCTATTTTCCCAGGTCGTTGCCAACCAAGTATTTTCGACGCAATCGAGCTTAACTTCTGTGTTCGGAATGGGAACAGGTGGGACCTCGACGCAATAAA
>BNZF01000032.1 GCA_026000865.1 Clostridia bacterium
CTCAGCCTGTTGCGGACATTTTTAAATTCGGTGGTCTTGGCTACTTTTTCACCATAATTGTTGTTGCGATTATAATGTGTTCTTTCCGTGGCGTATTCAGCTCAGAACCTGTCGCTGATGAACTTGTTGCAGATGATAATGACATTGATGTTTCGGAGTTGTGATTGCCTTTGTTCGCAAAAAATGAATATGGATGTTTTAGAACTGTAATTACCTGTTGGTCAAAATGCACAAAAATAAACGTAGAAATCTCAAATTTTTCTACGCTTATTTTTATGGATTTTGTTTGACATATATATTGTCCACCATATCCGTAATCGCCATATCAGCGACTTGCGCCGCTTTCGCCGTGTCGCCGCCGAGGGACTGGATAAGGCTCGCGGAGAAGCCCGTAACCGTCTCCATGTACTCGTTCGCAGACATACCGGCGGTCTTGAAGGCGTTTTCGGCAAAGCCCTGCACGGTCTGCGACGCTTCGCCGAACAGCGTATCCACGCCGCCGACAAGCTGCTCGTAGTCAGCGTATGCCGCGATGACCTCTTTGCCGAGTTTGATGGCGGCGGCTCCGGCGGCGACAGCCACCGCGCCCATCGCCGCACCGATACCCTTGAGGACGCCGCCCAGCTTCTCGAACTTGCCGCCTGATTTCTCGGCTTCATTGCCCGTGTCCTTGAGTTCGTTTCCGAGGTCGTCGGCTGATTTTGCCGCGTCGTCCTCTTCCTTACCCATATCGTCAAGGGTTTTTTCATTGTCTGAGAGTTCACGCTCCATACCGATAAGCTGTGCTTTGGCGTTATTAAGCTGAATTTCCCATTTTTGAGTTCTTTTATCTGTTTCGCCAAAAGTTGCGGAAGCATTTGAGAGAGCCTGTTCAAGCACGGAAACTTTATCTTTTTGATTTTCAACGGATTTATTAAGAACGGTATTACGAGCGGTGAGAGCTTCGGCAGATTTATCCTGTGCGTCAAACTGTGCCGCAACAAGTTTAGATTCACTTTTAAGCAAATTAAACGAATTATTAATATTTGATATTGTTTCTCTTACGTCTTTTTCGCCCTCTACGCCTATTCTAAACCCAAAATCATTTGCCAAAACTACTCACCTACCTTTATTCCCGCCCGCTTCGCGGACGGCGCGAATAAATCGCGCCTGAGGTGGCGCGGCTAGTCGCCGTGGGCTTCGCCAAGTTTTATTCCCGCCCGCTTCGCGGACGGCGCGAATAAATCGCGCCTGCGGGGGACACGCCTAGTCGGCGTGGTTACTATTCACCGTCAAGCTCGAGAGCTTCAAATTCCTCTGTTTCATCAATATATAATTTTGAAATTCCTATATATTGCTTATGACACTCCCATAAATCAAGAAATAGCCCAAACGGCATTGTCCAAAAAGCTGTTTCAGACATATTCATTTGTACTGTACCGTAATAATAAAGCCGAGTAAACAGCTCGTCGTTACTTACTCGGCGAGAGCTTTTTTTGGATCTTCGGCACTTTTAATTTTACGAACCGCGCCTTTATTCATCGATTTTGAAATCGCCGTAAAACACTCAAATAGATTATCGATTGTCATGAAAAGTTCTAATTCCTCTTGTGTTACAAAAGATTTTGGGTTCTCTTTATTGACAAAATTATAACGTTCAACGGACTGATTGACGAGCAAAAATACAAGCCCTATAATCTTATCAAAAACCTCTTCTAAATTTTCGAGTTTTTGAATTTCTTCTCCCATTTTTTCAAGATTTCCGAAATTTTTAGTAATTTCTTTTGTCGCTTTCATAGTCATGAGCAGCTCGTACTCCTGACTGCCGATTTTTAATAAATATCCTCTGTCGTCCATTATTCTGTTCCTCCTAGTTTTGTTGTGCACCAAGCCTGAGCATCAGCGTAAGCGGTCGCCGTTGTGAAAGATTTTCTATAACGGAATTTTCCCGCGTCGTCTGAAAAACAAGTACCCGTCAATGTCGTTGTACTCGGCGTAATCCCACTGCTAGTTTTTGAGGTTAAACTATCGGTAATCGGCGCGTATTTTACTTTAGGGCAAAAGTACGCGATATAGCCGATAACTCGGTCTTCATCGGGGTTTTCTTTTGAATAAAGTTTAGCTATATACGTCCTGCCGACTATCGGCGGATTGTCGGATATACCCTCAGAGATCTCGCCGTTTTCGATTGTTTGCCCGGACAAAGTTGATAGGTTTTCCTCCGTTTCGCCTGCGGTAGTGTCAGTAAGTGTCGCCGAAGTCAGCTCGTTGATAATGTCCAAAACTTCGCCGTCACCCTCGATATTCGCGGTCGCGACTACTGGGGCATATTCACTTGTTTTAAGCCCCGCGAGCTGAGTAATCGTGCCGTAACCGTCAGCTTCTAAAATTGCAAACTGACCGAGTTCAACGTTTACTTTTGAACTGTATTTTTTAGCCATAATAGCCTCCTTTTATTCCCGCCCGCTTCGCGGACGGCGCGAATAAATCGCGCCTGCGGGGGCGCAGCTAGTCGCCGCGGTTTTTTTAGAAATCATAATCTTTTTCTACGTCAATGATGTAGTGATTATATTTTGTATCTTTTTCGTGTTCAATAAATTTGCTGTCTGTAATGCAAAAATCGTTGTTTATCAACGCTTTTTTTATCGCCTTTACATCTCCGTAGTAATCGCCTTTTGTAAAGATTGAAACCCTCACGCTAGATATTTCCATAAGTGGCACGTTGTCGCCGTAATGCGTCAGCTCGTCCCCCATCGGCGTGAGAACGGCGCGTTTATCGCCTGATAAATCCGAATAATACGCAAATTCGGTGGCATAACCGCAACCCTCAAGAATTAATTTTAATTCGTCAAGTATCATTCGGTTACCTCGTTCCAAATTTCAGCCACGATATTTTTAATTTCTTTTTTCGCTTTTTTTATCGCGGGTATCATATACGGTCGCGGCGGTTGCCCTCGGCTGTTGCCGTACTCTAACATCGATGCGATACTCGCGTTTGTATAGTCGTGTTTGCCTGTGTCCGCAAAGCCGACTTTGATATTTTTGTAACCATTTTTGTCATGTTTTATCGGCGTTACGCCCAACGATTTTACGAGTTCGCCTGTGCTTTTGGAGTTTTCAGCCTGCCCCACCGTTTCTTCTAATCCTGATTTAATTAGGACATATGCGACATCTGCGGACCGTTCAAGCGACAAATTTAACGCATCTTCCGTTCTTTCCGCAATACTTTCTAATTTGTCGGTTATTTTATCAAGTCCGTATGATTGCATTTTCGGCATTTCATCACCTGCTTTTATTCCCGCTCCTTCGGAACGGGCAAGCACAACCTGCCCTGCGGGGGTGGCACTAGTCGTGCCGTTTGGGCTTACGCCCTACTAACCGTTTGTACTTCAACATATTCTTCACGTCCGAGAATGGGTATAACGCTTGTAATATTGTATCTTTTAGCGTTATACTCTATCTCGTGGAGTGTGGAAATAGTAAAATTGGGAGGTTTTTTAAATCTAAAAACTATTTTTTCGATAGACACTATCGCGCTTTCTTTTTCAATTTCTGAGCCAGTATTTTCGACTTTATAAGCGTAAAATTCGCCGCATAAAATATATTCAATAGGGTCAAAAATAGAGGCGGGGTTTGTTTTAATCGGCTGGAAAATTTTAATTTTACAATTAAATTGACCGAGTTCAAACGCCGCACAAGTCAGCTCGACTTGTTCGTTGAGCTTTTCATAAGAGCGTACAACATTGTATAAATTGCCGTCAAATTCAAGCCTTGTTTCGCCTTCAAAATCATATTTGAAAACGCTGAATATGCAAGATGGCAAAATTCCGACAGACTGAGCGGTATAAAATTCATAACGGTTTACAGGTAAGACATCACAAAATACTTCTCGTCTGACTGCTTCAATATCGGGCAAAGGTTTTGAAATAAGCGTTAAAACGTCACTCATTTATTACTCCCCCTTCGGGTCGTGCAGGCAAAGCCTGCCCTGCGGATGCGTTGCTGTCGCAACGTTCGCGCTTCGCGCTCATTTACCATCAATCTTCACCCGTTATTATCATCATTGATTTTTGCTTGTCATACAATTCTAAAAGCTGTTTGCTTTTTTCATTATCTCCGAAATTAGCTCGGCAAAAAGTTATCACTGCGAGGTTGTATAAATCCGTGTTCAGCTCCTCAACGCCAGACCGCAACAAATCGTCTTTTGCGGCATTAATTAATGCCAAAAGTTCATTATTAAAAGCGTCCGATTTTATTCTTAGTGCTAATTTCACAGTTTCGAGCATTTTTTCACCTCAAAATTTAACCGGCGGTAACGGTGGCAGTCAATGTGACCAAAGAATTTTTGTCAACAACCTTGCCGTCAACAAGCATAATGCCCTTTAACACAACTAAATCAAGGTCATTATCCTCATATCTTTTAATTTTCGTGTTTGAATTAATGTTGAAAATATAGTTCTCGGGCGAGAATAAAAACGCGATAACATCGCCTGTTGCGGTAGTACCGCCGCCGAGAGATTTAATATTATTTGTGACGATAACTTCGCGTCCGAATATCGTTCTCTCAAATTTTCCGTTGACGTTTACACCGTTTCTCAAAATTGGTTGACCGTTATCATCCGTCAAACCAAGGATTGAAACAAACGTTTTTTTGCTCATAAACCATTTCGCGGTAGGGTCGTAACCTTCCGGCAAAACCCCCTCGGCTTTTATTAAAGTTTCATAATCAAAACCCGTTGCGGGGACTGCTACCGTCTGCCCTGTTACCACTGTTTCAGCCAATATACCCTTAGGCTGACCCGTTCCGCTGCCGCTTATAATCGCTATTTCTATTGCTTTTAACATCGCTTCGGTGATGTGTTTTACGACCGTGTTTTCAAACAAATCAAGCGTCATTACATCGGTTTCAAAAGACATTGCAACAGGACAACTCAGTTTATATCCTGTAAAATTAATACTAGCAAATATTTCTTTTTGCCTGTCCGCACCCGATCCCTCAATACCCCAAGACGCACTTGGTTTTAGTGACGAGATAGGCAAAGTTGCATCTCCTTTGTAACTTGTTTTCGTGACCGCATTGTAAACCGCACCCAAAGTTTCGAGTTTTTCGTAGACTTTTTTGATGATTGTCGTCGGAATTAACACGGCTGCATCGGTGGTAGAAGTGAACGCGTCGGCACGGTATTCAGCGGGAATTTTATTGCCTTTGGTGACAAAATCTTTGAACGCTTTGCGATATTCAAAGCTTCCTAAAAGTTCGCCGTCTGTTTCGGTTTTTGCCGTTGGCATGAAATTTCTTTTTGAAATAACATTGACATTTTCGCTGTTTGCGATTTTGTCAAGCAATGCCTGACGCTTTTCGTTTTCCTCAATTAAAGCACGTTTTTCAGTCTCGAGAGTTTCAACCTCAGACATAAATTTAGATATGTCCTCTGATTTTAACTCTGATTTTCGGTTCTCGACTTCCTGTTTAATCTCGGCAACTCTTGCTTCAATTTCCTGTAAAGTTTTCATTTTACCCTCCAAATTTAATTAAATAGTTTGATTTTTAATTTTAATAATTCAAGCTCCGCATTTTTTACAAAATGCCTTACGTAAATTTCTGTGTCGTCATTCGCGGGAATACTCACCGCCGAGACGTCGTAAAGCTTGCCGATTTTGGTTATTCGCCGCGTGCGTGTGCCCTGGTTAAAACTTTCCTCGACAACCGAAAATGAAAAAGACATTTTTGTTACAAGTCCGTTTTGAATTTCTTCGTAAAGGTTTCTAGCGTTTTCACTTTTTGATAAATCTGCTTTTATCCTCAAACCGATATTGTCAACGGCGACTTCAAGAGTATTATTTGAAGTTCTCGCCAATACCTTACCTTCGTGGTCATATTGCATAATGACATCGGATAAATCAGCGTTATCAAAGGCTTTTTCGTCTATTTGTTCAAAATAATCATTGCCACCGTGACGTAAAAACAAGTATGGTTTCGCAAATTTTGTGGCATATCCTTCGACTGTATTTTGCTCCGAATTATTACTTAATTCAAACGCGCGATACTCAATTTTATTCAAATTTATCACCTCCGCTTACAATGCAATAATCAAGACGGCGTACTCGCTCATCACCGCCATCAATCGGTGAAAGTCCGAGTATTTCCCTTGCTTCGTTAAGCGTTAAAAAACCTCTGTCAATCCCGGTTGTCGCAAATTCAAGCTTAGTCTGTGCGGCAGCGAAATCAAGAATATTTTTAACGTAAATAATTTCATTGCCCGCCTGCCGTTCCCTTTGTGAGAATGTCATACCGTTCAACGCCGAGCAAAGTTTTATAAAAAACGGCTCAAGTTTATTCTCAAAAAATGCCGTATACTGTGTGTCGGTGAAGTCGCCGCGTATAATATTTTCGGGCACTCCGAAATACTTAAAAACCGTGTCGCTGACTGTCTTCATAAGTGGTGCGTTGACTACAAAAGGCTCGCTTTTTATTGGTATAACGCTGTCAAAACTATTATCAAAAATCGCAACGCCGCCATTGTTTTTTGCTTCAAAATTTATTTTATTTACGTTTTCCCTCAATTCGTCAATATAGTTTTTCTTTCTCGGGGCTTTTGAGTCGTCAGGTTGTTTAGGTTCTTTATATGAACTGACAATACCTAATTTAGCCAAAAATCTAATGCCTGCCGAGTTTTTAATGCCATTGACTAAACCCTGTTCTTGTGCGTTGATAATATCAATTAAAGATTTTAGAGGTTGATTATCTTCGCCAAAAAAGCTATCGGAAAACTGATAATCTGTGATAATTCCGATACGTTCATAGGGTATCGCAACTCGTTTTCCGTTTCCAAACTGATATTTGATATATACTTTTTTATCAATTTCAACTACTTCACAAAAATTCGGCGATATTGGATAATACCCAGTAATCCGACCGCTTAAATCATCGACCGGGACTATAAAAACCGTGTTATTGACTGACAAAATCGTAGCCGTTACGTAAATAAATTTAGGCAAATCCATAAATTCATTAGGCGAATATTTTAACTTAAATTTTAAGTCTTCACGAGCTGAACCTTTTACTTCGAGCTGTATTTTGCAAGCCGCGTTTGCGAACGCGTGAATTGCCGAGCGTATTTCTGCGGTGTTATAAATTCTGTTATCTGAAGGCGTAAAAATAGTATTTCCGCCGTTGAGAAATTGAAAATTTGACGATATTTTCTTGCTTATTTCTTCTGTTTTTTTATTAAATATTTTAGGAAACAAACCCATTTTTACGCCGCCTTTCAACACTCATTTTCTAAAATTCCTTTTAATTTTTCGTAATATTTGGGGTTGTAATAAACCGCAAAAGCATCAATTACCGACAACGCACCATCGTTTTTTTCGTTCGGTATTTTATCTAATTGCCATTTTCCGTGACCCTTTGGGTCGTTATACAACGTACAATTATTAAAATGAAATTTAAGTAGCTCATTGTTGCAAAATTTTATTTTACCGTCTCTGATTAGTCCGTTAAACGCGTCAATCGTTGTGTGTAAATTAAATCCTTGATAAACATCTTCCGTTTTAAATCCGCAATTTTTGAGGTTTGAAACAGTTTCTTGTGCACTATATCGGTCATATCCAATAAATTGAATGACTATATCGTACTCATCGCGCAGCTCTAAAAACCAATCCAAAACGTCTCTGTAGTCAACAAAATTTTGCCCCGACTGCTTGACTATACCTTGTTTTTCAAATAATTCTGTTATTTTATATTTGCGCTTTTCTTTTCTGAATTTTTCTGACGGAATAAAAAATTTCGTAAAAATATAGAAAATTCCGTATTTTTTTATAATAACACTTGCGGCGGTAAGGTCACTTGACTTTGATAAATCCATGCCGCCAATGGCTTGACAATACTGAAATTCTTCAATTTTTTTATCGCATCCCGCACCATCAACCACGGAAAACGGCAACCAAGATATAACCGGATTTTGCTTGATATTACAGTGTTTAACGATAAATTCAACTCTGTTTGCATCCGAATGAAAAGCTGTTTCAATTTCCTCTCCAAAATATTTTCGCTTTACAGAAACACCCAAATTAGGGTTAGCTTTTTTCAATTCTTCAATGTTTGACCATTCTTCCTCGTCATCAATCTGATATAAAAACGGTAAAAAAGTTTGCTCTCGGCTGTCGCCGTTTAAAAATTGAGTGCCGCGCATAAAAAGTTCATCGTAAATCCCGCCGCTCTCATACCCTGCCGTTGTTATGCTGATTATGAGCGGTTCATTTCGCGAAGCTATACCTGATTTTAATGAGTTATACTGCCGCAATCCCTGTTCACCAATCCAAGCAGCTACCTCATCGCAAATTATCAAATTTGAGTTCAAACCGTCAGAAGTTTTTGGCGATGCCGCCAACATTTTTATTATCGTGTTTGATTTTTCAATATAGCACTCGTCTTTTTTGATTTTGCAAAGCTCCGACAATTCCACATCGCTGTTTACAATTTCGGTAAAACAATTAAAAACCATTTCTGCTTGTTCTTTTTTTGTCGCAATACAATAAATTTCCGAGCCATATTCGCCGTCAATAAACGCAGAATATGCGATTATCGCCGCCGCCAAAAGTGACTTGCCGTTTTTCTTGCCTATAACAATAAATATCTCTTTGAAAATTCTTAAATTATTCTCGTCAATAAGCCCAAAAATCGCGGAAATCAACGCTTTTTGCCATAACTCAAGCTTGATTAAATCATTTCTGCCTTTTGAATGATGACAATATTCTTCAATAAATTTTATCGCATTTTCGGCATATTTTGCTTTGAAAATATATTTTTTATTCGCAATATTTTCACTCAAAATTGAATACAACTGCTTGACATATTCGCCTGCAATAATTTTTCCGGACTGTATTTTTTTGTTGTACTGAGCGATATAATTCATAAAATCACTTCTTTTTCAGTGCGTTCAGCTTGCTGTCTTTGCGCAGCGTTGGCGGTACGTATTTTATCAGCAGCGCGATATTTCCCTCAAAAGCTTTTGAATAATCTTTGTGCATTTGAACGTGTAAATTTGGCTTTCGTCCGCTTTGATTTTCGCCGTTTTGATAGGTTTCGTAATACCCCTCTTGATTTATTGCGGCTTGCAAATCTTGTATCGTTATTTGAATAAACGCGGCGTTTTGAATGAACCCTGCCAAAAAATTCTTGATGTTGTTGTCAATTACGTCAAAAATCTTCCAAAGTCTCGCTTCTTCGGCTAAAATCCGCTCGTCTTTGGTCAAAATCACAGGTGCTTCTTCTTGATTTACGGCATTTTTACGCACCATTTCATACCTCTTTTTGTAAATTTTAAGACCTACCTACACCCCCCTATGCAAATCGAAGAGACGAAGATGTCTCCGGCAAATCTCGGTTCCAATTGTGAACAAAAAAAATATTTTCGAGGGGGGGACTTTTTAATCTTTTTCAAATTTTTCAAACCATAACCCAATTACATCAGCAATTTTATATTTTTTAATAATTATTTTTGATTTCTCTAACCGTTCGATGCACTCGTCTTTGGTCTTGTCGATGAAAACAAACTCAGCCGTCGGCAATGCATGCCTCAGCTTCTTGCGCTGCTTCACCGTCGGCGCTTGTTCGATAACCCAAACTTGCCGCGCGTTTATTTTTCCGTCAGAAATAATTTTGTAAATGCTCGCGCGAATGTCAAGAATATTTCCGAGCAAAGCCTCGGGAAAATCCTCTTGCGGTTGATATGAGAACGCTTTGAACAGCTGCGTTGTGTCCACGATGAAGTCGCCGACACTCATATGCTCACGAACATAACTTGACTTACCCGCGAACGAACAACCCCACACGACTGTTACTTTTTGCTGACAAAGTTTGCCGTTCTCGTCAAAGTACGTGCCGTTGTGGATTTTGAACGGCGGGTTTTTATATTTATCTGCTCTGACTTGTTCATTTCTCGAATGGCATTCTCTGCATAGATATTTCAAATTTTCAAAATTTACCGTAATGTTTTTGTCGTTAATATTTTTCGGCGACAATGGTATTATGTGGTGTACTTCCTCGCCCTCAACTTGTCGGCAGTATTCGCACTTACCTTTGTCTTCGTCAAAACGTTGCTTTACATAATTATTTCGTGCGGTCTTCCAGTCAGCCGAACGGTAAAACTTTGCTTTGACACTTCTAAAATCTTCTTTTAATTCTTCTGGCATGTTTTTTCTCTTTTATTCCGAGCCGCTTCGCGGACGGCAGGGAACTCCTGCCTCTCGGGGCGGCGCTGTCGCGCCGTCCGCGGAGCGGCTCGGAGTAAATGGATACAAAAAAGGCGACCAACCTTAAGTCATACCATATATAAACGCTTAAAATATGCGCATATATGGTATCACTTAGAGTTGGTCGCTCTGTATATTGTAAATATTATATCATACTAATTTTTGGTTGTCAACACTTTTTTTAATTTATTTAAAATTTGTATGTTTAAGTATCCAAAATACCAATTATATACAAATACCTGCCTTTACCCTGAAAAACTACATCCCCCCTATACCCTAAAAACTATCTGATAGTTCTTCGGGTAACCCCCCACCCTTATTTTTTGTTTTTCTTTAAAAGTAAATTTTAATAATTTTATTATTATTATTTGTAAATTTTTAGGTGGTTGGGACAAAGAAAAGCCCACCAAATAATTGGTAGGTTTTACTCGATTACTCATCTTTATTCGCAAAATTTTTTACAAATTCAAGCATTGCAACACGCTGATTTTCTGACAATGAATAGCAAAATTCACAGATTTCATACCTCTTGTAATCATCCTTAAATTGCTCTTTCAACCGCTCTAATTCAGCATTGTATGGCTTTGTGAACATCTCGCCATCGCCGGTTCGCAGCCATTCTTCGTTGACGTTGAATTTGTCGCAAATGAGAATAATGGTTTGATTGCCGGGGTTACGTCTTTTAGATTCAATATCACAGATATTGTTTACTGTAACGCCTATTCTTTTTCCAAATTCTGTTTTTGTTATATTAAGATATTCACGCAAGATTTTTATTCTATCATTCAATTTTATCACCTCTTTAATGGTATTATACTACTCATAGAGTATAATATCAATACATTTAATTGTGAAAGTTATGTGAAACTTTCAAAAAACGCTTGACCATGTACTCTATGAGTAGTATAATACTGATATATCGAAGTGTAAAATACTCATAGAGTAACAAAATCATAACAAAGGAGGTGCGAGAAATGAATACAATCAAATTTAAGGGAACTAAAAAGGAGTTAGCTAAGCTGTGGAAATGGGTTAAAAAGATTCAGAAATTAGAATAACCATATTTTGATAGCCAAATTTCAAACACTGATGTGGAGATAAAATAAAAAAGGAGAAAAATAATGGAAAAAACGATTAAAGAGATAGTCAATCTGATAGAAGGACTACCTGAATCTCAAATTGAAAAAATTTACTTTATGGTGCAGGGGGTTAATATTCTGCTTAAAGCTCCCAATGTCTCCGCCCAAACCGATGACTATGACGACTATTCGCAAAGCATAAGCAAAGACCCGCTTTTCGACTATGAGAACACCGACAACGACTATCCAGCATCCGATGAAGAGCCGTTCGATGATTATGAAACGGATAAATCAACAAAAGCCATTGATTTTGGTTTCAAAATTCCATTGCCGAGTAATGTTTGATTGGAGATGACAAATGTCAATAACAGCTACATACCTATACACGGACGAAAAAGGTACACCTTTATTTGTCAAAGACAGGTATGAACCGGGATTTAACGGGCAAAAGAAAACGTTCGTTCAACAGGCGGTTGACATTAAAAGCAATCGCTTGTTTGAAACAGACGAACATGGTAAAACTGTCCCGAAAGGTCTTGACGGTGTACGAGAGGTGCTATACAACCTTTCTGTAATTCAAAACTCAAAATATGTAGTGTTTGTCGAGGGCGAAAAAGATGTTGAAACATTGAGAACAATCAATGTTCCTGCGACAACCGTTCACAACGGCAGTAACTCAAAATGGTTTGAGGATTATGCAAATCAGCTCAAAGGCAAGACGATTTACTTCATTCCCGACAACGACCCGCCCGGATACAAACTCGCCGAAGAGTTCGGCAGGCAATTTACTCAAGCGGGTAACCGTGTTCTTTATCTCGACTGGTCAACGGTTGACACAAAGTTTTACGAGCAAGTCAAAAAAGGCGATATTTCGGACTGGCTCAGCTATACGCAAAACAAAGGTAAATTCTCTGAATTACTCAAAAAATGTACAATCGAATTTAACAATGTTTATGCGGCACTCGCAAAGCAAATCGGCTCGGACGCAAAAGAAAAAGCAAACAAAATAGAATGGGATAATATCATTCCATTCTATAATGTGCAAAATCCCGAATTCGGAAAAGATATGTTGCCGCCGTTTATTGACAAGTTTACTGACTTTGTGGCGGACACTTACGGCGTTGAAAAACAAATGCCTGTCGGGTTTTTCCTTGGAATACTCGGAGCTTGCTTTCAAAAGAAAATAAAGTTTAGAGTACACGAGGATTTTCAAGGGCAAGTGTGCGTTGACAGCGTTGTAATAGCAGGTGCGGCAAAACGTAAATCGACGGTTTACAACGTTATGATTAAGCCTGTCGAGGACTACGAAGAGGAACGGCTTACCCAAACTCGCGACTTGATAAAACAGCAAAATTATGAGTTGCAAAGTCTGAATATGCGGCTTGATGAGCTTAATAAAAAGGCGAGCAAAGCTCCCGAAGAAAAGCAACTTGAAACTATAACAGAAGAAATCACAACATTGCGGGATAAAATATCGGAACTCGAAGAACAGAAAATCTATAAGTATCAGCTTATTTTTGATGATATAACCCCCGAGGCATTCAAAGACAGCCTTTATAAACAAAAAGGTTGCGGAGTAATTTCAACAACAGAGAGCGGACAGTTCTTCTCGTCGTTACGTTCGGGTCTTTACAGCTCGGGTACAAATGTTTTATCGGTATTACTTGACGGTTTTGACGGTGGTAAAGTTAAGATTAACCGCAAAAACTCAGATGAGGAATATATTGAAGTCAGAGCGTATGTGTCGTTGATTTTGGCGGCACATTTTACGAAAATTAACGAGCTTTTCGCTAACAATGACAACCATAGCGAGGGTATTATTTCAAGAATATTATTCTCAGTATGCGATAGTAAAAACGAACGATTAAGCATTACAGCCCCTAAAATTATCGGTGAAAAGAATAAAACCGATTACGCTGATATGATTAAAAGATGTTTTGAATTTGCAGAAAACATCGAAACGGTGAAAATGGTATACTTTGCTCCCGAAAGTCTGAAAATGCTCGAACAATTTTCAATTTATATGGAAGAAAAGAAAAAGAGTTGTGATGCGCTTAATTTATATTATTATGACCGTGCGGTTATGTATATATGCAGAATTTCAGTATTACTGACATTGTGGGAACAGGTAGGAGAGCAAAGTATAACCGAAAATG
Organism: Clostridia bacterium; assembly: GCA_026000865.1. Classification (GTDB taxonomy): domain Bacteria; phylum Bacillota; class Clostridia; order Oscillospirales; family Ruminococcaceae; genus BNZF01. The sequence continues at coordinate 13,469 of BNZF01000032.1, forward strand.
TTAAGTATATTGTTAATCCAATTAATATGGCAAGGGCTATAAACATTGAAAATTTCTATTTATCTTGCTATAATTCATTGTTTTATTATTCAACTCCTGACGTTTTGAAATCAATTAAAATCGCAAAATATTTGAAGAAAAACAGTATTCAGAAAATCAATGTCAGCAGTTTATTTAACATCTTCAAAAATTTCCTGTTTCGTGACCGTTCAGAGCTGAATTGTTTGCTTGATGAACTTATCGAACGCAATATTATATGGATAAAAAAAGCAGATAAGAATACAGGCGGTCGACCTGCGGAGATTTTATATGTAAATCCGAAATTACAGCAATTTGTATTTTCTGACGAGGAAGAAATCAATGAAAAATCAAAATTATAAATCCGATTATGACGTAATAATCAACGAAATTAAGGCATTGGATATTAAAAAGTTTGTGGAATACAACGGTCTAAAAATTAGACCAGGTAATTTCATAGTATGCCCATTTCACGTTGAAAAATCCGCATCTCTTAAACTATATGAGCATTCTTTTTATTGCTTTGGATGCGGTTGCGGAGGTGATATAATCAACTTTGCTATGAAATTAAACGGTACTGACTTCAAAGAAACCGTTGAAAAATTAAAAGAGGATTTTTATTTATGAATGTGTATATTTGTTCTCCATATGCAGGTAGAACAGGAAAAGAGCCGGAAATAACCGACAATGTGATTAAAGCAAGACGATACTGCCGTGAGGCAATGCTCAAACAAAATGTATTCCCTATATGCCCGCAGATATATTTTACGCAATTTCTTGACGACAGCAATCCAGATGAGCGAGAGCGTGGATTAACTTGCGGACTTGATTTACTGGACTGTTGCGAGGAAATTTGGGTTTACGGTAGCTATATAAGTGAGGGCATGAAAGCCGAAATTGAACACGCACAAAAGCACGAAATATCAATAAAATATGTCGAGGTGCAGTGATGGAAACACCGGAAAAAATGTTAAAAGTCAGCGTTTATCACCCGAAAATGCCCGTGTCTGACCGCGAAAATATCATTTTTGAAATCAGTAAAAAAATGTTTGAGCTTGCGAAAGAACACTTTGAAAATCAAGATTTAGGAAATTTTTATGACTGCAATTTATGTCCGCCAAAGCGTTGAACGCGCCGAAAGTGTGAGCCTTGAAACTCAAATTGAATACTGCAAAAACGAGCTTCGCGGCGACAATTTTGAAGTTTATGAGGACAAAGGATTTTCGGGTAAAAATACAAAACGTCCCGCATTTCAAAAGCTTATGCAAGACGTTGAAAAAGGCAATATAAAGCGAATAATTGTATATCGAATTGACAGATTCTCAAGAAATCTCGCCGATTTTGCGAACACTTACGAGTTTTTATCCGCGCATAATGTTGAACTCGTCAGCTCAACGGAACGCTTCGACACGAGCTCGCCTATCGGAAAAGCGATGCTCGGAATTATTATGATTTTCGCGCAAATGGAGCGGGAAACAACGGTTGGACGCATAAAAGACAACTATTATAAACGGGGCGAACTCGGGCTTTTTGTCGGCGGTTATCCACATTTAGGATTTATAACCGTTCCAACTACTAAATGTAGTATGAAAACTAAAAAGTTTGAGGTTGTTCCGAACGAGGCAAAAATCGTTGTTGAAATTTATGACAGATATTTTTGCGGTCAGTCGCGGGGCAAAATTCTGGACTGGTTAAACGAAAAAAAGCCTGACGGCAAGACGCATTCTGACATTTTTGTCAAAGATATTTTGCGAAATGTTATCTATGTAAAGTCAAATAATGCGGTCATAAAATATCTAAAAAATAAAGGCACGGAGGTCGTAAATCCCGATGATAAACGGGAAAACGCGGGGCTTTTTATTTACGGAAATAAATTTAAATCCACGAAAAAACACGTTGATTTAACAGGCGCATTTTTGCAAATTGCACTCCACGACGGCATAATTTCCGCTGATATTTGGCTCGCCGTTCAGCGAAAACTCGATAAAGACAACCTGCCGCGAAACACGGGAAAAGGCAAATCAACTTGGTTGTCGGGACTGATGCGTTGCGAGTACTGCCAAATGCACGTTTCAACTTGCGGAAATTTACGTTATTTGAACTGCGGCGGGCGAAAAAAGAAAATGTGCAAACTTCGTAAACCATTCCCGACGGTTGATTTAGTTGAAAATTTTGTTGAAAAAGAATTGCTGGATTTTATGAAAAATTTCAATTTTAAATCTGAAATCGCACAGGACAAAAACAGCGGTGAAATCGCAAAACTTGAGCTTGAATTGTCGGCTTTGGAACGCGAAATTGACGTGTTTGTAGACAGTTTTCCGACTATTGAAAACCTATTAAATTCAACCGCCGCGCAAAATTTCAAAAATAAAATAGAGACGCTTTGCGAGAGAAAAAATCAAGTCGAGGAGCGGATAAATCGGCTAACAGAGCAGACGTCTGACATGCCGAAAATCAGCGAAAACATCAAAGATTATTTGTCAAAATGGGACACTATCGGCAAAGAAGAAAAAAATAAAATCGTGAGAATTTTTGTTAAAAATATTTTTCTGAAAGACGAAGAAATCAGAATTGTTTTTATTTTGTGAGGTGAAAAAAATGTTTTTATGCGAAGTTTGCGGCAGTCTTATGTTTGGCGGTTTTTGTTCCAACAAAGAATGCTATCGTCATTATATAATTATATAAAAGATAATAAAATACTTGAAGAAATGCTAAAAAATATAGATAAGAGTGTAGAAAATGGAAGTAACAAAAAAAGAGTTGCTGAAAATTGTGTTGCAACAGAGTGATTATATCGAAGATTTGGAAGAAATAAAACAACCATGAAACGAAAAATAATTATAAATTATGATGTAATACAAATTTATTTGTCGATTACAAAAGGAGATAAAAAATACTAATTTACGTCTGTTCCGCCTTCAAACGCAACACATATTTGGCATAATATGTTGTTTTCTTTGAAATTACTAATAATGTCACTAATAGTGTCTTACCAAAAGGGGTAAGATGGCAGGAATTTGATACAAATCATGGCGGCACTGTTGGCGGAGATGCTGAATATAAATGGGATAATCCAGTTCCTGCACCCAGTAGGGAATATGTGCGGGTATTGACCCTACAATGATTGAAGGCACATCTCCCTCAAATGGTGCGGCAGAAAGTTTAAAGTGGATTATCGGGAAACTTAATGATGCCTCATTCTCGCTTGAATCGTCAAAATCTGACTTAACAGGAAAAATCATTATCCACATTGCTTGCCCAGTTGATGTAAGCATTTCATTAAATGGAGAGGTTCTTGATTCTTCAAATGGTGTTTCTGCAACCGCTTCATATGGAAGGATGGACTTGCTTGGTGAAAATAATGAAATCAAAGAATTTTGCTTAGATGAAGGCAATTATCAGATAAATATAGTCGGAACAGGCACAGGCACGATGGATTACTCTATTGAGTTTGCTGATAAAGATTATAAATTATTAGCAGTCTATGGTGCCGAACAAGTTCCAATATCCCTAACAACCATTATTAAAACAGATACCAAAGATGACGATGACATCGGTTTGAGTGTGGACAACGATGGTGACGGCAAAGAAGATGAGTTCGTTTTATTTAAGGAAAACGATACCGTTCCTGTAATTAATGATGACCCAACGCCAACGCCAACGCCGACACCAACGCCGACACCAGAGCCTGACAAAGAAAATCCAAAAACAGGGGACAGCACAAATATCTTCTTCCCGTTGATAATAACTGGAGTTTCAGGATTAGCAATTATGCTCTGCATTCGCAGAAGAAAAACGCACAAATAATTTAAGCGTTTCAAATGCCCTCTCCTTCAAAAGAGAGGGCATTATAGTGTAACAATTTTATAGATATGATCAAAATCCACCTAAAAACCAGTTAGAATAAATTTTTGCTGAAAAAAGCAGTAAAACTCGCAAAAAAATCCGAATTTGGGGACAACAAAACAAGCCCTACGGCTTAATTTTGAAAAATATTTGATTTAAAATCAAGCGGTGCGGATGGTAGATTTTATGGCGCGAATTGAGTAATTGGATTTAGTGATGACGGCAGAAACAGCGACCGCAAGCAACGCGATATGCACGAAAGTGTTGATATTTTTTGCGGAATTTTCGTTTTTGACCCAAAGTCTCTCCTGCTCAGTAGATTTGAAACGCGAATTATACCGCTCACATTCCGTTCGCAACGAGTAAACCGACTTGAAATTTTTCGAGTTTCTGTCGATTGAAAGCCTGTAATCATCGGGAATTGTGATATATTTTATGCAACCGCGATTTTTCTTGCCATTATTCCAATTTTTATGATTGCAAGGGCAAACATTGTCAGCGATTTTTGTGCTTTTGAAAGGACAGCAAAATTTCTGTCTTGTTCGGTTGTTGTCGCGGCATTTTCCGTCTTTGTGCATTGCAAGACCCGCGTCACAAATAGGGTTTCCGACTGGCAATTTGGCGATATTTTTAGTGTTGCGTTTGTTAATCGGAATAAAACATTCGCCGCCAAAAACATTTTTTTAAAAAGTAATTTTGCTCTCAATTTAAGAAGAAAATCGCAAAAAATATTGATTTTTATTATAAAATTTCTCTCTATTTGACAATTTCTAAAAATAAAATTTGTGTAAGTATATGAAAATTTTGTCTGATGTCACGAATTTTAAAATTAAAAATCTCCTTTTTAGCTA
>BNZF01000033.1 GCA_026000865.1 Clostridia bacterium
GGTTGATACAATATTTCAGTAGACCTGATATAGTTTTTTTGTAGTAAGGGGTTCGGGGGATTCTCGACCGATAAGCAGTTATCCTCCCCGCACCTAGTTGTTCTATGTAACTCTAATTGCAATGATAAATTGCTATAATTAGTTAATCAAAAAAGTCCCCCTATTTGAGGAGAACTTTTTATTTCTTAGCAAAGTATTATTTAAGCGCTTTAATAAACCCATTTTGTTCCATTTTAAAAATATCACCGCCTATGATACGGTTTGAAATCACGAGCACTCTCGCATAAACATTGTCTTCGCCGTTATTATAATTTTTTATTTTATAGACATATTCTGTGACAGATTTACCTTTATAGTCAGATAAATCCCATCCTTGTTTTTGTTGAATATTGTTATATTTTTTGTAAATTTCATTAAATTTTTCAGGAATAATTATGTCTTGTTCAGAATAAGCATTTTCGTCTATGTTCCAACCTTGCAAGTTAATATAACTAATCCTGTTGAAATTCTTATTGTAAAGATTTGTATCAATATTTGCCTTGTTATGGAAAATAAGCAGAATAATTCCTAACATAACAGCAATCGCCAAAGCACCCGCGATAAGATTTCTCGTCCAAGTTTTAAGTCTGAAATTAATAAACAAGTCAATACCCCTTTGCAATATAGTTTTTACATATCCTTGCTATATATTATGCTTGACTTTTTTAGTTTATTACTTTTTATAGTGCTGTACATCAAATGCAATTAGCTTAATTAGTTCCCTGAATTTTGCCTCTAAAATTTTTGAATGATAAATATATTTGTTTTTCACAGTCTAGAAATCGATTAGCTAAAAATCAATTAGATTAGAAGGTTACATTCTCTCTGTTCTAAGTTAATACCCTTAACAAATATAAGTCCCTCCCCTTTTTTAATGGAGCTGTTTTTGAAGAGATTACAGATAATAAATCTGATATTATTGAAAAAACTTAACTTAAAAAATATCGCAACTTTTTCTAAAAATAAAACAGAAAACTAATTGACATCATTCGCTATTTGTGTATAATGTTAATATACATATGTGTAGTGTTTAACATCATAAATATTTTTACGTAATTGTAAAGTAAAATTAGTTGCAGATTAATTAAAATAAAAAAGTCGCAGAGATTTCTAAAAGTTGTAATTATTAGAAGTCGCAAAGGTGACTACTGCTACTCAAAATAAATAAGTAAAAAGAAAAAAGTCGCAGAGATTTCTAAAAGTTGTAATTATTAGAAGTCGCAAAGGGCAAGTGTTGCGGCTCAAAATAGAAAATAAAAAAGTCGCGGAATGGGACAAGGAGTATGTTCGACAAGTTATTGAACTTGAAAGGCAAAACCAACTCAGACCATTACCAAAGCGAGATGTTCAAATCCAAAGAGTTTTGAAGTTAATGCGAACCATCATAGAAAATGAATTGACGGAAAAGCAAAAAACTTACATCTCAGAATACTACTGGAACAACAAATCGACTTTGGAAATTGCGAAAAAACACGGCGTCACTAGCTCAACGGTCGCGATAACAATTTGCAGAGGTGAGAAGAAATTATTGAAATTTCTGCAATACAATTTCGATGTCAAGAAATTATTTTAGCAAAACATCGGCAAGGATGCCACCTCCATTTTCGCGAGCGGCAAGGGACCGCCTCCCTTTTCGCGATTTATTTTAACTTAATCGTTACTTTAACTTCGCGGGAGGAAATTATTTTTGCAAAACACTTGACAACTCGAAATGAGGTGATATAATACAAATATACACTAAAAATCAGTCCTTTGGGGCTGATTTTTAGTAGCGGTCGGTTTTAGAGTTGAAAGTTAATAGTGTAAAGTGTATAGTTGTGACTCGAATAAAAAAGTGGTTGCAAATAAGTAAGGAGAAAAAAGTCGCAAGGGTTTCTAAAAGGTGCAATGATTAAAAGTTGCAAGGGCAAGCGTTGCGGCTCAAACTAAAAAAGTCGCAAAGTCAAGCGTTGTGGCATAAAATAAAAAAATGAAAAGAAAAAAATTTAATCCGACGGAAAAACGAGTTTATGAAAAAGCAAAAGAATTGACAGATGAGTTTGGATATGACCTTTGGGATGTTGAATTTGTCAAAGAGGGTGCGGAGAAATATTTGCGTGTTTTGATTGATAAAGAAGATGGAATATCAATTGAGGATTGCGAAAAAATCACCAAACCTTTGGATAAATGGCTTGACGCTGAGGATTTTATCAGCGAAAGTTATATCTTTGAAGTTGGTTCTGCTGGAATTGACAGAGATTTAAGAACAGAAGAACATTTTGAATGGGCAATCGGTGAGCAGGTTCAAGTTAAATTTATCCGTCCTGTAAATAATGAAAAAGAAATTATAGGTATACTGCAAAGTTATAATACAGATACTATTATAATAGATAATTGTGAGTTTAAAATAGAAAATATTTCGAGAATACGACTGTGGACGAGTGTGTGAACGCTCAGCATTCACAAGCTAATAGGAAATAGTTAAAAGTTAAAAGTTAAAAGTTATGATGTCGTAACACGTTGACATTTATGCGAGATATTTTAACTTAACTGGTTAGTTTAATGTCACGTTTTGATAGTAGATTAAAAGAATAGTGGTTGCAAATTAATTAAAATAAAAAAGTTGCAAGGGCTTCTAAAAGGGTGCATTGATTAAAAATTGCAGAGGTAAGCGTTGCGGCTCAAAGGAAAAAACTCAAAGGAAAAAGGGAAAAAGCTCAAAGGGAAAAAGGAAAAATATGAAGAAGAAAAGTACAATATCATCAGAGATACGTATTGACGAGCAACAGTTTTTTGACGCGTTGTTAATGCTTGCGGAGGAAAACGCTCATGCTGCTAATTTGGAAGAATTAACCGAACGTATTGAGGACGCTATTAAAAAAGCGATTAAAAAATCATATCCGAATTGCGAAAAAGTTTTTGTGAAAATTGATGCTGATACTAAAAAAATCACCGCAAATGTTATGAAGCTTATTGTTGATGACGATGAGCTTGACGATGGTGAAATTAATATTGACAAGGCGAAATTAATTGATAAAAACGCGATTGAGGGTGAAATGCTCGCAGTTCCTGTTAATATCGCGGAGTTTGGAAGAGTTGCCGCTATTGCCGCTAAACAATCTGTTAAAGAAGATGTTAAAAAAATACATCGCGAGAGTATTTTGAAAAAATTTGACGATAAAGAATTTAAATGCCTTGCGGTAAAAGTAACCCGTATTGAACCGGGTAGCAGAAATGTTACCGTTGATTATGAGGGTTCAGAACTATACCTCTTCCCTAATGAACAATTGCCGAATGAAATTATCAGAGAGGGGCAATTCTTAAAAGTTTACGTTACTTCTATTTCAAACAGAACAAAACGTCCGATAATTAAAATATCAAGAGCTCATAAAGATTTGTTAAAAGCTCTTTTTGAACTTAATATTCCCGAAGTTTCTGATGGTACTGTTGAAATTAAATCAATTGCAAGAGACCCAGGTTACAGAAGCAAAGTCGCTGTTACTTCAAATGATGTTAACGTGAACGCTGTCAGCTCTTGTATTGGTAAAAAAAATATACGTATCAAACCTATCGTTGACGAGTTAAACGGTGAGAAAATTGACGTTATTGAATATAGCGAAAAACCAGAGGTTTATATCGCTTCTGCACTCGCTCCCGCTGAAATTACAGAAGTTATTATCACTGACGAATTTGAACACACATGCACGGTAACTGTTGCTTCTAACCAACTTTCACTTGCGATTGGTAACAGAGGTCAAAACGCTAAACTCGCAGCTAAACTTACAGGTTATAAAATCGACATTAAATCTGACGACGAACTTGAAGAAATCGGCAGAGCAAACAGGCTTGCAGAAGAAAACAGAGTAAAATATGCCGAAAGACTAAAAGCACTTGAAGATGATAGTTTTGAGACCATAGATGACAGTGTCGAAACAGATATTTTGGTTGACACAAATATTGATTTAGCTGATGCAGATGTAGATTTAGTCGATACAGAGAGCAGCACAATTAATATTACTGTTTCCGAGGGAACAGTAGAAATTAGTACAGAGGAAGTTTCACTTGATTAGCATAAGAATGTGCAAAGTTTGCCGTGAGCATAAACCCAAATTCGAGCTGTTAAGATTTGTAAACATTGATAATGTTGCTACCCTTGATACAAAACAGAAAGCACAGGGACGCGGGATATATTTTTGCAAAGAATGTCTGCCTTTGGCGATAAAACGCAAGCAATTGAAAATTGACAGTGAATAGGTTGCGTGAATGCTTCGCATTCACAGGTAATAGTTAATGTGGACGCGGACGTTCCGCGAGATATTTTAACTTAATTATTGTTTTAATAACGCGTTTTTCAGTTTCTTAACAAAACAATGGTTGCAGATTATTTAAACTAAAAAAGTTGCAGTGGCTCTTATTACTCACAATGATATATAGTCGCAAGGGTTGAGCGTTGCGGCTCAGACTAAAAAAGTGGTTGCAGATTATTTAAGATAAAAAAGTCGCAGAGGCGTCGGATAGTTAATAGGTAATAGTTGACAGTTAATAGTTACACGACATAATTTAACTTAATTAATGTTTAACTTCGCGAACAATGGTTGCCAATCAATTAAACTAAAAAAGTTGCAGTGGCTCTTATTACTCACAATGATATATAGTCGCAAAGGTAAACGTTGCGGCTCAAAGGGGAAAAGTGGCTCAGACTAAAAAAGTGGTTGCAGATTATTTAAACTAAAAAAGTTGCAAGGGCTTCTAAAAGGTGCATTGATTAAAAATTGCAAAGGCAAGCGTTGTGGCTCAGACTAAAAAGGGAAAAAGTGGTTCAAAGTAAAAAGATAATAAACTTGTTGACAATTTGTCGTAAGGCGGGGAAAGCTGTATTTGGATTTGACCCTTGTGTTGGTGCAAATTGCGAATTGTTGCTTGTGACGACAGATATTTCACCAAAAACACTTAAAGATTTGAAATATAAATGTCCTGATACGGAAATATTAGAAATAGATTTAACTAAGCAAGATTTATCCGAAGTTTTTCATAAACAAATTGCTATTGTTGGAATTTGTGATGAAGGGTTTTCAGTTGGCATAAAACAGGTAATAAGTAATAGTGAATAGGTAAGCGGGTAGCACCCGCCTGCATTTCGTGGGTTTAGTTTAATTTAACTGTTGATTTAATTCACGCGGATGATTAGTGTAATTTAAACAAAAGAACGCTGGTCGCAATATCTTACACCAAAGCCAGTAAAGTCGCAAATAGATTAAAGTAAAAGAAGAGCAGTTAGAATAATAACACTTAAAAACGATGTGAGGAATAAAAAATTGCAAAAAAAATTCAAAATGGTAGATGTCAGCAAAGATTTGAATATGACGGCGAAAGATATTTGTAATACTTTAATAAAGATTGACGGAAATACTGCAAGAAAACCGTCCTCGGGGATAACTGCTGAGGACTATAATCTCTTGCTTGCATACTTAACAGGGAATGAACAAGTTACGGATAATTTTGTTGCTTTTAAGGCAGATAAAACTAAGACTGTTAAGAAAATAGCAGAACCTGTTAAAAAAACCAAAGAAGAAAAACCTACTGAAACTAAACTGGCTCTTACAGAGGCGGTTAAAAGTGCTGTTAAGGGACCTGCAACTGCACTTAAATCTCTTGTTAAAAATCCTGTTGATAGAGTTGAAGAGAAAAAAGGATATTCTTATAACACCAACAAAAAACCTGTTGATGTTGGAGAAGTTATTGTTCCACGTTCTTCTGCGGCGAAATCCGAATGGCTTTCACGTCAGCAACAAGCAGCAGGACAGCAAACGGGGCAACAGTCAGCACAACAAACAGGTCAACCGCAACAAGCAGGACAGCACGCAGGGCAAAAAACTGGGCAACAGTCACGTCAGTTTGGGAGTGGTCTGGGTTCAGGGAAAAATGCTCCTGTTCAAAAAACTTCTCAGTCAGAAAAATTTAATAAACGTGCAGAAACTCAAAACCAGCCTGTAAAAGCGGGAACTGCACAGCCAAAAGTTGATAAAGCAAATCAACCTAAAACTTCACACACGCACGGCGAGAGAACTAAATTCACTACTGATAAACTCTCGGAAGCAACTGTTGTTGACAGAAAGCAACATATCGTTGATACAAAAGGCTCATATGTTGAGTTGGACAAATACAATGAACGTTATGAGCAGATTGCTCCTGCTGACCGCCGTAAAGACGATTACGTTAAAAAGCAAAAAATTCAACAAAAATCTACTCAAAGAGGTAAGCCTCAGTTTTCTGCAAAGCGTGAGACAGAAGCACAAAAAATGCAACGTCTTGAACTTGAAAAAGCAAGAAAACAACAACTTAAAATTCAAATTCCAGAGAGTATTCAAGTTGCTGAACTTGCTTTGAGGTTAAAAGTTAACTCCTCACAAGTTATTAAAAAACTTATTGCACTTGGCATTATGGCGACCCAAACACAAGATATTGATTTTGACACCGCATCTTTGGTTGCAATTGAATTAGGTGCGAAAGTTGAAAAAGAAATAACTATAACAATTGAAGAGCGTCTTATTGAAGATGTTGTTGATAGAGAAGAAGACTTGCTCCCACGCGACCCTGTTGTTGTCGTTATGGGTCACGTTGACCATGGTAAAACTTCACTGCTTGATAAAATCAGAAACGCAAATGTTGTTGCGGGCGAAGCAGGCGGTATCACACAGCATATCGGTGCATATCGTGTAACAATTGACGAAAGAGATATAACTTTCCTTGATACTCCTGGTCATGAAGCGTTTACTTCAATGCGTGCAAGAGGTGCCCAAGCGACTGATATAGCTATTCTTGTTGTTGCCGCAGACGATGGAATTATGCCACAAACAATCGAGGCGATTAACCATGCGAAAGCTGCTAATGTTGCAATAATTGTTGCGATTAATAAAATGGATAAAGAGGGTGCAAACCCTGACCGTATCAAGCAAGAACTCACCGAACACGGGCTTGTTATTGAAGAATGGGGCGGAGATATAATCTGCTGTGAAGTTTCTGCTAAAACAGGTCTTGGGATTCCCAATTTGCTTGAAAATATTCTGCTTGTTTCTGATGTTAAAGACTTAAAAGCAAATCCTAACCGTAACGCAAAAGGCGTTGTAATTGAAGCACGTCTTGACAAAGGCAAAGGTCCAATTGCAACTCTGCTTGTTCAAAGTGGTACTCTTAAAACAGGTGATGTGATTATTGCGGGCGAATCTGTTGGTAAAGTCAGAGTTATGACCAACGACAAGGGCAGAACTGTAAAAATTGCGTTGCCATCTATCCCAGTTGAGATTACAGGTCTTGCAGAAGTTCCAAGTTCAGGTGATATTTTTAATGCGGTTGCTGATGAAAAACTTGCAAAAGAACTTGCTGGGCAACGTAAACATGAAGCAAAAACCGAAAAATTCAAACAGTTTAAAAAAGTTACTCTCGACAACTTATTTTCACAAATTGCACAGGGAGCGGTTAAAGAATTGCCAATTATTGTTAAAGCAGACGTTCAAGGTTCTGTTGAGGCAGTTCGTCAATCTCTTGAAAAAATTTCAAATGAAGAAGTTCGCGTAAGAGTTATCCACGGCGGTGTTGGTGCAATTAAAGAGAGCGATGTAATGCTCGCTAATGCTTCTAACGCTATCATCGTCGGCTTTAACGTTCGTCCTGACCCAATCGCTGCCGAAAGTGCTGTTCGTGACCAAGTTGACATGCGTATGTATCGCATTATTTATGACGCAATTGAGGAAATTGAACAAGCTATGAAAGGCTTGCTTGCTCCAAAATTCAAAGAAGTTATACTCGGACGAATTGAAGTTCGTCAAGTTTATAAAATCACAAATGTCGGTGTTGTTGCGGGCTCTTATGTACTGAGTGGTAAAGTCACACGTGACGCCGAAATCCGAGTTGTACGTGACGGTATAGTAATTTCAGAAGATAAAATGTCATCTTTGCAACGTTTCAAAGACAGCGTTAAAGACGTTGCAAGCGGTTATGAATGCGGTATCACTCTCGAAAAATTCAACGACCTCAAAGAGGGTGATATTTTCGAGGCGTTCATCAATGAGGAAGTGAAGAGATAGCGGCGGGCAATGCCCGCATATACTTCGCGACATAGTTCAACTGTACGGTTAGTTAACTCACGCGGGCGGGCGGGGAACCCCCGCTGGTATTTTCACGGTATAGTTTAACGGTACGATTAGTTAACTCACGCGGGCGGGCGGGAAACCCCCGCTGGTATTTTCACGGTATAGTTTAACGGTACGATTAGTTAACTCACGCGGACGGGCAGGTAATCACCTGCATGCTTTTTCGGCGGGCAATGCCCGCATATACTTCGCGTCATAGTTTAACTGTACGGTTAGTTAACTCACGCGGGCGGGTCGTTACAGATAATAGGTAATAGAGGTTCTAACAAATCGTTTTTTCAATTTTAAATATAACAAAAGCCCTCTTAGTAAAAAGAGGACTTTTTAATATTAAAGGTAGCTATCCGCGTCCACAAACTATCAAATAAGTTAAAGCAGGCAACGCCTGCATGTGTTTCGCGACATAGTTTAAATGTACAGTTAAGCTATGACGCGAAAAAATGTCCGCCGTAGACGGGGGCAAAGCCATCCCCACCGCGTGAGTTAACTAACGATTAAGTTAAACTATGACGTGAAAATATATGCGGACATTGTCCACTTAACTGTTAATTATCACCTATTTTGTTGGTAACCCATATTTATTTTCTTTTCTATGAGTGTCCATGCAATATAAAACCAACAGCCAAATTGAAGAAGCGAAGCTAAGCAATCCGCCGACAATAATGGTAATCACTCCAAAGCCTGGTGCAAAAAATAAAGATATTACACCTATAATTATTATTGCATAACAAACATATGGAACGAAAATAAGAGCACCAGATTTACTCACGTCATGTAAACGTCTGAACGCAACGGCAATGCTGGGAATGAAAATAAATAAACTATATAAATTCGATATACCACTGGAAGCAGTAACTTGATAAGAGTCTATGAATGTTTGAATCGATTCAACCGATGTAAAGTCTGGAATGTCAGAAAATGATACGGACGTATCAGGAGTAATCACCCCGATTACAGTATTAACAATAATATTAAACAAAGTAAAAAACCAAAACTCACTGCGTCTTGCACGCCCACTAAAATTGACGTAGTTTTTTATACAATGCACCCACGCCGTTATAAGATTAAAATTTTTCACTTGACTTTCACCTTGTTGATTATAACCATGTTGATTATAGTTTTGCTGACTATAATTTTGTGTTGAAGTTTGACCTTGTAACTTCTCACCGCAATTTGAACAGAAAGTTGCATTATCAACATTATACTCATTACATTTTGGACAGTACATTTTTTTACTCCTTTTCCTTTTTTATTTTGAGCCGCAACACTTACCTTTGCGACTTTCAATCATTGCACCTTTTAGAAACCCTTGCGACTTTTTCCTTTATACTGATTTGCGACCACTGTATTTTTTGTATAACTATCAAAACGCGGAAGTGAAATAGCTATGCATTTGCACGACCCACCCACGTGAAGTGAACTAACGATTTAGTTAAAATATGACGCGAAATATAACGGACACATATTATGTGCAGGCAGGCGTTGCCTGCAACTATTAACTATTAACCGTTGCTTGTCTAACGGTATCTTTCGCCACGCCATTACGTGCAACAATTGGTTCGGAGGAGATGAATTGCAAAGTGGAGGTTGTCGCATAGATGTTTTTGCCGTATTTGTTAATGATAGAATATATCAACCAGTCGGTGATTGGCACTTTTGATTTTGGTAGTTGGTCTTTGATATCAAGATCGGAAATTAGAGAAAAGTTTTTGTCACCAAGGGCAGTCTCAACGATTTTTTCAACTTTCAAAAAATCTTTTTGAGAGTAACCGATTTTATCAATTCTTATTAAATGTTCTTTGTTTAAAATAAAGTATTCATCGTTATATGAATCCAAATTACGCAAAAAATCATAAATAATAATTTGTTTGTCTTTCGCAAATCTCCTTATTTCTGGAATATTCGCATAAACATTACCCGAAAATGATTTCCTCAAAGCGTCTTTTGCGTCATTACATTCAAAATTTAAATCGAGAATATGCGGACGCGGAAATTTAAAATCGTCCTTAAAAAACGCACGAAGCACACTAAACATATACGCAGAAGTATCAATGTTATTATCTTTAACCAAACTTGGAAAATTTTCTTTTATGAGGTCAAACGCCATCTGGTCAGAAATGATTTTTTCTTTCTCAATAACTTTTTTAAGATATTCATAGACTTGCTTTGTATCATTAAAAATGATATGGTCTTTATGGATATATTTGGTGTTATAAAGAGGCACAATCAAGTCGTTTTTCGACAAAGCAAAGTAAAGAACTGTTTCTGGAACACCCTCAAAATTCTGTTTAATAGCTGAAAAGCTAACGCCATCAGGGTGAGATTTGATAAAATCAAAAATGTTATTATAAAAGTTTGACGCGTCTTTTTTCTTTAAAACATAATCTCTCTTAAAAGTAAATTTATCAGCAAAATAGCGTTTAAGAACACTGTGCAAATAGTATTTGTTATAAATACCCAATTCCGCAAATTCATCGCTGAATTTTTGCATTAAAGTATTGGTCATAACCATATCATAAGGATAATTAACGATAAAATCGTAAATCTCATTTTCAAGTTTTTCAGGCAAATCAACTTTTTTATCGTATATATAGATGCCCTTATCAATTAAAACACAACATTCGGTTAGTCTTGAAATAACCGCGTGGTCATATTCAGCAATTCTCTCGTCGTCAAAATAGCTGTCATATGCCGCACGAAACGCAGCCATATCGTCCTTGGCATAAATGTGTATACCCTCGGGAAAAACTTTTTCCAAGATGAATTGGTATCTATCGCCTAATTTTATGCCTTTTGTTGTCATAGTTTTTCCGTTTTTTGTATATGCTTTAAAAGCAATCGCAATAACAATTTCGGGTGTGACATTATAGCCCTGCTTCTGTATAATCGCAGAGAATTTGCTCGCGATAGCGTTTAGGTCGTCAATTGAGAGTATTGCGGGCAAGTTTTTGGAAAACTTTTCTGTATTTTTAATCCATTTATATTTGCCGTCTGGCACATTAAATGGAATACATTTAACGCCGTCAATTGGCTCTGCGAGAGGTTTTTCTTCCATTGCGTCAGAAAGGAAAATCGTAAAATTCAAAGGTAGCTCATATTTTTCTAACTCATCAAAAGTCACGGCAAGCTCAGACTTGCAAAGAGCCTTCAAAGTAAAAAACAAATCGTTGATTACATATGTTTTTTCAAATCTTGAACCAAAATTTTTCGATACTTTTTGAACAATTTGACGAACACGCTCTCTTGTTATACCAAAACGGGATGCTAATTGTTCTAAAGTTTCAATTTCGTCATAAAACAATCTGTGTTTAATGATTATTTCTTCTTTTTCGCTTAGAAAAGAAAGTAATCTTTCTACCGCAACTTTTGGTAATATAAGGCGTTTAGAAGTTTTCCGCAGTATGTTTGAAAAAGATTTTGCAGAAGAAAGACTTATATTCAAATTTTTGCGATTACAAAGGTCAGCGAGTGTACGTACCCCATTTTCTTCAAAAACGTCTTCAACGTCTTCAACTAAACATTTTATTTTTGCGTCGGAAAAATTTGAATTGATTTTTTTAACAAAATTTGAAAGCTGACGTAATTCATAATTCGCACTCAAAACATCGTTTAACTTGGTAATAGCAAACGATAGTTTAGAATAAACTTCATTTTCAACAAAATCACCGCAATTAATAAACACCAAGTCAAAGTCGTTAACTTCCTGAGAAATATACTCGTCAAGTGGAGTTAACGGCTCAAACTCTTCCACGGTAATATCTTCTGGAATATTATCAAAAACAAAAGAATCACCATTAATTTCAGATAAATATTTTTTGATATTTGTAGCAGAAATAAATGCATCCAAAACGTCCATTGCTTTGAACACGTCTGATGAGAAACTTATAATTGTTTTGTCTTCAACACCGAAAACATTAGTTTTTATAAACAAAGATTCCATAATTTTTCGATTTTCCTATTCCTAATTAATAGAGTTGCGGGGAGCCCCCGCGGGCTTTTTCGCGACTTAGTTTAACTGAATTTTCATTTTAACTTCGCGACAGGCAACACCCGCTTGGAAAGTTAATAGTTTATAGTTAAAAGCTGCGGGGGAGCCCCCGCTGGCAGTTTCGCGACTTAGTTTAACTGAATTTTCATTTTAGCTTCGCGGCGGGCAACACCCGCTTGGAAAGTTGCGGGGAGCCATCGCTTGGAAAGTTAATAGTTTATAGTTAAAAGTTGCGGGGGAGCCCCAGCGGGCTTTTTCGCTATTTAGTTTAATTAAACCGTTAGTTTTATTTTCGCGACGGAGAGGGCTTTGCCCCCGTCTACGTGCAAGCACTACGACAAGTCACTGATTCTGCCACAAAGCAGGTGGCTTTCCGCGGGCTTTTTTTAACTGAATTTTCATTTTAACTTCGCGGCGGGCAAAGCCCGCTTGGAAAGTTAGTAGTTTATAGTTAAAAGTTGCGGGGGAGCCTCAGCGGGCTTTTTTGCGACTTAGTTTAATTAAACCGTTAGTTTTATTTTCGCGGACGATTTAAATTAAGATTTGAATTACAAAGCACATTACATAAAGTACAGTAGATTTATACACCAAAATTACGCACCAAAAGAGAATAATGCCTATTCTCCGTGATATGGCAATTCTGTTATCTGTTTAAGCATAAATTTAATCAATGCTTGCAAATCTGCGACATTAACTGCGGGGTCTCTTGTATCGGTATTCGCGTTAATAAGACTTTGACCTGTTAAAGTGATTTTACTTGCAACATGTTTTCCAAGAAGAACAACATCAGCAATCTTTCCGATTTGATCGTCACCATCAATATCGCCGATAAATTCGGTTGGCTCAGCGTGGGTTATTGTGGTCGTTATGCTTACACTAGTAGTCGTTGTTATATCTAACTCAGTGGTTGTGGTTATGTCTAAACTAGTTGTAGTTATGTCTAAACTAGTTGTGATTATATCCAAACTCGTAGTTGTAGTATCTATAATAGTTGTCGTTGTTATATCTAACTCAGTGGTTGTAGTTATATCTAAACTAGTAGTCGTTGTAGTGATACTAGGTGTTGTTATAACTTCATAACCATCAGGAGCATATTTATATATAGTACCTATTACGGCAATATCTGACGGTTGATTATCAAAGAAATACGCTTCGGTATCATGGGTTGCGTTGACTGCGACAATGCAAGCGGTCAATATAAAAGTATTATTTTCAATGACAGCGTTGCGTCCCCAAAGTCTATCCTCGGTTTGGCTGTGAAGTTGGATAGCCTCTAAACAAAGGGCATTTCCCTCATCTTCAAAAACACAATTTTTTATTACAACATCATTGCCTTTTATGTCAATCGCACTATCAGCGTAATTTGCGGCGGAAACACCAAGAATACCGCCCATTTTGAAAATGCAGTTTTCGAGTCTTGTGCCTGTTGTTCCTTCTTTTATATCAACACATTCAGCGGTAACTCCGCCACCTATAACACAATTTGATACTACATTATAATCACATTCTTTTCGGAACATTGTCGTGCCCGTGTCAATTGAACTGTCGGATTCCCATTTGTTTTTGTCAGAGCCGATATAAATACCCTCGCCATATCCCGCTGACTTACTGCCTGTATTTGTGATAGTAGAATATTCAAGCAAATTATAACTTGAACCATCACGAAAATGCACTGCTTCTTCGCCGTAATTCGAGAAATTACAATAGCGGATTATGCAATTTGAGCTGTTATCAAGCATTAGCCCTTTGGCGGCATTAGTAAAATTGATATGGTTAAAGATTATATAGTCTGCGTTTTGGCATTCAAAATTATAACTCGCGTTGTCGTTTCCCATAAGCGTTGGCGGGTTTAATGGGTCAAGAGCGGTTATTGTAATCGGGTTTTCGGCAGTACCGCTTGTTATTCAAAAAGAACCAAGCGTTACCGTAACCAGAATAGCCCTTATCACGCGATGTACCTTTCTTTCCGAGATATTCGCCAGGTGCAATTTTAATCACATCACCCGGCAAAGCGGTATAGAACGCGTTGTTGATTTCCTCGGTTGTTGTGCAAATAATCTCCCTCGTGTCAGCAGTAATAGTTGCAGGTTGCAAAATAGCGGAAAATGTTACACTCCAACATATAAACACCAATATTACTATACAGACATTAAAACTTTTTCTAACAGGGTTCATAATGCACCTCTATATAAGATAGTAGTATGAATGGTACAAAAGCGACAATTTATTTAGTAAAACGATTATATCACATTAAAAAACATAATGCAATAGTTTTTTAGTAATTTTTTATTGATTTTATTTTTTTATGTGATATAATATTCAAGAGGTGATTAATATGGCTATTTTACAAATAAATGTTGAACCGCAGGTTCTTGAAAAATATCAAATACTTTTGGCTCAATCGGGGTTGTCGCTTGAAGCGGCTTTTAGTGATTTTATACAAAAGTTTTTGGTTGAGAAAGAAATGTCATTTCCTATATCCGAAAACATCCCTAATGAGGAAACTGAGGCTGTTTTTGATAGGGTTGAACTAATGATACAAGGAAAAATCCCTATGCTTCCCACTCAGTCTGTCGAAGATTTTCTTAAAGAAATGAGCGAAGATAATGAATTTTGAGCCTAAATTTGAAACACAGTTTCGCAAAGATTACAAACTTTGTAAAAAACGCAATTGTAATATGAAACTTTTGGATGACATAATGTTCAAAATTCAAAATGACGAACCTCTTGACCCTGTTATAAATTGTCCTCATTATCTGACTGGTAAAAATCCAAGAGTTACTGAATGCCATATACAAAGTGATTGGGTACTTGAATACAGATATTTTGAAAACACTGTGTTTTTTCTCAGAACTGGTTCACATTCGGATTTGTTTAAATAAATTTTAAGAGTATTCGAGGTGATTAATATGCAAGAAACTACGTTTACAAAACACAAATTTCCCAAAATTTTCATAAAAGTTTTCGATTATGCAATCAAAGTCAGTCTCGGAGAAATCAAACCGCATGGTGATTTTAATTAACAATTGGCTATTTGGCAAAGTTGGGCAAATGAAGTGATAGAAGAAGGATAACATGCTACGCAATATTCCCAAGTCTGATTTAATCGGCGATTTTTGGTTGGAAGATATTCACGCTATTCGTGAATGGCATTACGAAATTCTTAAAGACGCAACAACCCAAGAGTTTATGGATTTTTAGAACCTGTTGGGATAGAAATTTTTTGTTGATTTTTTGCAATAATTTTTATGATTTTCAAGGAAAAAATCCACGGCATATTGGAATATGGCAAGGATTTTTGACATAGAAAGGCGTGAAAAGAATGGTGAAAGGCAACGGAAATTTCTATACCAACAGGTTCTTGTAATAAAGGTTCAAAATGGGTTGATGAAGAGATGGAAAAAATAAAGGCAAATAATACTGCAAATTGAAATTAAATACAAGCACAAATAAAAAAAGCACAAGGTTTTTTTGTTTTATACTAAATAAGCCACAAACTGCCTCAGTTAGCACGTGAAAACTTGTGATTTATTGACTTTTAAACTTTTGGTAGCAAATAGAAATATTTGGCTTTTGTTCACAAAAAATTAAATATTTGGCAATGTAAAATGTTTGACAAGTAAAAAAATATAATGTACAATATCGAAGTAAAGTCAATATATGACTAAATTACTAACAATAGTGCTAAAAAAAACACTGGCAATGCAAGAAGCATTGTAGAAAGGCTAACAAATGAAAAACATGAAAATCGGCAAAAAGCTGACTGTCTCCTTTATGCTTATCCTCGTTTTACTGGCAATCGTAGGCGGTGTAGGCATTTTTGCAACATCACAGCTAAATAGTCAAGCTTCACTGCTTTCTGACCGTGCAAGTGCGGGTATTTCCTCTGCAAGACTTGGAAAGATTTTGCAACAACAACGTGTGGCGGTTCGTGGTATGTCTCTTTATGCTGTAATGCATGTGGAAGAGGACTATAAATCGAACCTTGCTGACCTTTCTACTTATTCAACACAAGCAGGCGAGTTAATTGATAAAATTGACCAGTTCTGTGTTTCTGACGAATCTCGTGCTTTATTCAAAGATGTTTCTAATGAACGCGAAAAATATAAAAATGCACTTTCTGCTTTTGAGAGTAGTATTGCATTAGCAAAAGATTTGCCTAACAAACTAATTGCTTCTGCTGGCGAACCGAATATGGAAGACGCATTAGATGATGCCTTGGGTGTTTTTGGCCCGTTTTTTGACAGCTATGCAACTGCTATCACAAAACTTGCTGACTTTTTTGATAATGCTTCAAATGAACAAGCAGCAGCAGCAGCAGCACTCTTTACAACAGTTCTTATAATCCTTATCGCAATTATCATCATTTCTGTTATTGTTGGCGTGGTTCTGTCAAGATTTATCACAAGCCTTATTGCAAATCCTGCAATTTATGTTTCAAACATTCTTAATGAAATTGGCAAAAAAGGTCGTATTAAATTCTCTGACACAGAGTGGGCTGAGCAACGCAAATGGGCAGCAGGTCAAGACGAATTGGGCATTTGTGCACAATCACTCGGCGAAGTTGCAAGACGTCTTGGTGTTGTCGGCGAAAGCGTTGACAGCGTTGCACAAGGAGACTTAACAATTAATGTAAATTCTCTTGGCTCAGAAGATACAATCGGTAATGCTGTAATCGCAATGGTTGACAATCTCAATGCAATGTTCGGCGATATTAACGTTGCAACAAGTGAAGTTAGTGCAGGTGCAGGACAAATTTCCAACGCTTCGCAAGCCCTTTCACAAGGTGCAACCGAGCAAGC
>BNZF01000034.1 GCA_026000865.1 Clostridia bacterium
ATATTATTGTTAGCCGACATCGCTAAAACTCTATATCCTAAATGGTCGCAAACTTCCAAAGCCTGCGTTCCAATTGACCCAGTTGAGCCAAGCACCGTTATTATTTTTATTTTTTACTCCTCACTTTGTTCTTTTATTCCTCACCTTGTTTTTTTATTCCTCACATTATTTTCAAAATTTTCTATTCTAACTGCTCTTTTTTTATTTTAAATCATTGCAACTTTACTGTCTTTGGAGTGAGCAATTGCAACCACTGTATCTTGACTGTTAACTGTTAACTTTCGACTGACACAACAAACTTTCCGTTCTCATCTCGCTCAAAAGCAGAGCCTATATCCGACTTCAAAAACGGCATAACTTCCGCATCATAATTACAAATAACGTTAAGTGTAACTGCTTGAAATTTATCAGGGTTATTAGCGTCACGATTTGTTTCATCGCCTGCAAAAAATCTCCAACCGCTATCACTTACATTCGTTTCTTCAGTAGGTTCACGGAAAAAATAACCGATTGGACGTTCTTTTGCGGCGATTTCTGTTGATACGATACAATATAATTTCGGGTCAAAAAACTCGATATTGGATGTTAAATGACGGAAATATCTGCGTATTTCCATAAACCTGTTCGTATTCCAAACCATTACCGATTTATCGGTAAAAAGTCTTTCAACAATTGAATACATAAAATCAAAAGAAGCGTCAGCGTCCTTTTCATTTAATGTTCTGCTGTAATCATACATCGCACCGCCACAAATCACTCCAATACCATAATGTTCCCAGTTTGGATAAACCTCGGCAGCTTTTGTCGCAAAATCCTCCGCAAATTCGAGAGTAACTTTTTCAGAAAAATAGCCAGCTGTGTGAATTTCTCTTGCAACATCGATACCCATTGCAATATCCCAAGCATAAAGACCAAACTTGCCAACGATTTTTTGAAACCGCACCGCAAACTCTTTCGTCAAATCATAATGTTTGCGTTTATTCGTTTCAAGTGCCTCTATATTTACAGTTGGATTACCTTTCCAGTCATTCACAAACTGTTGATACATCCAACCAATTCCTCTTGTTTCAATGCTTCTGAGAAATCCAACCGCACTATCATAATTAGTGATATTGTAATTTTTTTCAAGATTTTCTCTAACTTTTTCTCTCGGTGCAATTTGTGTAGTTTGCCTTGAAAGCACAGGTATACTATAAAAATCCGCACCTTTAATCAATGCCTGCGGTGCTGCCAAAAGCATTTTAAACTCATCATTTTTGATTTTATTCTTATTCTCCGTATGAATTTGAACCGCTCTCATATCCGTAACTAATTGTTTAATTCTTTCCAAGTACATTCTTTTATTCCTCACATCGTTTTCAAGTGTCGTTATTCTTACTGCTCTTCTTTTTTTTAGTTCTCACATCGTTTTCACGTTTTGCACTTTTGACTGCTCTTCTTTTATTTCATGCTGTTGCAACTTTGATGGCATTAGGTAATAGTTAATAGTGAATAGGTAAGAGGTATTGTGTCGGCTGACAGTTCATGACGCGTAAACGAACATTTAGTTTAACGTCGTATTTTACGGCTTTATACAGGACTACATTGCCCTTAACTATCAAAACGCGACCAAAAACTAACGATTTATTCAAGCTTCCCCGCGAAAATGTGCCACGCAGTGGCACTCCATACCTATTAACTGTTACCTATTGCCTATTAACTGAATTGTATTTTATCATAACATTCTTAAAATTACAATAAAAATTATTGACAAGTTAGAAATATTATAGTAAAATTCATAGGATAATTTTTAAGGGGTGAAAATATGCCTTATTTGGTGTTGTGTTCGACTTTAATACCCGTGGCGTTGGCATTACTATGCTTTGTGATTAGGGTTGACATAGTTCGTAATTCTTTAATGAGGTTAGGAGCACTCGGCGTTATTGCAATGTCGATTATGACTGCTTTTAACTTTTGGAACGGAGATTTCCAAGGCGATGCTGCCGAAAAAGCGATACATATAATAGACTCAGCTATGGTAATAATTGAGATAGCAATTGCTTTACTGATTGTTTTTCTTGGTATTAAACATAAAAAGTATATTGCTCCTCTTTTTACGGTTATTCAACTGCCGTTAATGCTTTGGTTTGAGCGTGCCGTTGTCAAAGAAAAAGAACTTGAAGTTGATAGGCTAATTGTCCTAGACCAGTTATCTGTGATTATGGTACTGATAGTTGGTGTGGTTGGTGGACTTATAGCACTATATACAGTAGGCTATATGAAATGGTATCATAACCTTCACAAAGAAGTTAAAGAACAAAAAAGTTATTTCTTTGCAGTAATTTTGATGTTCTTAGGGGCAATGACAGGACTTGTACTGTTCAATAACCTTATTTGGATATATTTTTGCTGGGAAATCACCTCGCTTTCGTCATTTTTACTGATTGGTTACACAAAAAAAGATGAAGCGGTCGATAATTCATTTAGAGCGTTAACAATAAACCTTGGTGGCGGACTTGCTTTTGCACTTGGAATAGTCTATTGCGGTATGAAGCTTGAAACAATTGAACTTTCAAGATTAATCGCATTAAACCCTACGGCAACGGTTTTAGTACCCGCTTTTCTGTTTAGTTTAGCGGCGTTGACAAAATCTGCACAATTTCCGTTTCAATCTTGGCTTTTGGGTGCGATGGTCGCTCCAACACCATCGTCGGCTCTGCTCCACTCGGCGACAATGGTAAAAGCGGGAGTTTATCTATTATTAAGACTTTCGCCTCTTTTAGGAACTACTAATGTTGGCAGAATAGTTACTTTAATCGGCGGAATTACTTTCCTTGCTGCGTCATTACTTGCGATTACCCAAAGTGACGCTAAGAGAATTTTAGCATATTCAACTATTGCAAACCTTGGTTTAATTATAACTTGTATAGGCATTGCAACACCTGAGGCACTTTGGGCGGCAATTTTCCTTGTTATTTTCCACGCTGTATCAAAATCTTTGCTCTTCCTGTCTGTCGGAGAAGTTGAACATCAACTCCATAGCCGTGATGTTGATGATATGTCTAACCTTTACGGAGTTTCAAAAAGTCTTGTGATTTTCTTGCTAATTGGCATTGCGGGAATGTTCCTTGCACCTTTTGGTATGCTGATTTCAAAATGGGCGGCGATGAAAGCGTTTATCGACAGTAATAACCTCCATATCATAATGATACTTTGTTTTGGTTCTGCTGCAACACTTTTCTATTGGACAAAGTGGATGGGTAAACTCGTTGCACTTTCTGGTAAAAAACTCGAAAAACACCATTTTCATATGGACGAGCGTATTTCGCTGTTTATTCACGCTGTTTTAACTCTATCAGCTTGCTTTTTGTTCCCTCTTGTTTCGAGCAAAGTTGTTCTGCCATATTTACAGAATATGTTCGGTTTTTCTGCAAATTCACCGATTTCACAAGGTAATGTTTGGTTAATGATTGCAATGTTTTCTTTGTTGTTGATTTTACCTGTTTCATTTATACCAATTTCAAAAAAGCAAAAAGGACGCGAAGTCCTCACTTATATGGCGGGTGAAAATGTTGGCGACAACAAAAGTTTCAACGCTTCTTTGGGAGTAACCCGTGAAACAACGTCTGTTAACTGGTATATGAAAGACGTGTTTGGCAATATCGGATTTTGGGGCAATTTGATTTGTATTTTTTCAATGATAGCGGTTGCCGTAATACTTATATGGGGGATTTTGAAATGAATGATATTTTAATAAAAATCCTTAAAATTATAGGTATTGTGGTTATTTCACCTCTTGTCGGCGGTTTTTTATCGGGTCTTGACCGCAAAATATCTGCAAGACTTCAAGGGCGTAAAGGGCCAAGTATTTTACAGCCTTTCTATGATGTGCGAAAACTACTACAAAAAGAGCAAATTCGCGTAAACTCTGCATATCGCTTTTATGTGTATCTCTCTTTACTTTTCATAATTTTCACAGTCGTTTTAATAATTATGGGAGGAGATTTACTACTCGCAATTTTTGTTCTAACAATTGGCTCGCTAATGTTTGTTCTCGGAGGTTACGCGTCATCATCACCCTATTCAAACATAGGTTCAGAGCGTGAACTCTTGCAAATGATGGCATATGAACCCTGTGTTCTTTTAGTTGCAATCGGACTTTATTATCAAAGTGGCAGTTTTTTTGTAAAAGACATAATTGCACAGGACAAGCCTGCTATTATATACTTGCCTGCAATTTTCCTCGCTTTTGTCTATATTCTAACTTTCAAATTGAGAAAATCACCTTTTGATTTGAGCATGTCACACCATGGACATCAAGAAATTGTTAAAGGTATCACAACCGAATTTTCAGGTGAAGATTTGGCAATAATTGAGATTACTCACTGGTATGAAACAATTATGGCTTTGTCTTTCGTTTATATTTTTGTTGCGTTTTCTTCGCCAATTTCACATTTATACGCGGTTTTGGCTTGTTTTGCCGCTTTCATATTAGAAATAATAATTGATAACGCTTGTGCAAGAGTGACTTGGAAAACAGCTTTGAGTTCCGCTTGGGGTGTGACTTTCTTCTTTGGAGCGGCGAATTTGATTGTGTTATCTTTGTTAAGTAAATTTTAAGTATGTAAAACTTTGCTGGTTAGCATTAAACCTATTCTAGAACCCCTTTTATGAATAGTTTAACTCTAAAATAGTCCAAAAAAAGTTAAATTATTAATTTTTAGAACAGATTCTTAAATATTGCAGTAACATTATGAGGTATATGGAATGAATTACATTCAAAAAAGTCCATGGATTTTGCATTATGACGGTTCAAGTTGCAATGGCTGTGATATTGAAGTTTTGGCTTGTTTAACACCAATTTACGATGTTGAGCGGTTTGGAATAATTAACACTGGAAACCCAAAACACGCTGATATTTTGCTGATTACTGGTGCTGTCAACGAACAAAATATTAACGTTGTTAAGCAACTTTATGACCAAATGCCTAACCCAAAAATGGTGGTTGCAATTGGTATTTGTGCTTGTTCTGGCGGAATTTTTTCCGAGTGCTATAATGTAATCGGCGGAGTTGATAAAGCTATACCTGTCGATGTTTATGTGCCTGGTTGTGCTGCAAGACCAGAAAGTATTATCAGCGGTGTTGTTAAAGCCTTAGGGCTTTTAGAGGAGAAAATTGCTAAAAAAGCGTCTTAATTCGGGCATTAAAATTATGTTTTATTAGACTGTCCTCTAACCTATTATTTAACAGAATTTATTTTGGTGTACAAATCACCTTTTGAAATTAATGATATTAGATGATTTTTTTCCAAAAATTAATTTGCTTTTGTGTAGTGTCCTACAAAATAGCGGATTGCGTCACCGAATCCCCGCTTTATAAGGGGAAGTAAACTCCAAACTCTATTTTAACAAAATCTATTAAAAAATACGTTTTAGGACAAACATACTATATCTTATCTATTTAAGTTAATAGATTTTAAAAAACGGACACTTTTGTGTCCGTTTTTCAAGGACATAGAGCGGTTGTTCACAAAAAATTTACAAATGAGATTGTGACGTTGAATTTTAATGTTGAAATGTCTTGCCGTTTGTGCTATACTGTAAGACATACGTTGGTAGTAATAGACCAACAAATTAGAATTTTTTTAGACAAGGAAAACAATAGATGCAAATAAATTTACATATAATTAAACGATTCTATTTGGTATGCGTATCGGCTTTGTTTCTATGGTTTACTCTGGATATGACCGGATTTAGGCTTGGCGATTTTTTGTTGGTAACATCTGCTTTCTCTGATGAGCCAATTGATGTCGTGTGGTGGGGTATATTTCTCGTCACGTTTATTCTGTTTATTACAAGAGAGAAAATTGGACGATGGTGTCTTTTTGTGTTTCTTGCTATTTGGGGCTGTGTAATTCAATACCCAATGTACTTCAGCACACATGACGGCATAGAAAGCTACAATGCTTTTTTCAGAGATACCTACCACCTATTTCCACCATCAGATACCATTCTGGTCAAGGATTTTTACCATACTGTCCTTGATATTTTAATAGGATTATCACTAATCCCAGCCGTAGTTTATGTAGCGGCAAGTTTGGTTCAAATCAAAAAGGAAAGGCGGAAATAAAGACAAAATAAAGTTTATGAAAGATTTATACTACATTATAAAATTTAACGCAAGTTAAATAGATATTAAACAGAGTGTAAATTCAGCCATATTGACGACTTATTTTGGTTGCCGTAGATTGCAATTTGGGTTTGCCTACCGTGCTCAATAAAAAATATCGCGGGGATATATGCTACCCAAGATACAAATATAAGCGGTAATAATTGTGCGGTTGTGAGTTCAAATAAAACAAGCATATCACACAGATAAAACAGCAGTGCACCGTAAAAAATTCGTGTAAAAAATACATTTTCCTGGATAAAAACACAGATTGCTTTCCATAACATAATTGTCAAAAGCAACATATATATCGGCACAATTAATACATTTTGTAAAGTGTTTTCAAGTAAATTATTCTCAATAAAAACAGTACAAATACTATAAATAACCAGTAAAATTAAAAGTGCTAAATATTTAAATTTTTGGTATGATTTTATAATATTTTTATGAGTTATTTTTACAAAATACATTATTAGAAAAATATGTGTTAATGCAAAAAAAGCGTACCCAAAAACATATCCAAACGCAACCAAAATTTCTGCAATAAATATAAAAAATAATGCAACTGTTAAAAATTGTGTTTCAATTTCACTTTTTACAAATAAACTATATAAGAATGTTAAAAATAAGTATAATAGTACAAGTATTTTAACAATAATTTCTTCATTCATGCTAGTTTTTAATGTCATTAAAACAATAAAAAATATCATAAATATTATATTATATCCAAATCTAACAGCTTTCATTTTGCTCCTTGGTATTAAATTTACTTGAATAGACCCGTCCTAAAACTTACTTTTTATAGTTTTTTTGTAAGAAAAGTATTTTCCCTGAAAATCTCACGAATAATTATGTGTCTTCGGACTGAACTAATATATTATGTCCAATCAAAACTTTTTTATAAAAAAATGTTGAAACGTGTAAATAAATGCTATATAATAGTGCTATGAAAGATATTCATTCGGACCACAGAAGCAGGTTAAGGCAAAGATTTTTGAATAATGAGTTTTTGCAGGACCATGAACTGCTTGAACTCTTGCTATACTATTCGATCCCGCGTGTTGACACAAATGAAATCGCACACCTGCTGATAGACAGGTGTGGTGGTTTTGCTGATGTTTTTAACGCGGACATATCTTTATTTTCAACTGCACAAGGCATTGGACCTAATTCTGCGTTGCTTTTGAAGTTGATTTTGAGCATTATTCAGCGTTATCAAGAGCAAGAATTGCATAAAAATGGGTTCAATGATTTTGAACATCTGGCAGAATATTTCATTCCAAAATTTATTGGTGAACAAAACGAAAAAGTTATGTGTGTCGCATTAAGCGACGATTTGAAAGTTGTCGGCTGTGGGGTTGTCTCAACGGGTGGATTAAGTCTTTCACCGATTAATGTTGCAAATATTGTCAAATTCGCATTTTCATACAACACCTCTTACATAGCCATCGCTCACAATCATCCAAACGGCAATTTAGACCCGTCCAATGATGATATTTCCACAACTCGTTATCTTATGTCCTCATTACGACCAATAAATGTTATCTTACTTGACCACATAATTGTTGCTGGTTGTCAAGCAATTTCAATGAGATTTTCCCTTAAAATGGGCTTTAATTTATAAACACAGGTATCCATGCCCGCATATATTTTCGGCGGGCAATTCCCACATGCTTTTTCGGCGGGTAGCACCCGCATGCTTTTTCGCGACATATTTTAACTCTATCATTAGTTCACTTTCGCGGGCGTATATTTTATACCATTTATTTAGAACACGACCATTTACATTAAACTGTGTAAAACAAAAAAAAGCGACTAAAATAGTCGCTTTTTATTTAAACATCTGCTAACTGCCGAAGGCGGGGGTCGAACCCGCACGCTGTTGCCAGCAACGGATTTTGAGTCCGTCAAGTCTGCCAATTCCATCACTTCGGCATTTTATTTTAACAAATAACTTTACTTTAAAATTCAAGATATTGGCCGTTTTTTTACTTATTAATTACGATTGAATTTTTTTACTAAAATTGAATTTTTTTTACTAAAATAGACAGAAAATTAGCCTATCAAACTCCCCAAATCAGAGAAAATCATTCAGTCCATACCCACTAGCTAGTGGTCGGATTTGAACCGACGACCCGTTCATTACGAATGAACTGCTCTACCAGCTGAGCCACACCAGCTTTTTTATTTTACGCACTCGTGTTGCTCATTGCAACTTTTAGAAATTTATATTCTTGAAAACTTTAAACTAGAAATGTCATAAAACTTATTTTTTATAATTTTTGCAAGTAAAGAGTTTCGGGGGCAACTATCACGATAAGCGGATACTCACACCTTTGTTTTATACCATAAATATTTTTCAAAAAATGCCACAAATAGTTATGAGTTCAAGTCAATTCAAAAGTTCGCTCAAAATATTTGTAATGGAAAAATTATGATAAAACAACTTAAATTATCAATTGTTAATAATTTCTTGCATCTGTGCAATTGTATCTTCAAAAGCAACACCAGTAGTAGTCGGTTGTTGTAAAAAAGCATTGATACTTTCGATTTTACGCACAGCTATGTCAAGAGTGGGATTGCTACCAGATTTATATGCACCGATTGAAATAAGGTCCTGACTATCTTGATAAGCAGCCATAAGTTTCCGCATTTCACCCGCAACTGATTTATGTTCAGGAGTGGCAATTTCAGACATAAGACGAGAAACGCTTCCTAAAACATCGATTGAAGGGTAATGGTTTCGCATTGCAATTTTTCGAGAAAGCATAATATGACCATCAATAATACCTCTGACCGTATCAGAAATCGGCTCATTGCTGTCGTCACCCTCAACTAAAACCGCGTATATACCTGTAATCGAACCGTTTGTAAAATTTCCGCTTCTTTCGAGTAGTTTCGGTAAAGTCGCATAAATTGAAGGAGTATATCCCCTTGCAACAGGCAATTCGCCCGCAGAAAGACCAATTTCACGCTGCGCCATGCAATAACGAGTGAGATTATCCATCATCAGCAAGACATCTTTGCCTTGGTCACGAAAATATTCAGCGATAGTGGTCGCGGTAAGTGCACATTTTGAACGCATCATAGCGGGTTGGTCGGAAGTAGCAACAACCACAACAGAACGTTTAAGTCCCTCTGGTCCTAGGTCGCGATTAATAAATTCAAGCAATTCACGCCCACGCTCGCCAACAAGTGCAATTACATTCACATCTGCAACAACATTTCTTGCAATCATGCCCATAAGGGTAGATTTACCAACGCCAGAACCTGCAAATATGCCCATACGTTGACCTTTGCCGATAGTGAGCATACCATCTATTGCTTTTACGCCGATTTGAATAGGTTCTTTGATTGGAGGACGTTTCATTGGATTACTCGATACGCCTTGAATTGAGTACCATTTTCCGTCACCATCAACATTATTAACAGCACTACCAACGGCATCAAACCCCTCCATTGCTTCACCTGTTACCCCAACGTCGCCGAGGTCGTCGATAGGTTCGCAAAGAGCGTTAACAGTACGTCCAATAAGAGCATCGCTAACTTTTACCATAAGTTTGGCATTGGTGTTTTTTACAATACTTCCATAACCTATGCCCTCAATGTCCTCATAAGGCATAAGAATAACACGATTATCAACAAAACCAACAACTTCTGCCAAAAGTTCCTTTTCGCCAGTAGTTGACTTAACTCGGCAAACATCACCGATATTGCAAACCAAACCAGTCGCCTCAACAGTTGTTCCGACGATTTTAGCAATCTTTCCGTAAGTTGTATAAAAATTGCTTTTGCTCAGATGTTTTCGTAATATTTCTTTTGTCATATTTCTTCTCAGTTGCCAACTTAGCCAACTTTGCCAACGCCTAACTATTATATCAAAGATTTTGAATATGTCAATAAAAATCTAAAAAAAATTCTAAATCTTTTTTTTTCAAAAAAGGCAAGACTATTTTACTTCCACTAGCTATCAGAATAACACAATTAAAGGAAAATGGTGTTTTTACCGTTGTTATATGCTGAATTTTGGAAATTAATATTATTTCTTTTTTCTGTTTAAGAACACCAGATTTTTTTTCGATTTTTTCTTTTTCAATAGTATATTTCAGCATTTTGAAATACAAAGGAGCGTAAATAAACAATCCTATTATTGCCAAAGAAAAAAGAAAAATCGTCATCGCAATCATCAAAAAACCGCTCAAAAAAACATTTGCTGCAAATATCAACTCGAAAATAACCAACAGCGAGACTGTTTGTATATACAAAAGACATCTTTTGCTTGCATAAATCTCCATTATATCACCCTATACTATTATATATAATAAAAATCAAATTATGAAAAAATTGTGAATTCTGAATTTTTATGTGAATTTATTGTTGCATTCTTTAATATTATATGATAAAATACATTAAGCTCAAAGAGGTGAGGAGAAAGTTGCTATGGCTTTACATAGCAACAAAAATATAAAACAAGGAGGTGTGTTCTATTATGAAATATAGACGTATCAAAATACCCAAGAGGGGAAAATTATTTAGGCGGTTGTTTGCAACCATTACATCAGTCGCAATGACATTGACGATTTGTGGGAGCTTCGCTTTACCTGCGAGTGCGGTACCTATCACGATCAAAGTCGGTGATATTGATAACGACGGAATGGTCGGAAAAATCGCTGATGTTGTGCTATTGGGTAAACATTTTTCGGGTCAGGCTTATATGCAAATTGACGTTGTTGATGTAAACCATGACGGTGTTGCTACAAGGGATGACTTAGACATGCTGATAAGTTATCTTACGAGTAGTATCACATCTTTTCCTGACACGAACGCAAGTGGTTATCGAACTATTGATGATATTACAGCGAAAAACAATGGAACTCGAACATATCTAAAACATGACTATTCCAACAACACGACAACCTCGTATGATTTGACCACATCAACAATGGGTCTTGCTGGATGGGACGGAACATCGCCGGATAATATTAACCTACAACCACTTAATACAATTTTACCTGATAATCGAGCAGGATATTTGAATGATGCCATAGTGAAAATTCAAATTTCAACCGGAACTGGAACAGGTTTCATTATTGGCGAGAATTTGGTAGCCACGGCGGCTCATTGTTTATATGGTGTTAATTATATTAACTGGTTTCCAAATATATCAATAAAAACATCTGATGATAGCGTTTATTATGCATCATTTGCACATATACCGCAAGAGTACTTGACAATAAAAAGCACTCGTGACCCTAGTTTTGCAGTTCATGACGAACTGTATATATATGATTATGCAATTTTAGAAATTGACACGGAAGTTGATTTAGCTGAAACATATGGTGCTTTATCTTTCGGAGCAATTACTGATACTGCAATAAACACTATAAGTGGTTTAAGTTCAGCAGCACCTAAACATATTGCATTGGCAGGGCATTCTCTTTTTAATGGTAGTACTAGTTTGCATATTGCTTGGGGAAATTTGAAAAACCATTCCAATTTTGTAGACGACTTGGATTCTGCTGTTTATTTTAATATTATTGATATCGGCGGTGATAGTGGTGGACCTATAATCTATGATGTGGACGGAAACCCTTCGACTACTTTTGACCAAACGGTTATTGCTATAAATACCTTAACTGGTGGGTGGTCAGAAACAGAATACGCTTGGGGAGCGGGTGCAAGGGTTACTTCACAACTAATAAAATTTTACTATCATAATGCTAACATAGAAGGTGCTTAGAATGAAAAAAATTATTACAATATTGTTGAGTGGAATGTTATTGTTCTCTACATTTTCGGTTTCGGCTTTTGACTATTTAAAAAATGGTGATAATTTCTTTCTTAGTGGTCAAACATTAAAAGAACGTTGTATCTCTTCTTTTTTGAACGGTGGCACTATATTCACCTATGAGGATGGTACATTAACAACCAGTAAATACTTAGAAACATTACCCTCGAGTTTCTTCGAAAAAAATTTAGGTACAGTTTATAGAATTTCAAGTGTTAATCAATTACTTGTTAGATTGTCAAAACCTATTGATAATGAATTTGTTGAAAAGTTTGTTGAAAATTTGAGTGGTGTAAAAAGTTGGGACTTTAATAATGCAGACATTTTTGTTGTAACTTTTGCTGATACTAATATTATGTTATCTTCAATCGACTTGATTTTAGAGAACGAAAATGTAATAAGTGCCTCTCCTTTGACTGAATCACAGCCGTTTGTTCAAGTGGTCATCGTTCCCTATCCACCTGTTGCCGAAAAACTCAAAACCCCAACAATCAGCAATTTAGTAATCTGCTCAAAATATATCAATGATACCGTTATTCCAAGCAAAGAGGACGCATTCGCTTATGACCTTAACTCTGATGGTTTGGTCAATGGCGTTGATTTTTCACTTCTAAAAAGAAAACTGATTTCGCAGTTCAGTGAATAATTTAAAAGGAGTGAAAATTATGAAAAAACTGTTATGTTCGCTTTTTTAGGAGGTTATTATGAAAAAAATTATAAATTGGTTAGCAATAGTAACTTTATGTCTTTCAACTGTAATGTCCATCACTGCTGACCCTAATGTATTGGAACCCAATGAGTTAAAAGTATTTGGACCACATGAATTACGAGATAATGAGTTGGCTTCAAGCGATATTATAAGAGAATTTAAATTCTATACTACTGAGCAAGATATTATAGACATTTTTCAAACATATGATGATATGGATGGATATTGGGAGTATAAAGGTTGGTATTCAAGACATGGTGAGCTTGAACCCACAACAGGTCTTATGCCGTTAGTGGACACTTGGCGAATATGTATTGAATTTGTTGATGGATATGAACCTAGTTGCAATGATTTTGCTGAGTTTGGAAAGGTAAGATTTTTATCTTATAGCTCTAAGGAATGCTATTATATAATGGAATTTGAAAGTACAGATGTTGCTCTGAAATTTTATGCAGAGCAAAACTATGATTTCGTAGTTAGAGCACGTAAGTACCCTTTCATGTCATTGCCTTCTCCGTCTCCTGTTGTTACTGATAATACACCTAAGGATTCAATTATTGACAAAATCAACAACCTCGACAAAATCAAAAATCCGACAGTGAGAGACTTGGTGCTTTGCTCAAAATATATCAACGATACTGTTACTCCAAGCAAAGAGGACGCGTTCGCTTATGACCTCAACTCTGATGGTTTGGTCAATGGCGTTGATTTTTCGCTTCTTAAAAGAAAATTGATTTCGCAGTTCAGTGAATAATTTAAAACCGCCCTTAGAGGCGGTTTTTTTATTTTAATATAAAAAATATTAAAATTAGTGGACAAGTCAAAAGATGTGTGATAAAATAAGCTTTGTATTCTGAAATCGTATGCGAAGCACAAGCTGTCAATTGCAGTTTATGTGTAAAATTTATGCAAACGCACTAATATTTAATAGTACTTATTTAATGGAGGCTTCTAATTTTATGCAAATTTTCAAGAAAATATCGGCTGTAATTTTAGTATTTTTATTAACGCTCAGCATTGCAGGGTGTGCAAACACAAGATATATGCTGACTGTTGACGGTGAGCAAATCCCAGCAGGGGTTTATCTTTACTATGCTCTCAACGTTTATACCGACGCTGTTGACAACATTCAAGGTCAGCAAGCAACTTTCAATCCATTGAAAAAAGCAGATGTTGAGAATGCTGTTTTCAACGGACAACCTTTGCTCGATTATGTTCAAGATAAAGCCATTGAGGGTGTTTTGGGGTATGTTGCGAGTATGCGTGAGTTCAAAAGATTAGGTCTTTCGCTTGACGAAGAATCTCAAACTAAAATGGAAGATTATACTAATTTGTTTTGGAATGAATTTGACAAAAACCTCCAAAAAAACGGCATATCAAAAGCTTCAATTTCAAAAATAATAAAGGTTATGTATTATAACCAAGAAATTTTCAACAGTTATTATGGCGAAGAGGGTTCAAAAGGTATTCGAGATGTTGATTTAAGAAAGTTTTATATCGAAAATAACGCTCGCGTTAAATATTTAGCATTCAATTATTTGTCATATACTGGTGAAACTTTAATCGGTGATGCTAAACAAGAAGTACAAGATTTGGCAAAAGACTATGCTGAACAAATCAAGGCTGGAACAGACTTTGAAGCTGTCAGAAGTGAATATAACAGCGTTTCTGAATCAAAATCTGTAAGTTATTCTTCATACTCACAATCTGTTTCCGTATCAGAATCAGAAGCGGTTGCCGCAACTGAAACTGACCCCGAAACAGGCGAAACACTTGGCACTTCTACCACGACAACAACAGAAGAAACTGTTACAACAACTACTGTCGCTGTGACAACCGAAAGTGTTACGACAACTTTGCAAGAAGGGTTAACTATTACAGATAACAGTGATACTGCTTCTGTCGCAACAACTACGACCACGACAACCAATGTTGCAACTACTACAACAGAAAAATATGCAAATGAAATAATATTTACAAAAGTTACAACCGCAGAGGTCGAAACACCCGATATCGAAATTGAGGGCGGTGTTACAACTACCACACAAGCACCTTCATATACTCCGAATAAAGATGTCCATGATGCGATTTTTGCACAAGATAAGTATGATATTCCGTTTACAGTCGATTCAAGCACTGCTTCATACTTGATTGTCCGCTATGATATTTCCGAAAGAATGACAGAAGATGACCTTTGGACAGAAGCGACGATAGACGAAACAAGGGTTACTGCCTATCAAAAGGCATTCCTTGATGAAATGGAAAACCTTTATAAAACTTACAATACTGAACGCAACGAAAGTGCATTCGCAAGATATGTACCTTGGAAGTTTGAAATTGAAGAAACAGTATAATAGAGTTAGAGTGCACTAGCCACTTATTCAGTATGCAATATATAACAAAATAATATTAGGGGACAAAATGTCCCCTATATTTATAATTTTTTTGGAAACTTGCAAATTCAACTAGGATTATTTAGTAGACCTGAACTCAATTATTTATGAGATTTTTAATGGAACCCATGGAATGTAAACAGCCAACGGCTGATGGATTTCACATTATTGTTTTACTAAATCATCAGTTCACTTCACGCAGTCGAAATATTAACTTACTTCTAAAAAAAGCACCCCTAATTACAAAAAGTAAGTTTTAAAAACTTGTCTATTAAAAAATAAGTCAAAAAACGCAAGGTGGTATTGACAAAATGAAAGTAAAAGAAAAAAAACTCATCATAAAATTTCGTCCATTTTTTGTACTTGTTATACTTTTTTTAACATTTTTATCCTGCTTTTTAGCATATATGCTTGACGCAAATGACAACGAAGACGAATATATCAAAAAATGGGAAAAGATTGAAAACATAGAAATCGCTACTCCCACGAATAACGATTTGATAAACCCCGTCCCTTTGTCAGAAAAAAAGAACGGAACTTATATCGGGGAATGCGTTTTCATTGGGGACAGTCAAGCTGATGCTTTGTCGGATTATTTTGGCAAGGCAATCGAAGCAAATTTCACTTACAGCATTGTTGGAAAAGATTATCCTTTTGACAGTGGTGATATTGATAAAATAGATTATATTTGTGCGTGTTTTCCTGTGTCTGCTTCTGCTGAAACTATGACTTATAATAACAAAATTATTGACAAATACAACTCAACTTTGCTTGAAATTGCGAACAAAAATGGTAAAAATTATCTTGATACAAACACAGTTTTGAAAGGTTCAGACGGAAAGTTAAAGTCCGAATATACTGATAAAAACGGTGAAATGAATGTTCACGCTTATGAATCCTTGCGGGAATTTTTCCTTTCGCATACCGTTGAATAATAGACCTGTTCTCAAATTTGTTTTTTATAGTTTTTGCAAGTAATGGGGGGGATAGTTGATAGTTTATAGTTAACAGTTAATAGTCATAACGTCCGTCCTGCGGACGGCCGTTTTTTCGCTGTATATTTTAACTTAGTCGTTTGTTCTTGGTCGCGTTTTACTGGTAAAAAAAAAAAACACATACTATGCACTATACACTTTTAACTATAAACTATCCGACACCCGCCCTTTCTATTTACACTCCAAATGGCAAAAACTAAAAAAAATATCACAAATAATTATAAGTTAAAGAAACAGGTCTAATAGACCTGTTCTAAAACTTGTTTTTATGAATAATTTAATTTTGAAACAGCGAGGACGTTTCTCTCTAAGAAGTAAGGATTCGCCCCACTTTCCTCTATTTATTTTTAATGTTAAAATAATCCAAAAATAAATCATTAAGTTTTAGGACAGGTCTAATATATAAAAAACAAGTTCAAGATTATTGAAACGAGAATAAAATGAAAAAATATTTACCTTTAATAATTGGTTTGTTTCTAGGCGTTATTTCCGTTATTATGAGCAAGATTCCTAATTCCATTGCGGCATATAGCGGAATGAGAGTTATTGGCAATCACATAGGATATTTACTCGGAGCATTAGTTGTTGCATACACAAATGCTAAATCGTGGAAATGGAGCTTCATAACAAGCTCGCTGACGATTATAATTGCAAATTTCGCTTATTATTTTCTAATTGCGATATTTCGTGTGTTTAATATCGGGCATGCTGAAAGTATTCCACAAATTGTAATAAGCTTGTTGGACTGGTGCATTGTTGGAGTTATTGTGGGAGTATGTTCCGCAACAGCTATGAGAATTGCGATATATTCTAAAATCAAAATATTGCGTTATGGTAGCTTAATCACCACTTATATCGTTATGCTTGGCGTTTTATATCTATACAATATTCGACGAATTATTGTTTGGCATAACAATCCTCA
>BNZF01000035.1 GCA_026000865.1 Clostridia bacterium
ATGCAAAAAGTCATAACTTTGCATTAACATATAGTTAAATTCCAGGAAAGAAAGGCCTTTTTCAAGACGTGCTTTGAAACATTCAGCGGTCAACATCTGATTAACAGAAAAATATCTGCCAACATCAGAAATCTCTCAAAGTGAAAGTAATCTTAACCAAGTGAGGTCATATGTGTCAACGTAGAGTGCAAGTCTTGTGCTACTTGATGCGATGATTATAAGTGTTTCTGCAACGAGAATTAACAGTATTTTTTTAGTATGTTTGTTTTGTAAACATTCCAGAAATACTCCCACAATTGTGAGATTAATTAAACTAACCAATACCATTTCGCCAAAACCTTTGTGTGCATATTGAGCATAAGTTAGGTCATTTGGTAGTCCTGCTCCTGCAAAGAGATATTTGAATTGAACAAGACAAAACAGTAAATATATAACTTCGATAACAATTAAAACTGTGTAACTTATCACTATGTCAAAAGAAACTTTGTTTGAGCTTGCAGTTGGCTGTTCCCTTGAAAAACCCATATTCCAAATGAAAGAATAAAACAAAACTGTAACAATAAAAATTATAAATCCGTGTAAAATAAATTTTTCTAAGTTCAAATCTATATTTTTGAGATAATAATCAAAAACGCTGTCAGAAGCCATGAGCAATGGGATTATGATTGCTAAAATTGGAAGGCAAATAACCAAACCTAAAATGATTTTGCCAGCATTTTTATGCTGGTTTTTTGTTTTTACAAGTGAACCAAGTGAGCCGAAAAACACTCCCCAAGCAGTAAAAGGTTTTGCAAACCAACCTAAAAAATATTCGCCCAAAAGACTTGGAATTTGTTTAAGATTAAAATTTCCTGTTGCAAAAACTGTGTGAGCCATCAGCACAGCAGGTATAACAAAAAATGTAATCAACATATAATTTTCATTTATGTTGTTTGTAGTAGGGTAGAAAAAATTCCAAAAACAGAGCAAAATACTTGCTATTGTGACAAACCAAAGAATTTTATTGTTTTTAAGCTTTTGCCAGAAAACAGCATAAATAATAACAATATACGATAACCAAAATATACTGGTGGCAATTTCAGCATCAATGTTCATGTGCGAACTAAAATATGTCAGCCTGTCTAATAAAACACCTAAAAATAGAGCGAGCAAGAGCAAAATTTTTTCTTTTTTGGAGTATTCTTTTTTGTCTTTTTTAAGTTGCAGACCAAAATAACTCGGTAATTCGTTTTGCTCGGATACAGCTAAATCTTGTTTATTTTCTGTTAATTCAAGCTTTTCATCATTCATATTTGTACCTCATACCTTGACAGCTTTATGGAAAACTTTTTTCCCTTTTTTGATAATTACAAAATCTTTTATTGTAACATTAAACGCAATATCAGTGATTTTTTCATTATCAACAGCTATTCCGCCTTGCTGAATTAAGCGTCTGCCCTCCCCTTTTGAAGGTGCAAGTTTTGTTTCAACAAGCAAGTCAAGTATATTAATTTCACTTTGAGAGATTTCTGTTGTTGGCATGTTTTCACTGTTACCGCTGCCTGCAAATACTGCCTTTGCGGCTTCCTGTGCATTTTTAGATTTTTCTTCTCCGTGAACAAGAGCGGTAACTTCATATGCGAGGATTTCTTTTGCTGAGTTTAGTTTTTCTGCACTAAGTGTTTTTTCCATTTCTTCAATTTCTTCAATTGGTAAAAATGTTAATAATTTAAGGCAATTAATTACATCGTCATCAGAAACATTTCTCCAATATTGATAAAAATCATAAACCGAACATTTGTTTTCGTCAAGCCAAAGTGCCCCTTTTTCGGTTTTACCCATTTTCTTACCCTCTTTTGTGGTAAGAAGTGTAAAAGTCATTGCATATGCTTGTGCCGAGCAAACACGGCGAACCAAGTCAACACCGCCAAGCATATTAGACCATTGGTCGTTTCCGCCGAGTTGCATTTTAACATTATTTGTGCGATATAAATGCAAAAAGTCATAACTTTGCATTAACATATAGTTAAATTCCAGGAAAGAAAGGCCTTTTTCAAGACGTGCTTTGAAACATTCAGCGGTCAACATCTGATTAACAGAAAAATATCTGCCAACATCACGCAAAAAATCGATATAATTAATTTTCAAGAGCCAGTCTCCGTTTTTTACGAGTTCAGCTTTGCCCTCGCCAAAATCTATAAATCGTGACATTTGTTCTCTAAAACGTTCGGCGTTATAGTTGATTTCCTCAACTGTCAACATTTTACGCATATCAGTTTTTCCCGTTGGGTCTCCAACCATAGTTGTCCCCGTTCCAAGCAACGCAAAAGGTTTATGCCCAGCATTTTGCATATGTTTCATAACAACAAGCTGCAAAAAATGCCCTACATGCAAACTGTCTGCGGTAGCGTCAAATCCAATATAAAATGAGATTTTCTCCTTGCTAAAAAGTTCCTCGATTTCTTTTTCATGAGACAACTGTGCAATCAATCCGCGTCTTTTAAATTCTTCAAATAAAGTCATTTTTTTACTTTTTCACTTTGAGCAGCCTTAATTTTCCTCTGTACTCGTTACTCATTGCAACTTTTTATTAGCCTATGCAACTTTTTTCTCCTAAAAAAATTGAAACCAATGTAGTTTTTTTACTTAAAAAATTGCAACAACCTTTGGAAAATTTAGTACTCAAATTCTCCTTATATTTTTTAATATTTTTTATAATAATTATAATAAATTATCCATTAAATATTACATGTTCACTATTACTTATTACCTAATTTTATCGCTTCTGTTGCGAGTTTATCGCAAATTTCGTTTTCTCTGTGACCCGCATGACCTTTCACCCAAACGAAGCTAACCTCATGTGGCGACATACTGTTTTCGAGTTCAAGCCAAATATCTTGGTTCTTGTTTTTTTTCCAGCCTTTATTAATTGTGTTCACAACATATTGACTGTCAGAAAAAATTGTGACTTCACAAGGTTCTTTCAATGCCTTTAATCCCTCAATACAAGCGGTTATTTCCATACGGTTATTAGTAGTTTCGGCTTCATAACCAGATAGCAGTT
This sequence comes from Clostridia bacterium, assembly GCA_026000865.1. Taxonomy (GTDB): domain Bacteria; phylum Bacillota; class Clostridia; order Oscillospirales; family Ruminococcaceae; genus BNZF01. The sequence continues at coordinate 3,044 of BNZF01000035.1, forward strand.
TTTCATATTCGTTATATTTCAAAACAACTCCCCAACCGCCCTTACCAGGGTTACCTGAACAAGCTCCGTCGGTATAAATCTCTACTTTTTTCACTTTTTATCCTATATTTATTTGTTCGTTTTTTACCAATAAGTTGTGAGGGGGAAAGAAGCCTTTTATAGTAGATTTCCCTCGAACCTTAATATAATAAAATAAATTTTAGAACAAATTTTTTATCATGCTTGTTTTTTTTATATCTATCAGCCTATTCTGAAATCTCTTTAATTTTCGCAAATAAATTCAGAGGGGGGCGTGGGGGAATCCACACTTATCGGGGGCTTCGCCCCCGTACCCACTTACTTAAAAAATTATAAAAAGTAAGTTTTAGGAAAGACATAATAAAATAAATTTTAGAACAAATTTTTTATCATGCTTGTTTTTTTTATATCTATCAGCCTATTCTGAAATCTCTTTAATTTTCGCAAATAAATTCAGAGGAAGGGAGTGGGGCGAATCCACACTTATCGGGGGCTTCGCCCCCGTACCCACTTACTTAAAAAATTATAAAAAGTAAGTTTTAGGAAAGACATAACATAATAAAATAAGTTTTAGAACAAATTTTTTATCATGCTTGTTTTTTTTATATCTATCAGCCTATTCTGAAATCTCTTTAATTTTCGCAAATAAATTCAGAGGGGGCGTGGGGCGAATCCACACTTATCGGGGGCTTCGCCCCCGTACCCACTTTACTTAAAAAAATTATAAAAAGTAAGTTTTAGGAAAGACATAATAAAATAAGTTTTAGAACAAATTTTTTATTTAATTTTGATATTTTATCACACTCAATAAGAATTATCAAGATTTTTTGAAACTATTATTGACAAACGCTTTCGGATTGAATATACTATTAATATTGTTATACATTGGGATTGTACATAAATGTTATGCACAAATTAAGATAAACATAGGTACTTAAAGAAAAATGGTTGCAAATCAGTAAGGCGAAAAAAACTGCAGAGGTTTCTAAAAGTTGTAATTGTTAGAAGTCGCAAAGGGAAAGATTGCGGCTCAAAATAAAAAAGCTCAAACTAAAAGAGTTGCAAGTCGGTAAGGCGAAAAAACTTGCAGAGGTTTCTAAAAGTTGTAATTGTTAGAAGTCGCAAAGGTCAAGATTGTGGCTCAAAATAAAAAAAGCTCAAACTAAAAGAGTTGCAAGTCTGTAAGGCGAAAAAAACCGCAGAGTTTTCTAAAAGTTGTAATTGTTAGAAGTTGCAAAGGGCAAGATTGTGGCTCAAAATAAAAAAGCTCAAACTAAAAAGGGAGAAGACAATGATGACATGTAGTTATAAAAAAGTGATTGCGGCGGCTACCGCGTTAATTGTTGCAGGCAGTACATTACTCACAAGCAGTTTTATTGCGAGTAAGAATAGTAAAACTTTGACTGTTACAGCGGCAGAATCAAGTTGGACAGATGACTGGCTGACGACAAATAAGGACTTGATTGTTGATAAAAACGGCAATGAGGTTAGGCTAACAGGTGTAAACTGGTTTGGTTTCAATTGTAGTGAGAATATTTTCCATGGTGCTTGGGCATATGACACAAATGATGTTGATAAAAACGGACATGCGGACGGAGCGGTTCATGACCAGCTCAAAGGTATTGTTGACCATGGTTTTAACCTTTTGCGTGTACCTGTTTCTTCTGAACTTTTGGTTTCTTGGATGAACGGAAAGCCTCTTCCTGTTGGTTCTTCTGCGGCGGCATTACCAAGCACTTTACCTGGTCAAGAACACCCTGGTTGCAACGCGGAATTTCTTGAAGCAGATGGCATAACAAAGAAAAACTCTATGGAAATTTTCGATATAATTATGGGTTGGTGCAAAGAACTTGGTTTAAAAGTTATGGTAGATGTTCATTCACCTGACTCAAATAACGCTGGTCATAACTATGAACTTTGGTATGGTAAAGCTGGTACTACCTCAAAACTTTGGCAGGACAGTTTAGTTTGGCTTGCAGATAAATATAAAAACGATGATACAATTCTCGCTTATGACTTGAAAAACGAACCGCATGGTAAAGCAGATGATGTTCAAGGCGGTAAAGGTGCAAAGTGGGACGGTTCAACTGACGAATACAACTGGAAATATGCTGCTGAAAATTGCGGTAAAGCAATTATGAAAGTTAATCCATATGCACTCATTATGATTGAGGGTATTGAAGTTTATCCGTATGAGGGAACAAAATGGACTGACCCACCTGGTGGCGGACACACAGGCAGACCTGATAACTTTTATGGTGCTTGGTGGGGTGGTAACCTACGCGGTGTGCGTGATTATCCCATTGAAATCACAGGTGCTTGGGGCAGTTCGCAAGTTGTTTATTCTCCTCATGATTATGGTCCGACTGTTTATACGCAAGGGTGGTTTCATATGTCGGCTGAGACAGCTAACGCGAATGGTGAGTTTGATACAAGCGTAGGCGTTTTTGATGAGCAAACACTTCTTGATGAGTATTGGTATGACTCTTGGGCATATATTGACAAAGAGGGCATCGCACCTTTGCTCATCGGCGAATGGGGCTTGAAAATGGTTTTTGAAAACGGGACTGCTGCCGACGAAAAATGGGCAACCATTTTGCGTGATTATATGACAAGAGAGCATATTAACGCAACTTTCTGGTGTTATAACCCTGATTCTGGCGACACAAACGGTCTTGTTGATAATGATTGGAAAACTTGGTTACCTCAAAAATGGGAACTAGTTAAACCTTCACTTTGGCAAGATGACGAAGGCGTATTTATCGGTCTTGACCATGAAGTTAAGCTTGGTGTTCTTGGCCAATCATTGAATGATTATTATGGTACTAGTGGTGAGAAAAATCCAACTCCAACTACTACAACCACGAAAGAAACAACTACAACGACATCTACTACGCAAGCAACTACTACTACTACTACTACTACTACTTCCACCACAGCAAATACAACAACTGCGGGGTCGGTCAGTTCTACCAGTACTGTTGTTGATACCGGTTCTGGCGGTGCCAGTACTGATAAGGAAAATACGCAAGTAGGTGATATTGATATTGACGGTCAAGTTGGCAAAATTGCTGATGTTGTTCTTCTTGGAAAACATGTTGCGTCAAAAATTACACTTACAGGCAATGGTCTCATTAATGCAAACTGTGACACAAGAGACCTTGCGGTTAATGTAGCCGATTTGCAAGCATTGATTAAGTATATGCTAAAACAAATTACTTCTTTGCCTTATAAAGGCTAGAAAGTGTTTTGTAACAGTTAAAATGACAATTGGAATGCAGTTTTGTTGCAAGCCAAAGTCGCCGCTTACCCCACATAAATTTGCTTTGCAAATTTATGTGGACAAAACGACGAAGTCGTTTTGTGGTCGGCTGAAAGCCGACCGGTAAGCGGCTGCGATGGATAATTTAAAAGTTGATAAGTTACCCAGTTGGTGTGATGACAGTCTGCGAAACGCTTAAACAGACATTTAGTTTAAGTCGCATTATGCAGTTTTACACGAGAAGACATAACTTTTAACTAACTGATTAAGTAATATAATAAAAAAGAGGTTTGTTAGTGAACAAAAAAGAAGTTGCAGAATTAAAAAGAAATTTTAATGATAAGAGCGGATATTTTACCCTAAATTGTATATCAACCGCATATATTGACGGTCATAAGGACATATTAAATATTAATACACGTTCGACAGTTGCAATGCCGTCAGATGAGTTTGAAAGTTTGAGCGAAATATTGAAATGTGTTTTGAGCACGAGTATCGGAAAAGCACTCATTGAGTATGATTTTCCAAATGAAACATATGAAGAGGGTCAACCACAATCGCTTCTTTATAAAATTGTTGAGACAAAATTGCAAAGTGCTGAGGCGATTTATAATTTTCTTAAACAAATTGCAGATAAACTTTATTATGAATTTTGTTATTCTGTTATAATCGGTTATTGTACTTATACTGTTCGCCAAAAGAACAAAAATGATGAATATAACGAAGAAGATGAAGAGTATAATTTCATAGTCACAGCTATTTGTCCCGCACAAAGAGGTTGTGACGGATTTATATTTAATGAGGACGAAAACGAAATTGCCAAGAAAACGAAACCCTCTTTGGCAATCAGCAAAAAGCCGACAGACGGTTTGCTCTATCCAACTTTCAGCATGCGTTCGCCTGATGTCAACCATGTTATGTATTATACAAAAACCCCTAAAAAGCCCAATACTTCGATGGTAGAGGACGTCTTGGGGTGTCGTTATGTTATGTCGGCTGAAACTGAAAAAGAAGAGTTTTATAGTGTTTTGCAAAATACTCTTGACGATGACCTCGATTTTGGTTTAATTACAACAATCAATGAGAAATTAGAAGAGATTATCGAACTTAACAAAAATGATACTGAACCGCCTACAATTGATGCAGCCGAAATTAAAAATATCCTTTCTGAAATTGGTGTCAAAGATGAGAAAATGGCAGCTTTGACTGCGATATATGAGGAAACTCTTGGAGAAAACCGTTTGACAGTTTCAAACCTTGTCGAGAGCAGAACAGTTGTAAGTCTGCCCGATATAACTGTGAATATAAAAAATTCAGCAAAGGACAAACTCCGCACTGCTGTAATAGGCGGACGCTCTGTGCTTCTAATCGACTTAGATGACCCGTATGTTGAAATAAACGGTTTATCAACGAAAATAGTTGAAACAGTGTAATGTTTTTAGATTTTGGTAGTGTATAATGTATCATAAGTTTTAAAAAAGTATTGACTAAGACAGGTATATTTTGTATACAGTTGTCACATAAGTTTTAAAAAAACAAAGGTAAAATTTCTTAGCTCTCTGAAATTTGTTTAATTTTACAAATAAAACAGAGGGGTGTGGGTCGAAGACCCACTACTTTACTTATGGTTTGTCCCCTACCCTATTATCAAATATAGGTCTATTACAGTTATGTGTAGTATCACATAGGTAAAAAAACGCAAATAACTATTTTGAAGGCTCTGAAATTTGTTTAATTTTACAAATAAAACAAATGGGCGTGGGTCGAAGACCCACTACTTTCTCATGGTTTGTTCCCTACCCTATTATCAAAGATAGGTATATTACAGTTATGTGTAGTATCACATAGGTAAAAAAACGCAAATAACTATTTTGAAGGCTCTGAAATTTGTTTAATTTTACAAATAAAATAAATGGGCGTGGGTCGAAGACCCACTACTTTCTCATGGTTTGTCCCCTACCCTATTGTCAGATATAGGTATATTTTAGTTCTATGAAATTTTCCACATAAGTTTCAAAAAAACAAAGGTAAAATTATGAATGTTGACGGAATGAAAAGGTTAATATGGATAATGTTGGGGATATTTATCGCCTTCGTTGTTTTGTGGCTTTATGCTGATAAACTTCAAGAAATTGAAGAGGATAAAAAATTAACCCAAACTCAACCGATACAAGTCAGCATTTTTACAGAAGAAAAAACGAACGATATTTGGGAATATATTGCAAGTCAACAAGCCGAGCGACTTTCGACTACAACTGTTGCGGGAAAATCTGACGGTCGGCCTGATGTAACGACTGAGATTAAAGAAAAAGTTACAACAATTGAATAAAGGAGAAAAAAATGGCAGAAAAAAAAGAAATTTCTGGCGGAAATACTAAGTCAACAACCATAAAAAAAGCTACCACTGCAAGGAAGCCTATTGCACAAAAAAATGTCGCTAATAAAGCGGACGATTTGAAATATTTGAATCTTTTGGACGATTACAACTCCTTGAAAAAATTGTTTGATGTTGTTAAGTCTGAAAATGAGCAGTTGGAAAAAGAAATTCTTGAATTAAAATCTAACAAAGAACAATTGGAAAAAGAAATTCTTGAATTGAAAGTTAGAGCAGCAACTGCCAATTACGGTTTAAATCTAGATAATCTAAACGCGAGTTTTGCGGATAAAATCGTGAAAATAAAAACTTCCAAAGGTAACTATCTTTATGCTGCGGGCGAAAAGTTGATTATCGGACCAAAAAAAGCAAATTCAAATAACTATCTTTTCAAGGTTTTATATCGTCCAAGAACTACCAATACTTTCATTGTTGCCTTTGAAAATGAAAACTTTTTGCAACCAAACAAAGATACAAAACAGATTTTTATTACTGCTAATGCAGACAAAAATGCACGAATTATAATCGGCAAGGACGAAAACGGTAATTTTAGAATATATTCTAAGGAACTTAATGCTTTTTGGTATGTTGACAGCAACGGCGTAAAAATTGGCGATAGATACGATTATTTTATCATAGAAGAGTTTGAATAATGGGAAAATTAAAACTTTTTCAGAACATTTCAAATGAAATTTCGCCTGTTTCATTTGAAACTTTGGAAAAATACCGCGAAGAATTTCAGGAAATATTAAAGCAACTTGATGTTGAAACTATTCAAAATTTGGAAAGTGTTACCGAATTTACGAAAATTTATTTGCTTGAAAATTTTTTACAGCAAAAAGTCACAATAAATGAAAATGCAGAAATACTGTATTTCTGTATTGGTGATGTTCGTTTATTTAATCTATCAGAGTTAGAAATCCGCGTTTTTTATATTTATGAATATAAAAATAAAATTAAAATTAAAGGAAATTATCACTCTCTTTGTGATAATTTTGATGTGGTTTTACGTTATAACGGGCAAATTATAATGCCAAAAGTTCACCTTTCCGAAACGATTTATCGTCGACCTCGATTTTTGCAGGAAAATATTTTTGACCTAAAAGTATTTGAATTTGAGTTTTTATTCACCGAAAAAGGTTTTGTTGAAATTTTAATTCAAACAGAAAACGGGCGTATTGCTTCTCCTAGTGTTTTCCACGGCCTTTACTCTCCTTTTCACAAAGCAGCGGGTAATAAAATAAAAGTTTGTGAAAATATCACCGTTAAGCTTTTTGAAAGTAACATTTTTTCTGTTGAGAAAAACAATATTTTTCAAATTCAAAGATATGTTGATACACTTAAAAATGGTGCACTTAAAAAACTTTTTAGCTTTTTTTTAACACACTATTCAGAGTATTTAAACCGCAGAATATGGATTTTTTCGGACAGGTCTGCGGTTGCAGGTGATAATGGTCTTGCACTTTATAATTACGCGAAAAACATTGATGATGGAATTGAAAAATATTTTATAATTGGTGATGCTGCCCAACTAAAAGAGAAATATCCAGATGACGATAACATTATTACTTTTGATAGTGTTAGAACTCATATGCTTATAGCGTTTTCTGAAAAGTGGATTTCGTCAATACCTTGGCCTGATTTTTATCCAAAGCGTTTTTATGCGACCCCGTTTTTTTTCGCGTTTAATAATACACAATTTGTGTTTTTGCAACATGGCATAATAAAAGATGATGTTTCAAGAACATATAACGAATTGCGGTATAATTTCTCAATGTTTGTGACAACAATAAAAAAAGAATATGAATATGTTTCAACGCCGTTGTTCGGTTACCCTGATGGGGTTGTAAGATTGACGGGATTGCCAAGGCTTGACGACCGAATTTTTAAGACAAAGCCAGAAAAAGTAATCACATTTGCTCCGACTTGGCGTAGAAGTCTCTCACCTAGAAATAAAATTGAAAAAGATGTTTTTATAAAAACACCTTATTATTTTTCGATTATGGATTTTCTTAGTGACGAAAAATTAATCAATGCGTTAGAAAATAATGGGTTTAAGTTGATATTAAAACTTCACCCTGATATGCAAAAATATATTGAGTATTTTCCGCAAGTTTCGGAGAATATTATCTATGCTCAGTTAGATTTAAGTTACTCTGAAATTTATGAAAAAAGTTGTTTATTTATTACAGATTGGTCGAGTTCTGTGTTCGATTTTGCATATTCAAAAAAGCCAATAATTTACTATCAAAGAGATGATAATCATCATAAAGACGGCTATTTTAGTTATGAAAATGATGGTTTTGGAGAGATAATTAAAGACACATCGAAACTTGTTGATAAAGTTGTTAAAATCATAGAAAAAGGAACTTTACCAAAAATGTCTCTTAAATATCAAAAAAGAGTTGACGATTTTTTTGAACATACAGACACCAATAACTGTAAACGCACTTATGATGAAATTGTGAAAAGCACTCTTAGCCATATTCGGCAGGTCTGAATAGTTAATGCAGGCAACGCCTGCCTGTGTTTTGCGTCATAGTTTAACTTAATCGTTCGTTTGAACTACGCGGGTGGGGAGGTAGTGCTTGCCTGCACTTCGCGTCATAGTTTAAATTATTTGATAGTTTGTTGACGCGTATAAGATGCCTTAATAATAAAAAGCCACTTATAGAAGTGGCTTTTTTATATACTAACAAAAAGCGACAGTAAACTAACCGCACAGTTAAAATATGACGCGAAACACCAGCGGGGGGTTCCCGCCAACTATACACTATACACTTTTAACTATCAACTAACCGTCACGCGTGATTTAACTAGCCGTGCAGTAAAACTACGCCACGAAACGCCACGCGGGGGTTCCCCGCCAACTATACACTATACACTTTTAACTATCAACTAACTGTCACGCGTGAGTTCTAGCCGTGCAGTAAAACTACGCCGCGAAATACATGCGGGCGTTGCCCGCCTATTGACTATCATTCTGAGCGGAGGGCTTCAACTGCATTTTTCTTGCTTGCCATGAATGCAGGAATTGCACCGCCTAGAATGGTTAGAACTGTGCTTAAAATAAAGAGAAGTAAAGCATGAATAGGGTTGAGCTGAGCAACATTTTCGAGACCTGTTTTGTTTTCAATAATTGCGTTTGCAGGGAATGTGAGAAGCCAAGCGACAAGTATTCCGAACGCACCCGCAGCTGCACCGAGTATAGCGGTTTCAGCGTTGAAAACACGCGATATATCTTTTTTTCTTGCACCTAATGCACGCAAAACACCAATTTCTTTTGTTCTTTCTAAAACAGAAATATAAGTGATAATGCTAATCATGATGAGAGAGACTATCAATGAAATTGCAGCAAATGCGAGTAAAACAAGGGTGATACCGTCCATAACAGATTTTGTTAAATTTGTAATACTACCTGCTAAGTCTTGATAAATAATTTGGTGATCTTGGTCCTGAGTTTCATTATAGTCATCAAGATAACCTAGTAATTTGGATTTTTCTTCAAAACCAACTGGATAAAGCATTATCATATATGGTTCATAGCTTGCACCGAGTTGGTATAACACCATATCTCTGTACATTTCTGGTATAGGTTGGTTTGACATAACATTATTTTCGGAATTTAGTTGTGCTTTAACAATTTCGCTGTCGATTGAATGGCTGATAACGAGTTCAGAAAGTTCATTAGAATAAGCAAAACCACTTGAAAGCACGCCAAGACTTTCATCAGGTTTAAGTCTTACAACGCCGACAACATTTATATCAAGAGAGTTTGAACTATTAAAAAGTGAAGCAAAATCGTTTGACTGAATAAATATATCGTCAGTACTAGTGCTTGCAGTTGCCATAGTTGCCAATGCGGCTTCAATGCTTTCATATATTCCCGCACCAACAGCTTGTTGCAATTGTTCTTTTTGCTCGTCTGTGAGAATATCCCAAGTTGGAGCAACAGCAGGAGCTTGATATGCTGTTTTGATATACATATCGTTATTGTCAATTAATCTGAGTTGCATGCCAACAATATCAGAAAAAGGAATTTCTTCGCCGTCTTTAAGGTCAAATCCGAAAGACTGTAAAGCAGAAAGAGGTACTTTATTTTGACTGTCAACAACAAACACAATGTCAGTTGCTTTTTTTGGATATGACCCTTCTAAAACGTCATAATATTTGCTCAAATAAGCGTATTTATTTTCACCTGTTGACATTGGAAATACTGAAAATCCCGCGTTTGCCATTGATGAAATACCTGTTGTATCGGTGTTGGAGGCACTCATCATTGCACCTAAGTCTGAAAGTGTAAGCAATGAATATTTGTCATTGTCTTTGCGAACAACATTCATGTTAACAAGTCTTGCATATCCAACATTTGAGCAAATATCCGTGTCAATATCATTAAGATATTTTAAATATTCGTCAGAAAAAATATTCTCATGAGTGGTGACATATTTTGCTGCGTCATATGCTTGTGCGGTTGCAGGTAGTTTTTCCTGTAACTTTTTTAAATCGTCTTTCTTCATCATTGCAGTTGAAAAACGTCCGTTACTGTCATCACTATTTGCCATTGCCTGTGTATCAACACTCTGTGTTTCTTTCATTATCAATATCGGAAATTCAGCAATAGTGTCTGTTTGAAAATTATCAATTTGTATTTGAAAACCATTAGATAAACTCAAAACCAAAGCTATCCCGATAATGCCGATTGCAGAAGCGAAAACGGTTAATACTGTTCTTCCTTTTTTGGTAAGTATATTTGTTCCAGAGAGTTTTAATGCTGTTAGCAAACTCATTGCGGTTCTTTTGAGCGAAAATTCAGAAGCCTCTTTGAAGTTTTGTTCTTTTTCAGTATCTTCAATTACTTTTCCGTCTTTGAAACGAACAGTTCTGTCCGCATATTCCTGTGCAATTTCGGAGTTATGGGTTACCATTATTACAAGTCTTTCTTTTGAAAGTTCCTTGATTAAGTCCATAACTTGAACAGATGTTGTACTGTCTAACGCACCTGTTGGCTCATCACAAAGCAAAATTTCGGGGTCATTTGCTAATGCTCTTGCGATTGCAACACGTTGAGCTTGCCCGCCTGAAAGTTGAGTGGGCTTTTTGTGTTTATGGTCTTTTAAGCCAACGAGGTCAAGCAATTCTTCAGCTTTTGCTTTACGTTTTGCCGTAGGCACACCAGATAATTGCATTCCCATTTCTACGTTTGCTTGAACGCTTAAATGTGCAATGAGGTTATAAGATTGAAAAACGAAACCAATAGAATTGTTTCTGTATGCGTCCCAGTCTTTATCATTAAAATCTTTTGTAGACTTACCTTTGATAATTAGGTCGCCACTATCATATCTATCAAGACCGCCGATAATATTCAAAGCAGTTGTCTTACCCGACCCAGATTGCCCCAAAATGGAGACTAATCCTTTATCCCCAAATTTTATGTCTATACCGTCAAGAGCGATATTTTCTACTCCGCCAACGTTATATGCCTTTTTTATCCCTTTAAGTTCTAACATTTCTTTCCCCTTTTTTATTTTGAGCTTTTTTAGTCCTCACAATGTTTTGTGACATCTTTATTCTGACTGCTCTTCTTTTATTTTAATCTATTTGCGACTTTCCTGGCTTTGGTTTGACCAATTGCAACCAGCGTCGGATAGTTTATAGTTAAAAGTTAATAGTGTATAGTTGTGGTGTGCCACTGCGGGCACGGTTACGCGAGTTATTTATTACATGCGATTATTTTAACTCAGCGTTTTTTAACTTTTACTTATGATAATAAAACGCGACCGAGAAAAAAGATTAATTTAAGCTACCCCCGCGTAAACGTCATCCGTAGGACAACATGACAACTATTAACTTTTAACTATAAACTTTTAACTGTCGGCGTCAGCCGACACAATATCTCTTAGCTATATCTATTAACTCAGATGTTTTTTTATTTTTTTGTTGATTTATTCAACAAGGTGAATTATAATATACAAAGTTCTTTAAGTCAACAAACTGTTTAATAACAAAGTGTTAGATAATAAACAAATTTTAAGAAAACGTCGTACAATTTTGTTTACAGCGATAGTTTATAGTTTATAGTTAAAAGTTAGCGGGTAGCACCCTCCTGCATTTTCGCGATATAGTTATAATGAGCGATTATCTTACTGTCGCGTTTTGTTAGTTTGTGAAAAATTACTATGATTGCAATCGGTCAAACTAAAAGAGTCAAAAAACAATGTGAGGATTAAAAAAGCTCAAACTAAAAGAGCCGCAATAGCAAATTAAGAGTGCGAGTACCAATAGGTTGAAGAGATAAGTTTAGAGTGCTCAAACTAAAAGAGTTGCAATGGCAAATTAAGAGTGCGAGTACCAATAGGTTGCAGAGATAAGTTTAGAACGCTCAAACTAAAAGAGTTGCAAGGGTTTCATAAAAGGTGCAATGATTAAAAGTTGCAAAGGCAAATGTTGTGGCTCAAAATAAAAAAGCCCAAAATAAAAAAAGGAGAAAAAAGTCGCAGAGGCGTCGGATAGTTGAAAGTGTATAGTGTAAAGTTGAAAGTATGTATTCCTTTTTAAACCCATAAAACGCGACCAGGAACAAACAGTTTATTTAAACTACCCCGCGTAAACGTCGCCCGCAGGGCGACACCATAACTATAAACTTAAACTATAAACTATAAACTATAAACTATAAACTCTCCGACCGTGGCTCAAACTAAAAAAATGGAAGATAAACGAGTGCTGATGTCTAAGAGATTATTGAAAGAAGCATTAATGGAAGTATTGTGTTTGAAACCGATTGAAAAGATAACGATTTATGAAATTTGCAAAAATGCTGGGGTAAATCGTTCGACTTTTTATAAGCATTATGGTTCACAGTATGATTTGTTAAATGATATTGAGAATGATATGTTTAAGCAAATAGAAACTTGTTTGATAGAAAGCAAGGCAAAAGATTACCGTGATGGTATAAAAAATCTGCTCACACAAGTTATGCTCACACATAAGTCTATGAACATATCGATGAAAAAACTCCCTAATAACACTATTCAAAAGGAATTTACAGAAAAAATATTAGCAATGCCACAAATAAACGACTTAATCAAAGGTTATGCATCGGACATTTATTCTGATTGGGAAAAAGAATATCTGAAAATTTTCTTTTGCACAGGTGCGTATTCAATACTCGAAAAATGGGCTGATAACGGTATGCCCGAAAGTGTTGATTTAATGACGGATTTAATTGTTAAAATGGGTGGTAATCTTTTGACAAACACCTCAAAATCGATTTTTTAGTTTTTTATTCTGAGCCGCAACGCTTGCCTCTACACCTTTTAATCATTGCAACTTTATAAAAACCTCTGCAACTTTTTTAGTTGTACTGATTTGCGACCATTGTCGGATAGTTAATAGGTATGGTGTGACGTTTTGTTTCACGTTTACGCGAGATAGTTTAACTGTATGGGTAGTTAACTCACGCGTTTTATTATTGATAATAATTACAGGCATTAGTCGCAAAATGCAGAGTTAAACTACAAAAAACAGTCAAACTTTCTCGTGAAACGCCCGCGGGCGTTTCGTGTCATAGTTTAACTCTACAGTTAGATAACTCACGCAATATGTCGTGTCGACGTTTACGCAGGAAATTTCAACTTAATTGTTTGTTCTCGGTCGCGTTTTAAAATATTCATTGGTTGCAATCGGTCAAACTAAAAAAGTTGCAGAGGTATCTAAAAGATGTAATGATTAAAAGTTGCAAAGGTGACTACTGTGGCTCAAAATAAAAGAGTTGCAAAGGTGACTACTGTGGCTCAAACTAAGAACTTGACCACATAAAAATAATATGATAAAATAATAAAATGAGATATACAAGTGATTTAAGTGACAGTCAATGGGAAATAGTAAAGGAATACTTTCCAGTTGGGAACAAAAGTAAATATGAAAAGCGAGAGCTTGTGAACGCTGTTCTATACCTAGTTAAAACAGGATGTCAATGGCGTAATTTGCCGTCCGACTTTCCGAAATGGAAAGCCGTGCAGATGTTTTATTATCGTGCATGTCAAAAAGGCATTTGGGAAAAAGTGCAACATGAACTCGTGGCTAAAACCCGCATGGCAAAAGGGAAAAATGCAAGTCCAACATACGGTTTAATCGATTCTCAAT
>BNZF01000036.1 GCA_026000865.1 Clostridia bacterium
GTTGGTCATCGCCATAAACATCCTTTATCGCCTGCGGTTTCGTCAGCGCGTCATAGAACGCAAGTTCCTCTGTCGTCAGCCCAAGTGCATCGCCCTCTTGGTTTGCCGCCGCGAGTTCCTTTGCCATTTTCATAAGTTCCGCTATGACTTCTTCGTTCGAGAGCATGCCGTTGAGATACATCTTCATTGCCCGCGACAACATTTCCGAAAATTTCTCGGACTTAACAAGATTCGTCCGTTTATATAGTGACACTTGCTCCGCGAGTAGCTTTTTGAGGATTTCCACGGCGAGGTTTTTCTCTTTCATTTTGCTGATTTCGTCAAGAAATTTAGGGTCGAATAACGAAAATCCAGTGTTTATATCGGCGCGGGCGGGTATGCGGAGGCTTGTCAAAAAGCTGCTGAAAAAATACGACTATCCGCCCGAGGGTTACGATGAGGCAATCGCTACCGTTATCGGGCAATGCGAAATGTGGACGGATAACTGAAGTATAAACTCAAAATTCAATCATTGGAGGGAAGCGTTATGTTAGCGACACCGGGCAATGTGTATCAGGTTCTTGACGGCAACCGCCAGTATGTGATACCTGTATATCAGCGCACCTATTCTTGGCAACGGGAGCAATGCGAACAATTGTGGAAAGATATCGTTAAAATGCAAAAATCCAATAGTGCGGGGCATTTTGTCGGTTCAATCGTTAATGTAACCGAAAATGCAATGCCTATCGGCGTTCAGCAATTTATGATTATTGACGGGCAACAGCGGCTTACCACGCTGTCGCTCTTGCTTATCGCGCTTCGCGATTATGCTCACGACCACTGCCAGCCTGGCTCGGGTCCGGACAACAACGAGATAAACGAGGATATGATTACAAACACGCATCTCGTAAATATGTATGCAAGCGGCGATTCGAAATACAAACTGTTTCTCACACAGGGCGACCGCGACGCGCTGATGAAACTTATTGAGCGTTCGCCGATTGCCGAGGGGACAAAGTCGCGTTTGCTTGACAATTACGCGTTTTTCAGAGAGTTTATAGCAAAAATGGAGTTGTCGCTGACCGAGGTTTATCAGTCCATCGGTAAGCTCCAAATCGTCAATATCACGCTTGACCGCAACATAGACGACCCGCAGGCTATTTTCGAGAGCCTTAACTCCACTGGTATTGATTTGTCGCAGTCTGACCTTATCCGCAATCATTTGCTGATGTGTCTTGACGCGTCTAAACAGGCACTTTTATACGACACGCTTTGGCATCCGACAGAACTGCTTTTTGAGTACGAAAAAGCAAGCGAACATATGGATAACTTCTTCCGAGACTATCTGACGATGAAGCTCGGACGTGTGCCGAATCAGAAGAAAGTCTACGAGGAGTTCAAGATTTACTTCGATAACCTCGGCTTGGAAACAACGGATATTTGTAAGGATATTTACAGTTTCTCCAAGCATTACACGGATATGTTCTTCTGCCGCAGCTCTGAGCCGCGTTTGAAGTCGTTGTACGAGGAAATGCGGGCGGTGCGAATGAATGTGGCCTATCCGTTTTTGCTGAAAGTTCACGATGACTGCGCGAATGAGGTTATCGATAAAAACGCGCTGATTGAGATTATCGCAATGTGCGTCAGCTATGTTTTGCGCCGCAATGTATGCGATATGTGGTCGAACTCTCACAACAAGACCTTTGCAACGCTGAAAAACGCTATTCGTCCAGCTGACTACCTTAACTCGGTTAAGGCGTTCTTTATTACCCAAGATTCCTATAAAGAGTTTCCGAACAACGAGAAATTCGCGGCGCAACTTGTCAGTCGCGATGTTTACAAGATGCAAACTTGTAATTATATTCTTAGGAAATTGGAGACTTTCGGCGGACATCATATTGTTTCGCTTGATGATTTATCCGTGGAGCATATCTTTCCGCAACATCCGAATGCCAACAGCAACTGGGGCAGTTTGGATAAACTTCGCGTCCATACGCTCGGGAACCTTACGCTTGCCCATTGGGAGGATAACTCGGCGATGAGCAATAAACCGTTTGACGAAAAGCTGAATATGGAAAACGGCTACAAGAAAAGCGCACTCAGACTGAACGCCGAGATTGTTACGCAGACAGTTTGGGGCGACAAACAGATTTCCGACCGCGCTGATTCCCTTGCGGATATCGCAAAGAAAGTATGGGCGTATCCAGAGCTTTCAGACGCGGAACTTGCGCCTTATATAACGCAAGAGGAAACTTCTCCACGCTACACGGTTGAAAGTTATGAGTGGAACGCGCATACTCGTATTCTGTTTGAAAGGTTGAACACGCAAATATTAAACCTTTCATCTGTAATCGTAAAGCGTGATTTTAAGAAGATGTATATTGCCTACAAAGCGGACACCAACTTTGTAGATATTGTTCCTCAAAAAGAGAAACTGCGTCTGTCGATAAATATGAAGTTCGGCGAAATTTCCGACCCGAACGGAATTTGTCGTGACATCACAGGACTTGGACGTTGGGGCAATGGAGATGTGGAGTTATTTTTCGGAAGTTTGGCGGAGCTTGATGATGTTATGTTTATCATTGAACAAAGTTTTCGTAAGCAGACAGAATCGGAGGTAGGCTAAATGGATATTGGGATAATATTAGAGATTGTAATCATCGTTCTATTAGCTGTTGTTGTCATTATACAGATAATCGGACGCAAGAAATCAGACATAGGCGAGGTAACGACACTACTCAAACGCACCGCCGATGAACAGCGCGATAGCGTGTCAAAACAAATATCGGAGGGGGCAACGGAGCAGTTCGCGCGGTTTGGTGTTATTCAAGAAAGCGTCCAAACCACCTTACAGGGCAACCGCGAAGAGGTCAATAAGCAACTCCGCGATTTCCAAACGCAGATGGAAGCGCGTCTTACGGCGATTCAGCAATCAAACGTCGAAAGTAACGAGCGCATTAGCGCGAGTGTAAACAAGACGCTCACCGATAACCGCGCCGAAACGAATAAGACACTACTTGAAAGCCGCACAGAAACCAATAAACAACTCCGCGAGTTCGGTGAACAGCTTGACGCGCGGCTTTCGTCCATACAACGCGGCAACGCTGAAAACGCCGAGAAACTCACCGCCACGCTTGAAAGCAATATGAAATCGCTTCAAGAGAGCAACGAGAAGCGGCTTGAACAAATGCAAGGCGTGGTAGACGAAAAGTTGCAAAAAACGCTTGAAACGCGTCTGTCGCAGTCGTTTGAGCTTGTCAGCAAGCAACTTGAAAGTGTCGGGCAAGGTTTGGGCGAGATGAAAGCCCTTGCCGCCGACGCAAAGAGCCTAAAAAACGCGCTGATGAACGTCAAGGAGCGTGGCACATATGGCGAAGTGCGGCTTGAAAAATTGCTCGCGGACATTCTCGCACCTACGCAATATGATATGAACGTCGAAATCGCAAGCGGTAAGCGGGTGGAATTTGTCATAAAATTGCCCGGAAGCGGCGATGAGCCGTTACTCTTACCGATTGACAGCAAGTTCCCGGTTGAAGATTATACCCGATTACTTGATGCGGAAGACAAAGCCGGAATTGATGACGCGCGGCAGTCGCTAATTCGGCAGTTGCGCAGTTCCGCAAAGGACATTCACGACAAGTATATCGTGCCGCCGAAGACAACGGACTTCGCACTGATGTTCCTGCCAACGGAAGGGCTTTATGCCGAAGTGGTACAAAACGCCGCATTGTTTGAGGAATTGCGCGATAAGTATAAGGTAACGGCGGTTGGCGCGACCACGCTGTCAGCGTTTCTCGCATCGCTTCAAATGGGCTTTAAGACGCTTGCCATTGAGCAGCGTTCGCAGGAGGTTTGGGATACCCTCCGCGCCGTCAAGAAACAGTTCAGCGAGTTTGAGAAAATGCTTGCGCAGGCGCACAAGCAGCTCCAGACCGCCGACAACACGATAGAGCAGATTGTCGGCGTGAGAACAAGGCAAATTAACAAGGCGTTGCGAGGAGTTGAGGTGCTTACTGCCACAGAGGCTCTCTGCGACACGACAGAACAAATATTATTAGAATCGGGGGACGATAATGATGAGTAAAGCAATTAAAACAACTCAACGGTACAAGCAGGGTATCGAAAAAATAACCGTTACCGACGCTACGTTTGCACAAAGTTCTGAGTGCGTGATTGAGCCAACGTGGATTAACTTCTTCTATGGCAATAACGGCAGCGGCAAGACAACCATTTCGCGGACAATTCGTGATGGTGTGCAATCCGGTACAGGTTTGGCGTGGAGTGACGGTGAACAGCCCGGCAGTTATGTTCCGGTCGTCTATAATCAAGACTTCGTGCGTAATGAACTGCAGTTCACCGAGGGCAATGACCCCATTCTCCCCGGTGTCCTTATGCTCGGCACAGAGGACATCGAGAAGCAGCGCAAGGTTGAAAAACTTACAGCTGATGCCGTAGGATTGGACGCAGAAATTGACCAGACGAAAAAGAAAATGGGTGACAACGCATCTGCCGATACTAAAAACAAAGCCGAGTTCCAAAAGGCTTGTGAAAAAGCGGGCAAGCGTTACAAGGCGATACTCGGCGGCGGCGGGGACTTTAGGTCATGGGATAAATGTGTCGCTCGTGTTAGGGTAACGACGGGTGTTTCACGCGAATTTGACGACTTGAGCCGCCAACACGCCATCGCCTTTGACCCAAACATTCGTGAATATCGACCATTCACCAAATTAGGTTTTTCACGCATTCAAGTGGCAAAAGGCTATGAGCTATTGGATACGCCGATAGTCAGTTCCGGCAATCCGACGTTTGTCGCGGCAGTAAAACGGCTCGGCGAACGCGCATTTGACTGGTTCGCAGATGGTCACAAATACTTCGAACCTCACGCTGACGGAAAATGCCCTTATTGTCAGCAATCATTAAAAAGCCCGTTGAAAGATGTTCAGAGAGAAATCGCTGCCTGTTTCGATAGCGCTTATCAAGATGCAGTAGACCTACTCGTGCGGTTTCGCGCTGATTACATCAATGATGTTAACGGCTTTATTGGCGTTCTCGATGGCAACTTGCAACTTGATTTGTTGCCGAAATTTGACATCACCGAATACAGAGATAAAGTCGCCGTTTTTCGGAAGACAATAGAAATCAATATACAGCATATTGCAGACAAAATCAAAGAGCCGTCTTCTGTTGTGGTGGTTGAAGATACGCAAGCTCTGCGCGAAGAGCTGAACGCTATAATCGACCGTTACAATGAACAGGTGACGGCGAACAATGATATTCACAAGGTTTACCCGCAAAAGCAGAAAGACTGCGAGCGTATGTTTTGGGAATTGTTGGCGTTTGAGTTGTCGGAAGAAAAGACGGCATATCTCGACGAGGAAGCCCACATTGTCGGCGTGTCAAAAACGCTGAGTGACACGCTCGATACACAACGCAAAGCACGCGTTGCTTTACAATCCGACATCGACCGCAAGACCGCAGACCTCGGCGCAAGCACTAAGGCAACGGCGATTATTGTAAACGGGCTGTTGGCGAAGTCGGGATTTCGCGGTTTTTCACTCAAGCCGCACCGCACGGTGCCGGATAGGTTTTGCGTCTGCCGCGATAACTCCACAGAGCCTGCCGAAAACCTCAGCGAAGGCGAACGCAATTTTATCGCGTTCATATACTTTTATCATCTTACCCGCGGCGGTTGGCATCAAAAAGACATCAAGAAGAATAAAATCGTCGTTATTGATGACCCCGTTTCAAGTATGGACAGCGGCGTATTGTTCATAGTGGGGTCTCTCGTGCGGGAACTTATTGAAGACTGTTTCTGCGATGGCAAAGAGCGTAATATTAAGCAGATTTTTGTGTTGACACATAACCCGTACTTCCATAAAGCCGTGTCGCACAAGTACGAAACAAACCAAGAAGAATTGATTCAGAAATCCGCATTTTATTCAGTCAAGAAATCGGAAAGCAATATTTCCACAGTTCGAATTTGCGAGGAGGAAACCACCGCAAACGAAATTGACATCCTAAATGTATCGCCAGTCAAGAACTCGTATGATGCGCTATGGTGCGAGTACCGCGATGCCCAATTGCCTACGACACTTTTGAGCGTCATAAGGCGTATCATTGAATACCATTTTCTGCAACTATGCAGTTATGGAATCGACCATCTTCGTATAACCGTTAAAAAATTCATCGGCGACAGCGAGAGAGAACAAAAACTTGCCGACGAAATGCTTCGGTACATTTATGACGACCTACACGATTTAGGGGACGGCATATATTTTACTCCAGACAGCGAAACCACGGATTACAAAATGGTGTTTGGTAAGATTTTCGATGCTATGGGACAGGAAGCTCATTATAAAAAAATGTCCGCAGAGACAAATGAGTAGAGCCGTTAAACACGAAGCAAGTGGGTGCAAAGTTTAACGATTACACAAAAATGAACCCACCCTAAACGTAATGTTTTGGGTGGGTTCATTTTGTATCAAAATAGGT
Source organism: Clostridia bacterium (assembly GCA_026000865.1). Classification (GTDB taxonomy): domain Bacteria; phylum Bacillota; class Clostridia; order Oscillospirales; family Ruminococcaceae; genus BNZF01. The sequence goes on from BNZF01000036.1 coordinate 6,472, forward strand.
AGTGCAAGCCATCCCGCCATTATTGACAATGAGACGTGGGAAACGGTACAGCGCATTCGCTCGAACCGTCGTCAAGTCACAAGAACGTATGAGAAAGGCGCGCTTGAAGGAACGGTGTTTTGCCTTGGGTGCGGTGAACGCTTATATGCAAAAAGGAATTCAAGGACGAACAACGATGGCTCGGTCAGGGAATACTGCTATTACGTTTGCAAAAACTCCCGCACTTATTCCGACATCGCAAGCTGCACGTCCCATTCAATCCAGCGTGAAGATATCGAGGCGGTCGTCCTGAAAGACATGCAAAGAGTTTTGAAATTGGCGAAAACGGAAGAGCAAAAATTCGTAGAGAAGCTAAGTACCGCGTCACGCAAGGAAAGTGAGCGCGGTCTCCAGAAAGCCAAAAACGAACTCGCCAAGGCAAAAACACGGATAGGAACGCTCGACCGCATCATCAGCAAGATTTATGAAGATAACGTCGAGGGCAAAATCAGCGACGAGCGGTTCGCCACAATGCTAACGGGTTACGAAACAGAACAGTCCGACTTGAAGTTAAAAGCCACGGAGTTGGAAAGCATAATCTGTGAAGCCACGGCACAGACCACTGGTATTGAGAACTTTCTCCGACTGGTGCGGTCATACACTGAGGTCACAGAATTAAGCACCGAAATTGTACACGAGTTCATCGAAAAAGTTCTTGTCGGCGAAGCGGAATACACCGAGCCGAGGTTCAGCCACTGGGCAAGAGGAAAGACACAGGAGATACGGATTATCTACAACTACATCGGCGATGTGACCGAAACAATCAAAGACGAATAACGGCGTGTGACTGTGATAAATACAGCACACGCCGATTTTTTAGCCCTTGGGGAATTGTCCATAAGGCGTTTACCCTGACGGAGAACTTGACACAAACGTATTCTTGACGCTAAGAAGACCACCTCGTCGAAAACGAAACGAGCGGTCAAAGTCGGTGATGGTGTGTTGTCGCGGTTCTTTAATTCGGAGCAGTCTGATGACGAGGTCGAGGACACTATCGCTAAGGCATTGGAAGCGTGGTTTGCGCAACAAGAGTAGACAAAAACATTATATAGAAAGTGGTTGCTATGAACGAGGAAACAATACCAGAGGCAAAAATACGCCCATTGCGCGTGTTCGAGGCTTTCGCGGGAATTGGTGCACAGGCAATGGCACTCAAACGTCTTAATGCAAATTTTGAGATTGTCGGTATCAGCGAATGGATGGTTGATGCTGTTATTTGCTATGATGCAATTCATCATCTCGGCGAAGCAAATGGTGAATTGCCACCATTTAGGAACAGTTAAAATATCTATCTCAATTTGAGTTTAGTCGTGATTCGGTTCGCAAAACCAATCTAAAGTTGATAGAACCAGACGTTATTGAGAGGCTTTATATCGCCAACAGGCGTAGTAAAAATTTTGGTTCAATTGCAAAGCTCACTGGAGCTGATATGCCGAAATGTGACCTTCTTATATATAGTTTTCCTTGCCAAGACTTATCGACTGGAGGCAATGGTGGTGGGATGACAAAGGATTCAGGAACACGCTCTTCTCTTCTTTGGGAAATTGAACGCATTCTGATTGAACTTGAAAAGCTAAACAAACTCCCTATGTATTTGCTTATGGAGAATGTCAAAATCGTGCTTTGCGAAAAATTCAAGTCCGATTTAGAAAAGTTTTTAGCATTCCTTGAATCGAAAGGCTATAAAAATGACAAACCAATGATTTTAAACACTCTCGACTTCGGAATTCCTCAAGACAGAGAACGTGCTTTTATTGCTAGCAAGCGTAGCAAGCATCCGCTTTATGTTTCAGAAACAATTATGAAAGCTAAATGCGAACGGAGCTTTGACGCAACGAATTTTTTGCGATTAGACTACCAAGGCAACCCTGTATTCAAGGTTGAGGCCGATATAGCCCAACTTAACAGGACACCATCACGCGAAGTAATGTGGGACATTAATGGCAAGAAGGCAAACAAAGATACAATCATTCATACAATTACTTGCAACATGGATAGGACGCATACAGCGGCACTCTTCAAATATAATGGTGTCTTGAGCGACACGTTCCGACGATTGACTATACGCGAAGCGTTTTTATTTATGGGATTTACCGACGATGAGTATGAACGGACAAAGCATTTAGATTTTAGCTACCGTCGAATGAATAAGCTAATTGGAAATTCAATAGTAGTAAATGTTATTACCGAAATTTTCCGCGAAATGTTTGTAGGTCGCTACAATATTCAAAAAAGAAAATAAATTGAAAGGGATGCTGAGCTATGGGTCGAGTAATCACAAACGAACCGCCCGCAAAAGCACTTATAACAGGAATTCGTGCCATTGGTTATAATTTCTCCACCGCTGTAGCGGACATAATCGATAACAGCATCTCTGCTTACGCAACAAAGATTGATGTTATTACCGAAGCCGCTGGTAATGCAGCGTTCGTTGAGTTTCTTGACGATGGACGTGGCATGTCTTACGAAGAGTTAGAAAACGCTATGCTACTTGGCTCTAATCGAGATGGTCGACCAGATAGCGAAATTGAACTCGGCAGGTTTGGACTCGGATTAAAAGCGGCATCTCTTTCTCAATGCCGTGTGTTCACTGTTATCAGCAAAATAGATGCGGTGCTTAATGCTATTACGTTTGACCTTAACTTAATTGAAACAGAAAATAAATGGAAACTTTGCATTCTTGACCACGATGAGATAATGCAAATCCCCAATATAGATAGATTAACACAGTATTCATCTGGCACATTGGTTGTTTGGCGTGAGTTTGACAAAATCGAATGCGGAACTAAACGATTCGAGGACACGTTTAGAGAAATAATTGCCGAAGCTAAGAAGCACGTTGAACTTGTTTTTCATCGTTTCTATGCTACTCACGAGATATGCTTTAATTTTCGTCGCATTGAAAAACGTGACCCATTCCTTTCTGGCTCTTCGCCAAGACAACAGACAGGGCATACTGAGCGACTATCAATAAGTGGACAGCATATTTTCGTGACACCCTATACTCTTCCCTTTTGGAACACGATAACTGATGATGAGAAGGCTTTGTTGGGCTATCCCAAAAGCATACACGATGACCAAGGATTTTATTTATACAGAAATAAGCGACTTATCTCTTGGGGAAGTTGGCTGAGAATGGGATTAAAAAGTGAGCAAAACAAACTCGCCCGTGTTCAAGTTGATATTCCGTCATCTTTAGATTCCGTATGGATGTTGGATGTTAAGAAGTCATCCGCAAAAATACCAGATATCATTCGCGAGGAGCTTCGCACATCGGTTCGTGATTCATTTATCAGGAGTAAAAAAACGGTGCGTTTCCCCGGATTAAAAGAGCAACAAGCTGAAAACAAGGTGTGGATACGCACAGTAAATATGCACGACAAATCGGTGCAATATTCAATAAACCGAGACAACCCGTTGGTTGTAGAACTGTTTTATAATATTGGTAAAGGCGAGTCACGACAACTTGAGATTCTACTTTTGCAAATAGAATCGCTCTTGCCAAAGTATTCGATTATGAATGACCATACTGATTCGCTGAAAATACCAGACCGCACCGATTCAGTAGACAGTGAACAATTAATATCTGAGTTGTCTGACATTATTGCAATGGCAAAACAGGAAGACAAGGCTGCACTACTTGATCGATTGCTTAACTCAGAGGCGTACAGTTCGCTGAAAGACAATGTTAACGACATTTCGAGGAGGTTACTTGGAAATGAATAATATCATCACAAAAGCGCTGACAATGCTTGAGGCTTTCTTAGAAAAAAAGCCAACCGCTCACCAAGAACTCGTAGAAAAAGCGGAATCTATTCTGAACATTATTGGAGTGGTTAATTCAGATAAGGACTTCCAGTCAATTCTTAACGAGGTTATTTATCGTTATGAAAGCAATGTCGGTTTAAAAACATTTGACCCCGATGTGCTTGTTAATGACCCGACTGATGATATTTGGTTCACTACTCAAAGTGGCGAAGAACGCCCTTATTTCAAACGATATAGCGCATATCTTCGCCAATCGGGGTGGGATACTGATGCAATTGATAATCTCGAAATTAACTGCGAGAAAACCATCTCGCACTGTGCAAACCCCAAAGGTTCACCTGATGAATTGTCCTCTAAAAAACGCGGTATGGTTATGGGCGATGTGCAAGCCGGGAAAACGGCTAATTATCTTGGGCTTATTAACATGGCGTGTGACTACGGATATCGTGTTATTATCCTCCTTGCCGGCTTGACTAATTCGCTCCGCAAGCAAACACAGGACCGCGTTGACTACGGTTTTATTGGTGCGTATAGCAAATCTATCGGCAGCGGTATGATTGAATTTATCGGCGTTGGTGAACAATCGCATCAATATTATGGGATACCGCTCACAAATGCAGACTGGGATTTTAAGAAGTATATTCAGAAAACCACAAACGCTCAGGCAACTGACTTTAATAAGCCTGTTATTTTGGTCGTTAAGAAAAATGCCGCTATTCTTCGCAGCGTGCACGAGTGGCTAAAACCGGGCAATCATAATATTTCCGGAGATAACATTTTAATCATTGATGATGAAGCGGATAACGCGTCGCCAAATACCAACAAACCGGATTATGACCCAACAGCGGTTAATCGCACCATTCGCGATATATACAATAATTTTCCTATAGCGTCTTATATCGGATTTACTGCTACACCATTTGCGAATATCTTTATTAACCCATTTGACAATGATGAGTTCAAGGACTTGTTTCCGCACGATTTTATTGTGCAACTCAACCCGCCAAGCACTTATTTTGGCGGTGAACGTATATTCCCAGAAGATGGTTCACTGACATCGACTATTAGACTATTAGATACGAATGAGCCAGACTTCATTCCAGTGAAGCATAAGACGGATTTGGTTGTTTATTCGTTGCCCGAAAGTCTTAAAGAAGCCATTTTAAGCTTTGCCATTATCAACGTGGTGCGTACTCTTCGCGGCGATAAAACCAAGCATCGTTCTATGATGATAAATGTCACGGCGTTGAATAACCCGCAAGATAGCGTTAATCGTGCGGTTGTTGCATATTTAACTATACTAAAAAATATCATTGAGCAAGATTCGTATAAAAGTGAAAATGAATTTATATTGAATGCCGAAATGCGAAAAATGTACGACTTATACACTGTTGGCGATGGCAATGGCGTTGACTTTTATGCATCTGTTCGCGATGATTTCGCTTGGATTGATATTCAACATGGATTGTATGAAGAAATCAAACAGTTTGAAACCACAATTATCAATAATCGCTATAGCGGAGATTTGTGCTATGACTACGCCGACCACGCAGATAAAGGCTCAAGGGTTATAGTTATCGGCGGTTTCGTGCTTTCGCGCGGTTTAACGCTTGAAGGGTTGTGCGTAAGCTATTATAGCCGCAGTGCAACCGCATACGACACTTTGCTTCAAATGTGCCGTTGGTTTGGGTTTCGTCCGAATTATGAAGATTTGTGCCGAATATATCTCTCGCAATCGAGCATAGACAGTTTCAATTCAGTAATGGAAGCCATCCGCGATTTGAAAGACCAGTTCAGAGAAATGGAACTGCAGGGCAAGCAACCGAGTGACTTTGGTCTTATGGTCAAAGAATCGCAACTACGCTCGCTACCTCGTTGCTTGTCACAGCGAGAAATAAGATGCGGCATACTCAAGTATTTGAGCATTACATCAACTATGGTGGAGTGTATCCCGACACGTCCAAGTTGTTCAAAGATGCGGATAAGAACCGTAAAAACACAGCCATCGTAGAAACTTTTTTCAACGAACAACAAGGTATGGGGCATCCGTTTTCAATGAACGGTTCGCGATATATGATGAGTGATGTTTCAAATGCCGACATAGCCGCCTTGTTGCGCAAATTAGCTATACCCAGCGGACGTGGAGTTAATCAAGCATTCAACTGCGAAAATTTGGCGGAGTATACTGAGGGCAGCAAGGTGTTCCCCTTATGGGATGTTGTAATTGCTTCCGGTGATTCTGTCTCAAGAGTGCCCATTCGAGGTGCGTCTATTCCAGCACCAGAGCGTACTTTTAAGTTAAGAGATGCCGATGAGAATTATATCCGTATGGGTGGTTTAAATAACAGAATCCTCGACCCCGGTATCTTTGACAGTGGAGTATCGATAACAGAAGAGCAAAAACAAAAAATACTGTCGGAGAAAAAACCTCGCCGTAGCGGCAAGTCGCCAAATCAGTTGAGCGCACGTGATTGGCTGAAACTCCGGGATAAACCATTGCTTGTAGTTTACTACATTGACCTTAAAATTGGTGACATCAAACCGCTCGTCGAGAGAGACCGTTGTGTGGCGGTTAAGGAAGCGTTTGGTTCAGATTTACTCGTTGGCTTAGCAATAGGCTTTCCGGAAAAAGAGGCAAAGTTACGATTAACGTATAGGGGCAACCTCATAAAGGCTAACGAAGAATATGCAGGTGATGAGAACTTTGACGAGGAGGAATTAAGTGATGAATAATTTTGGCAAAGACGTTTTTGAAAGTATCTCTAACGAGATGGGTACGCAAAAAATGATAGAGGTAAACTCTATTATAAAAGTTTACTATGGATTAAGCAATGAAGGCAATCTTCGACTTTCATTTATGTCGTCTGTATCACCACCTAAAATGGATTCCACAAAATTGTTAAAAGTGGTGCAGGGCAAAGAAACAGACAAAGTTTACTGGACGAATTTCGATTTGCTTGAATCTACCGCAAAGCAAGTGTTTTACTCATTTTGCAGTGATTTGGTTGCCGCTGTAGATGGCTTGAACGACGAGAAAAAGGCACTCATCTACCTTAAAAACAGATTTCACATTTGGAAATCAATGTTCAAAAAAAGCAATAATGGCATCTCGGCAGAACTGATAAAAGGATTGTTTGGAGAACTATATTTTCTTGACACTATTGTTTCTGAAAAATATGGCATTGACGAAGCCGTTTCATCATGGAGCGGAACTGACGGCACGGCGAAAGATTTCTCGAAAGATACAGACTGGTTTGAGATAAAAGCGATAACGACATCGTCGGTAAGCGTGAAAATATCATCTGTCTCACAATTATCCTCGGAAACGACCGGACATCTTGTGATAATACGATTGGAAACAATGTCGCCCGTCTATACGAACGGAAAATCAAGTATCGGAGAGTTGTTTCATTCCATACTTCAGAAAATTGAGCTTGATGAAACAAAAGAACTTTTCCTTGGGAAAATCCTCACTTATGGGATAAGCTTAAGCGATGAGTGTTGTGCGGAAAAGTTTAATGTCGTATCAGTGCAATTTTATTTAGTTACTGATGGATTCCCGCGATTAATTGAAGAAGATATTAAGCATAAGGAAATCTGCAAGGTTAGCTACAAATTGATAATAAACTCTTTAGAACGATTTAAGGAGGAGTAAACAAATGGACTTGGTGGAATACAGAGAATACTATCTCAACCAAATTAAAGCAACCGCTATTGAAGAAGAACGATATGCCTATGAAGTTTTTATTGATTTGGTTGCCGATATTATGGTCAGCGACTGGTCGTTGTTATCTTCAATTGAACAATGCCATTTCTCTGTGCCGACCGGGACACGGGCTTTTAAGAGTATGCTTATTCATGCTGGTACTCTTGAATTATCCACCAACACAATAAATTTACTTTACGCAGATTTTAACGATATTGAAATCGAAAACATCACTAACACGGATATAAACACCCATAGTGCACAGATGATAAACTTTGTCGAGAATGCAGTCAAGGGATATTTTGACAATGGCGAGCAATCAAATCCTGCTGTTCAGCTCGGTCTTAGTATTCGTAATAGCGTCGATGATATTTATAAAATACATCTGTTCATAATCAGCACAAATCAACTTAGCAAACGTGTAAAAAGCATTGACTGGGATGATGTTGAGATTAAAGGAAAGACATATAAGGTAGAGCTTGATGTTATTGACATTGAAAAGATTTAGAACCCGTCCCAACAGTCTTGTTTTTTACAAAAGGTTTCAACGTTTCCGACATTAGGTCGGAAGAAAACCTCACGAGTAATAAACGCAACATTAATAATATCGGCAACCAAAAAGTCCGGCAATTCTTGCTTGTCCCAAATATAGCGATAATTCATAAATTTGCCGAGTTTTTGAACTTCAAATATCAGCTTTGCAAAAGCATATGTGACGTTCTGTATAAGATAGCCTGTTCGCTCTTTGTACCAATCTTGGTGCAATATAGTTTTGCGTGTGGTTGAGAAAATAATCGCTTTTGCAATTAAATCACGAAAATATGATTCGTTGAAAATCGACTTGTCTTGTTTCCACGTCTTTTCCATTTCTGCCTGAAAACGCACAGAGTTGACCTCGCCGCCCCATGCAACATTATATGGTAACATCGCAGCAGAGTTTAGGTATCGGGCTAAGTCTTTCTTGTCAAATCGTTGACTATTAGGATTAACACGCTCATACGAGCCACGTTCGCTTTTCGTCATTTTCATTTTTGGCTGTTCATATTGCCCGCGAGACCGTTCAAAGAACCACCTTGTCTGATATGTCGAGCCGCGTGATGATGGTGCATAAAGTTTTCGAGAAAACTCTTCCATGCGCAAATAAAATTCGTGATTCGAAACCAAATCAGCGGCAGTAACTTTGTTTTGGCTATTGGCATACTGCGAGGTTTTTCTTATGAATTCGTCGCCTTCTATACCCTCGTCAAGGATAACCGTTAGTTTCATTTGCACAAAAATTCCGTCAAGCGGCGCATCATCTTTTATACTTGCAGAAGCCAGTGAGGCTGTGGTTTGCCCGCCATTGATTATTTGGAAATCCGTAAATGATGTTATACAACGCCCTTTGTCTGGTAATTCTTCAATCGTAACGCTTTTGGCGGTTGTTGATATCCCGTTGTTATAGGAGAAGAAGTTCTCACGTTCGTTGAGAATTGTGCCGCGAATCCCTTTGTTTACACCGCCGCGAAGTTGCAGAAACGAACGGACATTGCGCTCCAATAAACGAGGCCCCAGTTTTCTATATGCGTTCGACAGAAATTCGCCGGGAACAACAGCTAAATAAGCCTCGTAACGTCCAGTGCCGATGTCAGCGCGAATGCACGGAATACCATCAACGCCATAATCAGACACGTTTAGGATAATGTCCTCTTTTTCAGCAGTTGCGAGCTGTGCGTTATAAGTACCCGTACCAATAGCCTAAAATCGCTTTAAGAGGGTATTAAAATGGGCGATAATGAACATTGTTTCGGCGCAATCGGTCGAGATTTCGTAATCCTTTGAAAGCCTGCGCGAATTATTCACCCAAGCAAAAGTTCGCTCGACGACCCAGC